>DAOUHX010000403.1:0-2641 GCA_034428395.1 Caldilineaceae bacterium
GCCCATTACCGTCGCCGCCAGCTTCGGCATCGCCAGCGCCATCCTTACCGAAGCCGGACTCAGCTTTTTGGGTCTGGGGGTACAGGTGCCGATCCCCAGTTGGGGCAACATGCTCAACGAGGCGCAAAATATCTCGATCATCGAAGACATGCCCTGGTTCTGGGTTCCCCCCGGCCTCATGATCACCATCTGTGTCCTGAGTATCAACTTTATCGGCGACGGTCTGCGCGACGCACTCGACCCGCGCATGACTCTCGACTGAGCCCGTCAGCCGCGCCTGACTGGGCGCGATGGAGGAAGAGATGATTCTGACGCCGGAGCAAAAGGCAGCCTTCTGGCGCGACGGTTTTTTGCCCTACCCAACACTGCTCGACGCCGGCGAACTGGCAGAGCTGCAACAGCTGACCGAGGACATCGGCTACGGCCGCGTCGATGTTCCCGCCGACATCAAGGGCATTCCTGTCCTGGAGAAAGAGGCGGTCGTCGCCAGCGGCGAAGTGCAGGCCGCCAGCTCGCTCGACGAGCTGCGCAAGATAAACTTCCCTGCCTCGATTCACGCCAGTTTCCTCGCTGTCGCCAAAAAACCAAAGATCGTCGACCTGATCGCCGAACTCCTCGAAGAGCCCGACATCAAGCTGCTCGGCGATCAGATCTTCATGAAGCCGCCCGGTCACGGCTCTGTCAAGGAGTACCACCAGGATTCCGCCTCGTGGCCATTCCTCATTCCTCAGAATCAGATCACCTGCTGGATTGCGCTCGATGACGCCACGCTCGAAAACGGCTGCATTCGGTGCATCCCCGGCAGCCACACCTACGGCCTGCTTCAGCTCAAGCACTTGCCTCAGCTTCTGACCGAGGAAATGAAGGAGCTGGAGATTTCCAATCCCATACCCGCCGGCGGTTGCCTCCTATTCCATAGCCTGAACCTGCACTTTTCCAGCCCCAATACCTCGGATAAGCGCCGCCGCGCCTGGGCCCTGCACTATATGATCGCAAAGACGAAGGACCTGAGCGCCGCCGACGAAATCCATGTTGACTATATCTCCGTGCGCGGCAGGTCCTTCGCGGGATGTGTCTGAGCGCGTACGAAGGGAGAACGTCGTCCGCCCCAACGCGGCGCGAATCGCCCACACCTTTCTCATTGCCCTCGGTCTCATCGCACTGGTGGCAAGCTGGCGCGGCGCCTCCGACTACATCAGTTCGATCACGAGTGTGCAAAGCCTCGAATTGGAGCTGACCGAGGTACACCGCACCGACGACGGCAGCGCTCGCCTCATTCTGCAATTCAAGCTTCACAACCGCTCGCCCTTGCCGATCCGTTTGAATAGCTACTTCTTCAACGTATTCCTGGATGGTGAACGCATCGGCGGAAGCAACAGCGCCTTTCTCGGCAACGACCCCAACGTGGACCAGGCCCTCTATAGCCGCGCCTCCACCATCGACCAGACCCTGGCGCCCCACGCGCAGTTGGAAGTCTCTTTCCCCCTTTTCATCTATGACTTGGACCGCATCATAGGCGCACGTGCGCAGGCGTCTACACCGCTACTTTGGACCGTCGAGGCCGGCATACGCCTGATCCACCCCTTCGGGCGCGACGAACGCCTCGTGCGGCTGCAAGCCGACCTGCAGGAGTAACGCTTTGCATTCATACCTCCGTTCGGCTGCATCAGTCCTTGCCGTCGCTGCCATTCTGGCCTACCTGGGGCTGATTTCACTCTCCGACATCGGCGGCTACGTTCCCTGGCAGGCCGACATGCTGGTGCTGAGCATCGGCGCTCTGGTGAGCGGAACCGTCCTCGCGCTGGCCGAGAAGAGAGCCATCCTGTTGCAGGTGATCGCCTCCCTGTCGAGCGCACTGCTCTTCGGCGCCTTCTGGACGTACGCAACCTGGGGCCTGCTGGGCGGATTCGTCCCCCCGCTTCAACTGATTCTTTCCGACTACGTTCTTCTCTACACGCTCCAGCGCGGCTTCCTACTGGTCGGACCCGGTATCGTGTTTGGACTGTTGGGCGTTATCATCGTACATTTACTCTTGCCGAGACTTCTGCCCAGCTGAACCGAATGAGCCACACGACTTCAAGAACGGACTTCCGAGGAGAACGATCATGGCAATAACCACAGAACAGAAACAGTTTTTTGACGACAACGGCTATCTTCCCTACGGCCGCGTGCTGTCGCATGAGGAGGTCGAAGCCCTCCGTGAGCGCAGCGAGGACATCGCCGCCGGCCGGCTCACCCATGTGCCCTCCAACTATATTCAGTTCGAGGCGGAGTTCCGCGACGGCACAAAGACGGTCGAGCCGCGCATCGACATGATCCGCAAGATGGTCTACCTCTGTTACCACGACGAACTCTTTGAGGCCGTGGCCAAGAAAGCGGACATCGTGGACGTGATCGAGGAGCTTATGGGCACGCCCAACATCAAGTTCTACGCCGATCAACTGATGATGAAACCGCGCTTCAACGGTACCGTTACCCACTGGCACCAGGACTCGGTCGCCTGGCCAATGTTTGCGCCACAGAACCATGTCAGCTGCTGGGTCGCGCTCGACGACGCAACGGTCGACAACGGCTGCATGACAGTGATCCCCGGTAGCCACAAATTGGGGCCGATTGCGCGCGACTATCAGGAGAGATTCCT
>DAOUHX010000404.1:0-6498 GCA_034428395.1 Caldilineaceae bacterium
GCGCGGCTATATTGCCTGCGACCCGCGCGACCTGGCCGGCTCCATCGAGCAGATGGAGCGCTACTTCCAGGACCCGCGCTTCGTCGGCGTCAAGCTCTACTGCCCGTTCGGCGGGAACATGGAGACCAAACGGATGCAGGACCTGTTGGACGCGATCGCAGGATTCGGGCGCCCGACCAAAATCCATATGAATGAAGGCGGCTCGCCCTATCCGGGCGTACGCATGGCTTGCGAGCGCAACCCGGACCTGGTCATCATCAAGGCGCACGGCGACGATGCAGAGGGCGCGCGCCAGGTTGTCGATCTGCCCAACGTTTACTTCGAGTTTTGCAGCAGCGGGATCAACGCGGGCACCATCCGGCGTTCGATGGACATTCTGGGGCCGGAGCGGATCATGTTCGGGACGGACCAGCCGTTGTTTGCACCCTGGTTCGAATACGGGGCCTACGCCGACGCGATCGAGACGCAGCGGGAGGCCGATCTCGTCTATCGAGAGAATGCGAGGCGCATCTTCAGGCTGGACTGACAAACACTCAACGAGTGCGAGTCGCCGGAAGGGAACCAGGGAGTCTCGCCGGACTTTCAGATTGGAAGGAAGCCGCAGTCGCGACAAGACAAGGAGATGTACGACATGGCAATCGCAATCGAACGCAACTCGCCCCCGGTCCGCAGTGGTTCATTTGGTCCGAATTGGGATATGGGCGAAGAGGAGATCAACGAACTGATTGAGGTGATCCGCTCCTGCAAGCTGAACCGGCTGGGCGGCTCCAAGGTCGACCAGTTTGAGTTGGACTTCGCCGAGATGAACGGAGTCAAGTACGCGCAGGCGGTCACGTCAGGGACGGCCGCGGTCCATACGGCGGTCGGCGTCATCGACCCCAATCCGGGCGACGAGATCATCACGACCGCGGTCACCGACATGGGCACGATCATCGGCATCCTCTACCAGAATGCGGTGCCGATTTTCGCGGACATCGACCCCAAGAGCGGGAACCTCGACATTGAGGACGTGGAGGCGAAGATCACGGAGCGGACCAAGGCGATCATCGTGGTTCACGTCTTCGGCAATCCGTGCCCGATGGAGGCCTACGTCGAGCTGGCGCGCAAGTACAATCTCTTCCTGATCGAGGACTGTGCACAGGCGCAGCTGGCCGAGTACGGCGGGCGGCCGGTCGGGACGTGGGGCGACTTCGGTTGTTACAGCTTCGGCGGCAAGCACATGACGACCGGTGACGGCGGCATGGTGATCAGCAATCGCGACGATTTGGCGCACCGGCTGAAGTGGTTCGCTGACAAGGGCAATCCGCGCAGTCCGGTCTACGAGCACTATTACCTGGCACCGAACTATCGCATGACAGACTTGCAGGGCGCGGTCGGCGTCGCGCAGTTGAAGAAGGTGACCGACGCGGTGCGGCGCAAGCAGTGGGTCGCCAACCATCTGAACGAGGTTGTTGACGGTGAGGAAGGTCTCTCGTTGCAGCCGGTCCTGCCGGAGGCAACGCACTCGTACTGGGTGTACGGCTTTCACGTTGACGCGGAGGTGGTCGGGGCGACCGCGGCGCAGTTTGCCGACGCGTTGCAGGCGGAAGGCGTGCCGGCGAATTCGCCGTACATGGTTTACCCGGTCAACAAGTACCCGGTGATGGCGCAACAGCGCGCCTATGGGACTTCCGACTTTTCCTATGCCGGTAAGGACGCGGCGGCGATCGACTACGGCTCGATCTCACTGCCCGGCTCCGATAAGTTTCTCGAGACGGCGGTCGTGATGCCGATGAACCCGTCCTATAGCGATCAGGACGCGGCCGATTTCAGCACGGCAATCAAGAAGGTTGCCGAATACTACCGGTCGAAGTAGCAGATACGGGGACCAGATATGACTTCCCAATTCACGTTTGGCGCGCGCGTTCCCGTTTTTGACGCCAATGTGCGCGTGGGTGACCTGCATTACGAGCCGTCGCCGTGCCGCAACCGGGAGCAGCTCCTGGCCGAGATGGACCGCCACGGGGTGGAGAGGGCGCTGATCTACCATGCCCAGACGGAAGAGGTGAGCCCGGTTGACGGAAACGGTTTCCTGGAGGGGTGGCTGGGCGAGGACGGCCGGCTTTTTCCGCAGTGGTCGATCATGCCTGCGGCTGACTCTATTGCGCAGGTGCAGGGATTGCACGGGCAGGGGCGTGTGCGCAGCGTGCGGCTGAACAACACGCGCGTGGCTGGCCTGCCGTTCCGACCCTGGGTGCACGGGTCGATGCTGTCATGGCTGAGCGAGAACCGGATACCGCTCTGGATCCCGGTGCCGGACGCGGACCCGGAAGAGCTGGTGACGACGTTGGAGGACTTCCCGGAGCTTGTCACAGTGCTGGTCGGCGCGCACTATCTGCATGCGCTGTGGGTGCGTCCGATTATGAGTGCGTTGCCGAACGCCTACCTGGAACTGAGCCGGCTGGAGCCGCTGGGCGACGTGGAGGCGCTCTGTACAGAGTACGGCGTCGAGCGATTCGTCTACGGCTCCTGGTATGACCGCTACGCGATGGGAACGATGCTTTTCTATCTTCACCACACCGATCTAAGCGATGCGGAGCTGGAGCTGATCTGCGCGGGGAACCTTGAGCGCATCTTGCAAGGGGAGGGGGCGGCATGATCGGGGACCAGAGGATTATCGACTTTCACGGGCACACGGGCCGCCAAGATACGTACAACATGATAGACGACCCGGCGGCGATTCTGCACGCGATGGACAGGGTCGGGATCGACGTCGCCTGCCTGTTCAACATATTCCACCCCGACGGCACGACCGGCAACGACATTACGGCCCGCTTTGTGGCGGCGCACCCCGACCGTTTCGTCGGATTTGCCTATGTTTCGCCGACGATGCCGGATGGCATGGTGGCAGAGCTGACACGGGCCGTTGACGAGCTGGGCATGGTCGCGATCAAGCTTTACCCGCCCTATACCAAGTGGGACCTGAACGAGCCGATCTGGCACCCGATCTACGAGTTTGCGAATGAGCGCGGTCTGGCGATCATCTTCCATACGGGCACGGACCCGCACTCGGACCCCGGTCTGTTGGAGGACTGTGCCGCCCAGTTTCCGAACGCAAACTTCGTCGCCGGACACGCGGGCAATGTCGCCGAGCCGCGGGCGGCGGCGATCAAGGCGGCGCAGACCTACCCTAACGTCTACCTGGAGACCTGCTCGACCTTTCGCACGCCGGGCGTCATCGAGCAGCTGGTTGACGAGGCGGGCGCGGACCGGGTCCTGTACGGCTCCGACATCGCGCTGATGGACCCGAGGGCGCAGCTGGGGAAGATCATCACGGCGGACATCTCTGAGGATGCCAAGCGGTTGGTCTGCGGCGGCAATGCGGCGAGGCTGCTGGGGATCTGATGGGCGCGTGTGCGCTGCTATGCCGGCGCACTAAGCAGACAGAACAGATAGAATCGAGGCAACTGACGGCGGGCAGTGGGGAGGAAAGAAGCCTACTGCCCGCTGATCGCGCTATCGACCGCTGCGATCAGTTCATCCTCTTGCCAGGAGACGGCGACGGCGCAGTAGTTGGTGTGGCCGTAGAGGGGGTTGCCGGCTCGCTGGTGAGCATCCCGCCTCGTGCGCATATCCGGATTGTAGTAGTACATGGTGATGCCCTGGCCATCCGTGCCCACGACGCTCGACGGGTAGCCGAGGTCGGTGGCCCGCGTCTCCTCGCGTGTGTAGCCGTAGAGATGGCCGGAAAAGGTGAGCAGCAGGTCCAGCCAGGTATGACCGCCGTCGCGGCTGATGAGCCCTTCGATGCGGTAGGGTGGGTTGCGGTTGCCGTAGACGAACAGGATGTCGCCGTTGGAGAGGCGTATCAGGTCGGCGGGGTGCTGGCGCGGCTGTGTGACCTGAACAGGGGCCGACCAGGTACGGCCGCCGTCGGCCGACCGAGCGCTGTGCAGCCCCTGCGGACTGTCTGAGCCGCGCAATACGGCCAAGAGGTCGCCGTTGGGCAGGGCTATCAGCGCTGTCTCGTTCTTGTTTGACGCGATGAGCGAGACATCGCCCCATGTGCGGCCATCATCCTTTGAGCGGACAACGTAGGCATTGTCGATCCTCTCCTTGCTCTGCGCACCACCCCAGGCATGGAAATTGTATACAGGCGCGACCAGCGTGCCGTCCGCAAGCGAGACGATCTTGCCGAAGGGGGAGCCCGTGGGCAGGGAGTCTATTGAGAGCGCGGACGGCTCCTCCCAGGAGAGGCCGCCGTCGAGGGAGCGGGTGGCCATGATGGAGATGGGAATGCCGCTGGCTGAGCGGGTGCCGCCCTGGTAGTTGCCTTCGGCGTCGTAGTTGTGCTGGCGGTGGTAGAGGAGGACGAGCGTGCCTTCTTTCGAGACGCCGAAGGCGGCGTTGCGGTCGTCGTCGTCGCTGTCGGCGATGAGGTAGGGCTGGCTCCAGGTCATGCCGCCGTCAGTCGAGCGGATGGCTTCCATACGGCCCTCACGGCCGAGGTGGCCGGCGCCGCCGCGCACGGCCGCCACGGCAGTGCCATCGGCTGCCAGGTCCATGACGGGGAAGAGGCCGCCGTTCTGGTAAGCGAGTGTCTCGCGCGTGGCGGGGAGCGCACGAATGTCCAGGGTGCGTGTGGGCGTGGAAACTGTCACAGTTTTGTCTCCTGTGGTTGAACCGGGACCGGGTCATCGGGGCAAGAGCGAGATCGGAGTTTCATTTCAGGCATTTATCGTTGCGCGAATCAGCCACACGCTGTTGGTGTCGTCCATATCTTCGGGAATGCGGCGCCAGCCGTTGGGCACGCGGTCGTACATGTAGAGCAGCGTATTCTCGTCGACGGCCACGACCTCGGTGTAGGAGGTGGTCTGCTGGCGGGAGAGGTCTTCGGAGTAGGTGATCTGTTCGTCTGGCAGGCAGCTGTTGTGGTGGGCGAGGATGTCGATCTGCTGCCAGGTCTGGCCGCTGCCGTCCGTGTTCAGCCACAGGTAGAGGCCCGGGCGTCCTGCGGAGAGAGCGATCGCGCCGTCGGCCATGACCGCGAGGCCGGGCTGGACTGAGAAGACGCCGGGCATGGGGACTGCCGGGGCCCAGGTGCGGCCTTCGTCGTTGCTCCAGGTCTGGCCCAGGGGCAAGCGGCTCTCGACGCGGAAGACACACATGATGCGGCCGTCGGGCGTGCGGCAGATGGCTGACTCGCTGGGCCCACCATTTCCGGGTACGGGGCAATCGGCGCCGGCGATGACAGAGCGGAAGGTCCAATTGATGCCGTCGGTTGACTCGACGGCGACGACTGAGTCACGTTGGTCGCCTTCGAAGTGGCCGTAGGCGGTCGCCAGGTAGGTGCCGTCCTGCAGCCAGATAGTCTCTCCGTTGAAGGAGAAGCTCACAACGTCGAGGCCTGGGACGATCAGGGGCACGGGAGAAGGCATGTCAGTGATGGTTACGCCCGTTGGCACGTAGTCGAAGACGCGCTGGCCGGCGGGGATGATGTTGTGGGGCGCTCCGATGCCCTGGGGGCGCGGGCGGAGATCGTAGGGGAGCAGGATGCTGTCTCCGGAGTGGAGGTGGAGAAGCGTCTGGCCGCCGTCGCAGGAGACCTGCGGCTCGGTCCACGTCAGGCCGCCATCGCGGGACCAGAGGACCAGGTAGGGCACGCCGGAGAGATGGATGTCGGGTACGGGCGAGATCGTGGAGAGGAGCTCGCCATTGGGCATGGTCCAGAGGTTAGGGAACCAGAAGTAGCCTTTGCGGCGACCGACCAGCAGGGGTTCGGACAGTGTGACGCTGAGGCCCTCCAACTCTACGGTTTCGGCGTCAATCCACGCCGTAGCTCTATCTGGCATTTTCGTTTCCTCGTTGGGAGAAGCAGTTCTGTATTGCAGTTAACCCCTGCCGGTAGGCACTCTGATTTCGCCTTCGCCGGCAAGGTCTGTCGTGACCTGGGCGAAGCGGTGGCCGTAGCGTTCCACTGTGTCGGCCGGCACTGAATTGCCGTCGAGGAGGATTTCGGACGGCGCGTTGCCGTTTTGCGGGAGCAGGAAGAGCAGCGTTGCCTCGTCGAGCGTGTCGCCGGCATTGATTGTGTAGGTACGTTCCGACTGTCGTGACCCCCCATTCGGGCTCTTTATGGCGACGCGGCGGCGGGCGCGTTCCCACGAGTTGATTTCTTCGCTGGTCCACCACTCCATGCCGAGGCTGCGGGCGTAGGCGACCGTCTCGCGGATGGAGCGCTCGCACTCCGGGTCTTCGAGATGGGAGGGATGGTAAAGGGCATGGGCGACGCCGTAGGCGGCGTGGCACTGGTCGACGAGCGGCCGCATGAAGCCGTGGGGACAGACGACGGTGAAGTCCTGAGAGAGGAAACAGAGGGCCAGGACGTCGATGAATTCGCCGCCCGGGCGGTCGTCCTCCATGGGCAGCCAGGGGTGCGATGTGCCGAAGGTGAAGCCTCGGTCCCCGCGCGACTGCTCTATCTGGATGCCTTTGGCCCGGCACCAGTGGTAGAACTCA
>DAOUHX010000405.1:0-6143 GCA_034428395.1 Caldilineaceae bacterium
GGCGCTGGGTACGCAGACGATCGGCTCGGTGATCCGGCCGGCGGCCTTTTGCGGGATCATCGGCTTCAAGCCCAGCTACGACCGTATTCCAACGGCTGACATGCTCTTTTTCTCGCCATCGGTGGACCACGTGGGGCTGTTCACCCAGGATGTAGCGACGATGCGGATGGCCTGCTCTGCGCTGTGCGACAGTTGGGAGAGCTGCGCGGGCGATGCGGGGGGCAGCGCGCCGGTCCTGGCGGTACCGGACGGGCCCTATCTGGACGAGGCTGAGGAGGTCGGCCGGCGGCATTTCGAGGAGACGCTGGAGAGACTTGCAGGGGAGGGATTCGGGATTGTACGGGTCCCGTTCTTCCCAGACTATGCTGAGCTGAACCGGCGTCACCGACGCCTGACTGCGATCGAAGTGGCGCAGATTCACAGGGATTGGTACAGGGAGCATTCGGAGCAGTACAGTGTGCACATGCACGAGATCATGCGCACGGGGGCGACGGTCACTGAAACGGAACGGGACGAGATACGGGCGGACCAGCTGCGTCTGCGCCATGCGATGGAGGAGGCGCTGCTCTCGGCGGGCGCGGATCTGTGGATTGCACCGGCGGCGACGGGCCCCGCGCCGCACGGGATCCACGCTACCGGCAACCCGATCATGAACTTGCCGTGGACGAATGCGGGGGTGCCGGCGCTGTCGATCCCGGCGGGTGTGGCCGAGAACGGCATGCCGCTAGCAGTGCAGTTCTGCGCGCCGTTCGGGGCGGATGAAGGGTTGTTGGCGTGGGGGGAAGAGATCGAGGCGAAGGTACGGGGGGGAGCGTGATGGGCCGCGATGGAATTGCTTCTGCGCTTCTGCTGCCGATTGCGGCGTTGCTGTTGCTGGCCGGTTGTGAGGCCGGTCAGTTCTCGACCGCGCCGCAGGTGGGAGAGGAGGCAAAACCTTTGGCGCCGGCGACGGACGCGGTTGTCGAGGGATGGCAGGCCGGCGCGGCGATGCCAACGGCCCGCTCGGAGATGCGGGTGGCCGTCGTGGACGGGACCTTCTACGTACCGGGCGGTTTTGGAGGGCTGAACAGTTTCGAGGCATACGACCCGGCCGATGACAGATGGACGACGCTGGCACCGATGCCGGAACCGGCCCATCACATGATGGCGACCGGTCACGGCGGCAAGGTATTCGTCTTTGGCGGGGCGCGAAGCATGGCGTGGCGGGCCGTGGCGACGGTCTTCGTTTACAACCCGGTGACAGACGAGTGGGTGGCGGCGGGTCCGATGCCGGAACGGCGGATGGGCGGTGAAACGGTGTCGCTGGGCGATTTCATCTATCTTGTCGGCGGGACGGGCGGTACGACGGCGATGCTGCGCTATGAACCGGAGACGGGAGCGTGGAACATTCTGCCCGGCCCGGTGCAGCCGCGCGAGCACGTGGCGGCTGTCGCGTACGACGGGGAGATATGGGTCATCGGCGGGCGCTGGGGCGGGACGGGTGCGCTGGCGACTGTGGAAATCTTCGATCCGGCCAGCGGGACGTGGAGGGAAGGTCCTGAGTTGAATGAGGCGCGCAGCGGCTTCGGCGCGGCGGTGGTGGGCGACGGCATCGTAGTTGCCGGCGGTGAGATCCTTGGGCAGCGGCCGTGGACTGCGCTGGCGAGCGCGGAGGTGTACGGGCCGGAGACGGGCGCGTGGAGATTTCTGCCGGAGTTGCCGGCGGGGATACACGGTATGCCGGTGGTGGGCTTTGACGGGGCCGTCTATGTGCTGGGTGGGTCGGATCGGGCTGGGGGGATTGATAACCGGGGGCGGGTGTTGAAGTATGAACAACTGACGCGGTAAACGAGTAACTCAACGCAGTTCCAGCCCGCTAAGCGTTGGAAGACAGCAGTTGAAACCGTTTTGTGGTGATGTGCTGGCCTTGCCGAGGGCGATTTTAACTATCAGATAGCTCAGCTTGATTACATTTCCCCAAATTCCGCGTACATTCTATCGAGCCCGGACAGCAGAACCTGAAAACTTCGCGACCTGTTTCTTTCCCTTGACAGGTGTCTCGCCATTGTTCGCGCTCCGTTGACTTTTCGGAACCCGGGCACAAGTTTGCGAAGAGCGTTCGAGGGCTGCTGGACTGCATCCGGATCGCGGAATCGGGCCTTGCGACCGATCGCGCGGAGTTGCTCCATCTCGAAGGCATCGGCCAGGGCGTCAGGTTCTCCCAAGTACCATGCTTCGAGCTCCTAACAGACGATTCTCACGAGCGCGTCAGGCCGGCCTGACTCTTGGCAGATACGCAAGAGTTTTCTCTTGAGAAGAATACAGTCTGCTCCATCGTTGTCTCGCAGGATGACAAAACGCACGCCCGGCTCCCGCCAGGCCCGCAATTTACGCGGAATGCTCCTCTCCAAGTCGGACTTGCCTTCGTGGGCGAGACAAAGGAAGCTCAGTTCAGGATAAAGCCGGGGGAGAAGTTCATTGAGAAGATCCCGCATCGACGCCTCTTCAAGCAGAAAGACGAACCTGTTCAAGAGGACGCCGCTCCTTCAGATTCGTCCTGCCTCCAGAGCAGACCGGGGAGGTCGAAGACTCCTAGCCTCCAGAGCGCCCCAGGCAGGTCTCCCTCATGGACCAGTGCTTGCAGGAGTTCGCTTTCGGATGCAAGGCGGACCTTTGTGAATCCATCCTCTTTTGTCAGCCACCGAATCTCGTCAAGCTCCGCCCCGTTCAGGAAGTCTGGCGAATGGGTTGAAACGAAGACTTGTCCCCCGCGCCTGGCGTAATCGCGGAATTCCTCGGCCAGTTCGCGCATCAGTGCGGGATAGAGTTGAATTTCGGGTTCCTCCACGGCTAGCAGCGGGTGGGGGTAGGGGTCGTAGAGCAGGACGAGATAGGCGAACATCTTTATTGTGCCATCGGATACATAGCGGGCGATGAATGGATCCTGGAAACTGCCATCCTTGAAACGTAGAACAAGCCTCCCGTCTTCGGTGGCCTTTGCCTCCACGGCGCTTACGCCCGGCACGCTCTGGCGCATTGCTCGAAGGACCTTTTCGAACTGCTGGGGATGGTTCTCGAAGAGGTACTGCGCGACCAGCGCCACGTTGTCCCCGCGTGTGGAAATATGCTCAGCATATCCGACTTCGGCACTGGGCCGCGCGTCAGCGATGCGGAAGTCGGAAATGTGCCAGTTTTCAATCAGGCTGCGAAAGTCCGACACGACTCGGAACTGCTGAAACTGACCCAGTCCCTTGATTGCCAGAATGCTGGGGTCATCGAGTTGGTACTCAGCCCTTTCCTCTACCGCGCCTTCCGTCCCGTACATTGACTCGTTCGTTATCGCTCTTCCCTCACCTCTGCTGAAGTCCACAAAATGCCATGGCCGTCCGTACTGACCGCGCCGGTAGCTCATTACCTCTCGGTCAACAACGACGCGCCCACCATCCTGATTGATTTTCAGTTCATAAGTTGCCAGCCGCCCGCCGCTTTCGCGAAACTTCACAGCGATCTCTATCGGTCCGGTTTGCCCGCGTGTGACTAACTCACGATAGCCGCCTCGCCGCGCCACCGCGGAGGCGACGTTTTGCGTGAGAGAATCTTTTAGAAAGGTAAATACGTCGAAGAGTGACGACTTGCCCGATCCGTTTGCACCCACCACGATGGTCATGCGCCCAAGTGTGTCGAGCGCGATGTCTCGAAGGCAGCGGTAATTCTTGACGGCCAGGCCTTCGATCTGCATGGGGCTTTGCATTCTGTTTGTTCCTCTGCATCTCCTTTCTCAAAGGCCGAGGTGGGGCTTGTCGCATTCGTCATTTTAGTATCAGTCCAGAGTGCGCGCAATTGGACGACAGTCGAGCGTAGCCGGTTACTGGGCTCTCGCTACGCCGTTCCATTCCATAGCAAGTTTTGAGGAAGACTATTGAGGGTTTTTCGAGTTTAGGTGCGGGCTGGCTTTGGCGGTGCAGTTCTGCGCGCCTTTCGGGTCGGATAAGCGGATGCTTGCGTGGAGTGAGGCGATCCAGACGCGATTGCGGGGGGTAGGGGGATGGGGAGATTCCGAGGGACAGTTCGTTCTCTTTGATCCAGGCCTGCTACCATCTATCAATGATGTGTTCCGCAATCTTGATTGCGGTATTGGCACCCACCGGATTACTCGCCGCGAATATCAGTTGAAACATTGGTGAGTTCCTTGAGTTTCAGAGAACCCGGCCAGACGGCGCAACTCTCTCAAGGACGGACTTCAGAAACTCGCGAAGTAGATTAGCATTCTGACAGTTATGCTTGTCTATTGCTCCATCACCGGCATTTGACGCCAAAGCTTGCCATCAATGGCCGCCGCCTCACCCCCGCGCTTTCCTCGCACTCCTCCCAGCTGCTTCAGAAAGAAAGATACACCAGCCCCGACCGTCTGATCGCGCAACGAACGCGCCCAGTCGAGGTCCATGGCCCTGGCGCCTGCCCCGCTCTCGCCGCCAACGATTACCCAGTGCAGCACGCCTGCGTCCAACCACTCGGCCAGGTCGAGCCGGTCCAGCAGCGGCTCTGCCGACACGAAACGAATTGGGGCAGGTATGCGACCCAATACAGTCAGCCGGGGCGCGTATTTCTGACTCTCTACTGAGGTGCCCATCCAGATGCGAGCCGGCCAGCCGTCGGGGAAATAATGTCTGTGCTTTTCCCACCAGCCGACGGCCCGACCAGGACGCTTCGTCAGGACCTGGAAGATATGGCCGTGTCGCTGGGACGCCTCCTGCATCACTTGGAACATTTCAAGCACATAGTCGAAAGGCACTTCTGGATGGAAAACGTCGGACATGCTATTGACGAAGACGCGACGGGGCTTTGTCCAGGACAGCGGAGCCTGCAGGCGCTCGGGCAAGAGGCGGACATCGTCCGGAGCGGTCTCGTAGCCGCGAACGTTCATTCCTCTCAGGCGGGGATAGAGAGCGAACATGTAGCAGTGATCGCAGCCGGGCGACACGCGCGTGCAGCCGGTTACCGGATTCCAGGTTTCGTCCGTCCATTCGATAGAGGATGGCATATCAGGACCTCGCAAAGTCCATGCATTCAGGGCCAAGTGTATCGCTCAAATGTTCTATAGGGCGCATATTCTTACTTGTTTGAGACTTTGTCAAGTCTGCTCTCGGTTCGATCAAGGATTGGGTTGGCGGCACGGGCTACCCTGTGGAGAGTTGTAACGTAACACGTCCACGGTCAATCATCGCCCCGCCCTCTTCCAATAGGCAGTTACAAGAATCGAAAGCCGGTGTCGCTGTCGGCGTCGGCGATGATGTCGTTTATTTTGGCGATCTTCTGCCTGCGCCGCGGTCCGGCGGTGCGCTAGAGACGCTCGGTGAAGACCTGCTTATTGAGGATATCGCGCCGAAAGAATCGGTAGCCGCCGAGGAAGATCTCTTCCCATCCAGTCCGCGGAAAGGCGGCCCACTCCAGGGCAAAGAAGCGGCATGCCTGATTTGCCGCTCCCCGCGAAGTTTTCCAGAGCCGGTGATCCACGGCGATGAGGTCACCGGGCACCGATTCGATCTCCACCTTTCCGGGCACCTCAAGCGAGTGGATATCGAAGGAGCCGTCTCTGACCGCCTGGTCGATGTCACGGCTGTATTCGGGCGTATGGCTGGAGGCGAGAATTGTGAGGCTGCCCTGCCCTATCGAGACCGGATCGCTGTAGAACAGGGTTTTCATGGAGCAGTAGTCGTGCAGAATGCGGGCACGTCGGTATGCCAGGGCCTGTTCTTACCGATCAGGCCATCGACGACGCCGAGCAGGCGCACAAGCGCGCCCGCGTACCGTTCGACTTCATCCGGCGTGAAGAGACGCGGGACGACGGTGTAGCCGAATGTCTGAAAATGGAGGCGTTGTGCATTGAGAGCTGAGGTCATCGGTCTGGTCACGCGCCGTCACTTTCTTCCAGGTCGACGGCCAGCCTTGCGATTTTCTGTTTGCGGCGGGGGCCCGCCGTCTCCCAAATCTGGGGGCCGTACCTGGTCCTGTAGAGCACCACTTCCTCTTCCCACGCCTGCCTGGGGAAGGTGGACCAGTTGAAGGTAAACATGCGCCGGCCGACTTTGCCGCCCCAGGACGAGTGCCACAGGCGGTGGTCGAAGGCCATCACGTCCCCCGGCATCGACTCCAGTGGTACGCGG
>DAOUHX010000406.1:0-2112 GCA_034428395.1 Caldilineaceae bacterium
TGGGGCAACGTCGTCGGCGCGGTGCGCTCGCTCGACAACCTCGAAAAGAGGCCCTGGATGTGGCTGCCGGCCGGCTTCATGATCACGCTCACTGTCCTCTGCATCAATTTCATCGGCGACGCGCTGCGCGACGCGCTCGACCCGCGCGCCCTGATCGAAAAATAGGAGCCAACCATGTCCCAGATTCCCTTCGTGCTCAAAGTCGGACAGGTCCAAAGCTACGGGGAGGGTCAGACCTTCGGCTGGGTGCGCAGCGCCCAGAGCCCGGACGGCACGATCTACTTCTGCAAAGGCATGAAATCGGTCGACGGCGGTCGCAGCGTCGTCGCTAACGACGACGAGCGCTGGGCGCGCATCCTGCGCCCGAACCAGCCGCGCGACTACGGCGAGGAGCACCGCCTGGTCTCGATCCACTGGCGGCCCGGCCTTTTCGTCGCGCTCAGCCAGAGCGTCGAATATGAGTCTACCGGCGTCTACCACGCGCAGCTGTGGCGCTCGACCGACGACCTCAAAGAGATCGAAGAGATCACCTCCGTGCTGCGCATTCCCGACGGCCCGCGCCGCAAGCGCGAACCGGGCGAATGGTACGGCCTCTACGCCTGGCGCAACATCGTGGAGATGCCCGACGGCGCGCTGCTCGCCACCATCGAGGGCAACTTTCACTCCGACCGCGTCGCGCCGGTCGGCGCCCGTAACAGGGCCGAGATCCACTCCGAAGAGCCCTACAAGCTCAGGACCTCGGTCGTCCGCTCGACCGATGGCGGGGAATCGTGGGACTACATCTCAACCGTCGCCCGACCTTCCGAGGATGACGACGCGGTCGGCGAAGGCTTCGCCGAGCCCAGCTTTGCCCTGCTCGACAACGGCGACCTCTTCTGCATCATGCGCAGCGGCAACTACACGCCGCTCTACAGCGCAAGAAGCACGGATGGAGGAAACAGCTGGGAAGGACCGGTCTACACCGGCCTCGAGCGCGGCCTCGATCCCTGCCTGCTCAAACTGGCCGACGGCCGCCTGCTCTGCTGCTACGGCATGCGCTACCCCGCCGGCACGCCAGGAGGTCCAGGTGATTCGGGCAAGGGTGCAGGCCTGCTCAAACTCGCCATCAGCGAGGACGGCAGCGGCAGAAGCTGGGTCGAGACCACCATCGGCGAGGGGCTCGGCTCCGCCTACTCGACCATCTACGAGGTCGAGCCCAACCTGATCTTCTGCCAGGTCGACGGCTGGTACTGGCGCGTCATGCTCAGGCCGCGGATCCCCGATACGCTCTGAGCCGGACGGCATTGGCCGCCGCCATCATATTGACATGAAACGGGCGCGGTCGCGCTCGCCGAACGAATCACAGGAGACAACAATGTCCCAACTCCCCTTCGTGCTCAAAATCGGAGAGGTCCGCAACTTCGGCGAGGGCCGCAACTTCATCTGGGTCCGTTGCGTCCAGGGCCCCGAAGGCACGATATACTTTCGCGGAAAAATGAAGTCGACCGACGGCGGCCGCAGCGTCGTCGCCCACGACGATGAGCGCTGGGAACGCATCCTGCGGCCCAACAATCCGGACGGCATAGGCGAGGAAAACCTCTTCATCGCCCATCTCTGCCGCCCGGGCCTCTTCATCGCGCTCGGCCAGGACACCGAGTATGAGTCCCTCGGCGTCTACCGCGGCCCGCTGTGGCGCTCCACTGATGATCTCGAAACGATCGAAGAGTCGACCGCGGTATTCCGTGTCCCCGACGGCCCGCGCCGCAAACGCAAGCGCTACGAGTGGTACGGCATCTACGCGTGGCGCAATATCGTCGAAATGCCCGACGGCGCCCTGCTCGCCACCATCGAAGGCAACTTCCACTCCGACCGCGTCGTGCCCGTCGGCCACCGCAACCGGGACGAGTTCCCGGGCGACGAGCCCTACAAGCTGCGCACCGCGATCGTGCGCTCGACCGACAACGGCGAGTCGTGGGACTACGTTTCGACCGTCGCCCGTCCGACCGAGGACGATGACGCGGTCGGCGAAGGCTATGGCGAGCCCAGCTTCGTCCAGCTCGACAACGGCGACCTCTTCTGCATCATGCGCAGCGGCAACTACACGCCCCTCTACAGCGCGCGCAGCACCGATGG
>DAOUHX010000407.1:0-16743 GCA_034428395.1 Caldilineaceae bacterium
CGCCGCCGACCATGGCGTCCGCCTCTGCTTCGAGATGATGGCGGGGGACATGCTCTACAACGCCGCAACGCTGCTGCGCCTGCGCGCCGAGGTCGGGCCGGTCGTCGGCTGCAACCTTGACCCCTCCCACCTCTTCTGGCAGGGTGTGGATATCACCGAGGTGGTGCGCGCCCTCGGCGATGCCATCTACCACGTCCACGTCAAGGACAGCTGTCTCGACGCCCGGCACGTGCGCGTCAACGGCGTTCTGGACAGCGGGCTGTACCCGGAGCAGGAGGGCCGCAGCTGGCTCTTTCGCACGGTCGGCTTCGGGCACGACGAGTTCACCTGGCGCGCCTTCGTCAGCGCCCTGCGCCAGGCCGGCTACGACGATGTGCTCTCAATCGAGCAGGAGGACCCGCTCATCGAGGCCGGCAAGGGTATTGCGCTGGCCGTCGGCGTCTTGCAGAACGTTCTCATCTGAACATGAGCAGCCCCGCGCAATGGCGCGACACAGCTGCATCTGCCCGGCGATTCAGCCGCAACGCTTCGCCAGTCAACCGTCGTATCCGGCCGCGCCCATGACGTCGGCGCCCGGTTTGCCATCAAGCGAGGAAGGTTCGTTCACCAGCAAAGGAGGCGTGTCTGCTGCAGCGCGGCAGAACACGGTACTGCCATGGTCAAACTGATCCATCCGGTCGTCGACATCGCCATCATCTGCAGCGACTTCGAAAAATCGCTCCACTTCTACCATGAGATCCTGGGCCTGGAGATCGCCTTCGAGATTCACATCTCCGACGAGCTGGCCCAGAACGTCGGCCTTGCCCCGCGCGGCTTTCGCCAGGTGCGGGTGAAAGCTGGCGACACGCTGATCAAGCTGGCCGAAATCGACTCGCCGCCGCCGCCGCTTTCCGGTGAGTTTTCATCCGGCGTGAACTGGCTCACCCTGCTCGTCGAGGACATCGAGGAGACCATCGCGGAGCTGAAGCAACACGGCGTCGAGCTGCTGGCCGAACCCTATTCCGCCCTCGACGCCGCCGGTGTCGTCTGCGCCCGCGACCCCGACGGCCTCCTCATCGAGTTCGTGCAGCCACGCCAGCCGTAGCGCAGCCGCATCACACCGCCGTCGGTCCGCCCGCAGCCACGCGCCCATCACCTTTCCGCGTCAGCGGCGACTGCGCCTGCAGCTGCGAAACACCCAGCGCGAAGAGCAGCACGACGACCGCCGCCAGAACGAGAGCTTTGCGCTTGTATGACATGGTGCCGCCCCCTCGGTGGGTCCGGGTGGTGCGCGTCGGGGAGCAGCGCTGGTGATGGTGGTGAAGGCAGGGCACACGCGGGGTGGGGTGGTGTCAAGGTGGGGAGAGGGGGGCGCTGCTGCATGGCTTCGTATACCTTTTCGCTGTCATCGACTGGCACAGCCGCTACGTGCTCGCCTGGCAGCTTTCCAACTCCCTCGACGGTGGCTTCTGTCTCAATGCCCTGCGTCAGGCGCTCGTCAAGGGTTGACCCAAGATCTTCAACACCGACCAGGGTGCACAGTTCACGGCCGATGCCTTCACTGCTTGCTTGCTGTCAACATTCAGGTCAGCATGGATGGCCGCGGCCGCGCCCTCGACAACGTCTGCTGCGAACGCCTTTGGCGCAGCGTAAAGTACGAAAACATCTATCTCAACCAGTATGACACAGTACGTCGGCTGCACGTTGGGCCGAGCGCCTATTTCGACTTCTACAACCATGAGAGATCGCATCAAAGTCTCAACTATCGCACGCCGGCGGAAGAGCACTTCGTGCTCTGTTCAGAGCCGGCCGTATTCGCCTAAATGCACCTTATTTTTCCCATTTCGTGGTCCAACGATTGGGGCCAACCATACACCGCGGAGTCTGATGAGTTACAGCAACCGCACCTCAAACTCTGGTGGAAAGTTCACTTGGGATTAGCGTCAAGAATCACGAGACTCTCTCTCAGACGTGCCACACCTTCTTTGCCTGCAGCAGACAGTTTCCTTTGATGTTGGCCAGAGCTACGCAGATGGCGCAAAACATTCACGTCCCTTAAGCTCCAGCCGACTTGGGTGCCAACGTGAGCGGCAATCAGATCGACCGGAACGGCAACTCCAGCATACACCGAAGTTGACACGATTAGCCATACAGTTGCATCAGGGCGAGCCAGTGACCGAAGCGATCGAAGCACCCCACGCAGGTCCTCGAAGTATGCTTGGATCATCTCGGGTATTCGCCTGTCCCACAGTTTCTCTCTTTCCGCCTTGATGGCCTCGTGGCATTCTTCGTACAACGGGCCAAAATCGGACTCGACGGGAAGTTGCCACGACGCTTGAACATGGGACCGCACGGTGCGATAGCGTAGATCACGCAGTGCCTTTGAGGACTGTACGAATCCCCCGAGGAACAGTTCTGGCCTATAGATGTCTGTATAGTCAAACGAGTTCAGGTATGGAGGCGATGTTACGCAGAGTTTGAATTCCTTAAAGTGATCCGAGAGGTACTTTCGACTGTCTGTCAATTCAATATGTGGAGTCGTAAGCGGGGCTTCGTCCGTATCGATGTCCTCGATTGCCTCCCTTGCCCTTAAGCAAAATGCCTTTTCCAAGTCTTCGCGGGCAAACTTCCTCTCAATGAGAGATTCGCGATATCTCAGGGCCTTGCCATCTCGGCTAAAATTTGCGCAGTCTGAGGCGGCTCTGAGCAAGCAGAGCCTTAGTAGATCCCGGGTCGACGGAGGAGCAGTTCTGAGTGATTGCCAGCCGCTCTGAAATCCCATCAGGACTTCAGAAGTAAACAAGCCATTCTCTTCCGCATTGCTTGAGAAAGTCGAAAACCCGATCAGAGGAGAGTGTGTTCCTCTAGTAATCTCTACTCGTGCTTGTTCACTCCAAGCAGTTATGGAATCTGTCGAAGGTGTCAGTGTTTTCGCCCTCGATACAAATGCTAGGAATGGGTTGACTTCAGCACCTGCCGATCGTATTTGCCTTCGCGCCGCTTCTACCGGAACGGTACCGCTTCCACAAAATGGGTCCACGACAAGATCAGTGGAAGTACAGTCCTCCGACTGGATGGCGGCTTGCACGAGAAGTGGGGAGAAGCCCTCCTTGACCCAATACCATCGATGTCTTGGCTCGGTCTTAGCGTCAGCCGATGTCGTCATAGAGGCCCATGTCTGGCTACCTGAGTGCCTCATGAACAGACGGGCTCCGCAAACATTCGCAAGGGTTGACTGAAATCGTTGCGATCCAAGTCGTACTGCGGGTCATATGCTATCTCCTGGTGGGCATAATACATGCCGTCTTCTTCACTTATGCTCGTCGCTCCGGCGACCAGTCCTCTGCGCCTGGCATCTAGCACCACCAAGTACCCCTTCACTACGGATGATGGAGATGAACCTGTGAAACTATCCAAATAACTGGCTAGTTGGTCGGCCCCATCCCTTGCGCGACTAGCGGTATATTTCGTTGCCGGTGAACCGTCTGGATGCATCGACTTGCCAAGCCACTTGACCTCTATAAGTGCCACGTTATTGCTGAATTGAAAGTTCACACGGAAGTCGACAGGGTGCGTCAAGTCTACGTTTTGCTCTCGCATCACTTCCGCATCACTACGAAGTGTGTTTCGAAGGAATATGTGCAAGGAGCACTGAATGGTATCCTCCGGTCCCCTATTGAGGAACAGTCGATTATCGTCGTACCAAACGTTCGATAGTATAGGGCAATCGGAAGTCCGAGCTAGCTGCTTCTTATAAAAGGCTAGGGCGTCGTCTAGGTTTGCGAAGTTTGGGATGCTGAAGTAACTCTGCGCGCCGGTATACAGCCGTGGAAGATCAACTTCTAAATCTGAAATGAGGAACTTCTCAATGCCCTTGTCATGAACAAACACGACAGCACCAGAGCTGAGCTGCTCGGCTGGTTTTGGCTGTCCTTCCCAGATACGCAAACTTTCGGTCGCTGGATCGACCTCTAGTGTAAACCCCGTGCTGAGATAGGTGCTAATGTCATTGATGTTCGAGACGTTGACGCCGGCAGAAGCGAAATCTATGGTGCCAGCTTCTGCTCGGGAAAAGATGGTCACTGGTTCGCGTAGTTGGAAAGGTGCGATAGTGGAGAAAGCCCTTTTGCAGGTTCGATAGACCGCCCTGACTGCGGCTTCGCCACCGGCGGGAAAGCTCTTGACAGCCGTAGGTACCGCAAGCCTACAAGCCAATCTCTGCAACTCTTCGTAGTCGATCATCTTGGGATGGTAACTGGACGTTCGGCCAAGTAAGTCAGCCAGAGAACTGAGACTGCAAACAGACTGTCTTGGGCTGTCTTGAGAACATCTGCGACAGCACTAAATTCATAGTACAGGCGAGCCATTGCATTCTGTGAAGCTAGAATGCGGCTGCGTTGGTGCTCTGCAGCTAGTGTGGCCTCCGGGTCTTGAGCGAAAGCTGCTCGAACCATCCCGACTGGCAGGGCACTTAGAGTAGAGCTGGCAGAGTCCAAGAACGCTGCGCGTTCTTGGACTAAATCAAGGCTGGACAGGGTTTGCTGCAAGAACCTGCCTGCCTGCGTGAGCTGGACCGTGGTGCCCGCACTAGTGAATGCACCCCTCGACATGAGGTCGTCAATTTCCACTTGCAGGCTATCGCTGAAAGGTGTTCCGCCGGGAGTAGCGGCAAAGGAGTATCCCCAATCAGACGCACCTTCCCCTCTTCTGGCGTAAAGCGACAACAATGACGCAAGATAGGCAAGCAGATGTATCTCGCCTCTTGTTGGCTGAAGGTCGATTCCTTCCAACTGGGAAGCTATGGTCAAACTGTCAAACGCCGCTTCAATTCGCATGTCTGTCCTTAAGGAGCAACACCTCTTAGATCCGACTCGATCTGTTCGAACGCTTCCTCAAAGAGATATTGTGCTGATTCCTGCACCTCGGACAATGTAGTCCATTCTGTCATACGTTCCAGGTGCATTCCGTCGGTCCCACACCTCTTAGCCAATTCCCGAAGCAGCCTGGATGTATTGATGTTTGCTGTCATCATCAACTGATAACCGTTCCCCACGAATCGAGCAAACATTTCGCCTGCTCGACTCTCATATGCAATGTCTAGCGATCCCTCTGGAGTGTCCACGAGCAGGATACCTTTCCCATCTGAGGCTGAAAAAGATGCGATTGCCATGCGTAACGCAATGTCAACAAAGAATCGCTGGCTTTCTGATAACTGAAACTGTTGCCTCCGGGCTTTTCCCTCGATGGCAAGAACCAGGAATATGTCGGTTCCACGTACGTCGAACTGAACATCAAGGTCTAGTCCAATGAAGCTCTCTGCTAAGTTCTTGAAGATTGCCAAGAATTCTCTTTCTGCTTCAGCATACTGCTGAGAAACTCGGCTCTGGATCTGCTTGAGCCTGTCCATCGCCTCGTCGCGATCGCGACGCGCGTTGCGCTTTACAGAATTGAGGTCCCTAATGACGCGTTCGTTGGCCTGAATTGATTCCTGTAAGTCACTCACAACGGTAGTGCCAATCGATTTGGTCAGCGCTCGATTCTCTTTTTCGAAGTCTGAAATTCGGCGTTGTTGCTGTGCTATTGAGGTCTGAACCTGAGCAATCTCAATTTGAGTGCGTTGTTGCTTATGCGTCTCCTCATGAATAAGCCTATTGGTATCGGAGAGCTCCTTGTCTACGTCAACTATCGCTTGCATGGCGTCTTCGGCAATTTCGTCTGGAGGAAGGTCAATGCCACAAATGGGGCAAACACTTTCGAGCATCTTCTGCTTAATTCCTTCAATTACTTTCGTACCTGAAGCTCCACATAGGTGACACGAAGCTGATGCGAGGGATTCAGCAATTATAGGTCGATCCCTTATGTTGGCTGTTCGCACTGCACGTTCTACGAATATGCTGTCAATTTTCTCCTTCAAGACCAATGACTTCGAACGTAGTTCGGCTGAGCGCAGTTTAGAATCAGAAAGACTCTCAAGGGCATCTGTTTCCTTGTCGCTCAACTTATCCAACTCCAACTCCATTTGTTCCAGTTCTTCTCGTAGATCTAGGGCTTCAGGGCCAAGTCCCCCTAGCACATGTTGCGCCGCTTGGAGCCTCTTCCTATTCTCATTTGCCTGGTAGTTGGCGTTCCTGGCAATTGATTCTAGGCGCTCGATTTTCCGTCGAAGGTCCTCAGCTTCTTGTGCTTCGCCTGCATCATCGCCGAATGCCAAGAGTAAAATTTGACGCTGCACAGGCCTCTCCCAAAACGTAAGGTTCCGTTGCTCATCAAAGGTAAATACAAACAATTGTAGAAAAACGAATTGCTCGAAATTTGCTACTCCGACCGATTCGGCCATTGATTGCTTATACGCGTCGTTTATGGAGGTCGGACTGCCCGTCAAGTCGTTACCGTTGACAGATGCATACCTAAGCTGATTGGACTCAAACGCACCGCGCACGATATGATATTTATCTTTCTTGACCGTGAACTCGATTTCGATTTTTGCTTTTTCCCTATCGAACTCGTTTATTCGACCATCGAAAAAGTCGGAGCTGAAGTCACTGACATTCTGGAAATACTCGTCAGATGAGCGAAACCGCTCGCCTGGCTCTGGAAGTCTGCCGCAGAGGCCAAAATTAACGGCTGCGATGAAGGTAGACTTGCCAATACCGTTAGCGCCAACCAAACAGAAGACGCCGTCGGGAATTTGTAGGTCGACTTGAGGCCTTTCTGTGTAGAGTGAGAATGCAGTGAGGTTGACGCGTTGCAACACTGGCAGGCCGAATTTTGTTATTGCCATGTCGAGCCCCTAATAGGTGGGATACATCGACAGAAAGAAGAATGCGAAAAGGTGGGTCGGGGGAGTGACCTGCCCAGATGTTTGTACCACCCGTTTGTTAATCCGGCAAGCAGGGGGACAGGGTGGGCAGGCAAGAGTGCCTCAGGTGGCGGCGACAGGTCGCCCAGAGAGCTGTGCGGTTTGATCCGGTTGTATGTCCGCCTGTAGCGCTCCGTCAGCACACGCACCTCCAGCAACGTATAGAAGACCTCCCTGTCCAACAGCTCGTCCCTCAACTTCCCGTTGAAACTCCCGATGTAGCCGTACTCCCACGGCGACCCAGGCTCGATATATAGCGTCCTAACTCCTACCCGCCCCAGCCACTCACGTACAGCCAGGGCCGTAAACGCCGGCCCGCTGTCCGAGCGAATGTGGTCGGGCACGCCTCTGAGCACCATCAACTCGGCCAGTACCTCTATCACATAGGCAGACCGTATGCTCCGGGCAGCCCGGATCGCCAGACACTCTCTGCTGTATTCGTCGATGGCGGTCAGCGACCGTATTCCTGTGCCGTTATGAAGCCTCATGTGCACGAAGTCGTAGGCCCACAAATGGTTCTTCCACGCTGGCCGCAGACGCACACATGAGCCGTTATTGAACCACAGACGCCCTCACTTTGGCTGCTTCACAGGCACCTTCAGCCCTTCACGCCGCCATATCCTCTCCACTCGCTTGTGGTTCACGTGCCAGCCACGATGCTTCAGAAGGGCGGTGATCCTGCGGTAGCCGTACCTGCCGATGACATGTCCCCTCCAGTTGTACCAACTCTTACGTTACACGAACAAACGTGAGGATTAGATCCTAAGGATGGAAAGCCCCTGCCGCCGATGGCCGCTAGTCCAAGAAGTTATAGGCCCGAGTCGGCTGTAACTCTATCAGTTCGGCCCGATCATGACGCCGGCTTTGAGGCGACGGAGCCGCTCCTTGACTACCAGGAGAGACAGCTATAGTTCACTCTAAACGACCGCGTCAGCGCAACCGAACCGGAGCCATGACTTGAGAACATCGTCAGCAATGCGGCAGTTCAGACTAGCCATCTCCGGGTCTGAACCATGGCTCACTTCACAACTCCTCGCGTTCCCTCACCGATAGAATGCCTTGATACGCTCGCTATGGATGAGATCTCTGCGGCTAGCACGCTAATAAGCAACTCGGCACACGTGAGGGTCGGCACTGATGGCTAAGAATGGAGATTATATACCAAAGTACGATTTAGAGAGGGGATTACTCGGTTTTGAGGGGCGACATTCCAGACACGATCTGTTATTTCCCTTGTCTTGCCGCGCCCGGCCGCGCACTGCCTTTCCGGGCCTTGCACCGCCCCGCACTGCCAATCCACGACGTGCCGTGTCTGTGTGCTTTTCTGTCCTCGACTCTTGACTCTCAGATTCTATAGGCCCAAGTCCAAACAATGCTCTTGCAACGTTCCTGGGCGTGTCCTTAATCTTCAGCGGCTTCTCAGATCGTCCTCTCCGACGCTGACCCTCTCTCTTCCTCTGCTGCTCCTTCACTCGCTTCCATTCCGGTTTTTGCTTTGCCATCATTCCCCTTTTTCTTCAAGCTGGCGAATCTCAAATTTGAGAAAGTTGGTTTCGGCTACCAGTTCGGGCAGTCTATCCAGTTCCCCTCGGGTAAGGTAAGTTGATACATCTTTTCCTTCCTCCCAAAACTCCAGCGAATGCCGGTCGGTCGACACCGCAACATGATCAGGGGATTCCTCCCACAACCTCCCCACGACCGCCAGTTTGCGGGCCGTCTCCTTTACTGCTCGAACTCCATCCCTAAAGCGCCGTCGCTTCATCTTCAACAATTCTACTTTCGCTTCGCCCATTCGCTTTCCCTTCCCATGTCATGTCTCGCATGGCATCGTTACTACGCTGCGTATTCCTCTGAATCTCACGGTGTCTCGGCTGCTTCCTTCTGGTTTTTCGTGACCTTTGCCCCAAAAACTGAACCACAAGCTAAGGTGCATAATGGAGCAATTCACCCAGCCTGGGGAGGGGCTGAACGATGGTCACGAAACGGCGGCGACACTCGGCGGCCTACAAGGTTCGGATTGCGCTGGAAGCGCTTGAAGGCAGCAAGACCATAAGCCAGTTATCCAGTGAACACGAGATTCATGCCAACATGATACGGGCTATCTGGCTCTATCAACCAGGTCGCTGTCATCGATTGGCACAGCCGCTACATGCTCGCCTGGAAGCTTTCCAACACCCTCGACAACGTCTTCCGCGAACGCCTATGGTGCAGCATCAAGTACGAAAAACCTATCTCAACCAGTATGACACAGTCCGTCAGCTGCAGGCCGGCCTGAGCCCCTATTTCGACTTCTACTACCACGAGAGACCACATCAAAATCCCGACCATCGCACGCCGGCGGAAGAGCATTTCGTGCTCTGTTCAGAGCCGGCCGCATTTGCCTGAATGCACCTTATTCTTCCCATTTCGTGGTCTAACGATTGGGGCCAACCATACTGATCGTTCACAGAGCCTCCGCGTCGGCCAGTCTTTCCGCGGTGATAATCGATACCACAAATCCAACACCGGGAGGGTAGCTAGGTGGTAACTAAAAACCTAAGCTGTGATGTGGTTTGCGTATGTATATGGGAGCGGTAGCGAAGTGAGCGGAAAGCTCAGCGTGGGAAGGGGAATTCGTAAGCCGGAGTCTGGATTCTGCGATAAGGGCGGAGCTCCTTCCGCGTGGACTATTGTAGGCTTTCGACTGTTTCCGAGGCGAAGTTGTGCTCGTCCGTCTCGACGTTGACCATAACGGATACAATTCTGTTATGAAGGAACCGCCTGTCAATCTCAATATGGTAGGTTACAATCTGTTCGACCAGCGTGTCGTTCTGACTGGTGTTTTCAAACGTCATCCCATTTGCTCGCGCGGGATAGTGTTTCTTTGCCAAGGCACGCGCTGAACTCTCGACTAGAATCTGCGCTCGGTCCAATAGCGGATATACCTGACGATCGGTGGCTGAATGACTTGGTCGCCTCGTCGCCAGTGTATGGGTACTCTAACGGTACTGTCATGCCGCTCGACTTGCTTCATGAAGGCATCCTTGATTTTGACACCCCGGTTGTTCGTACCCCTTTGACTTTGCAAAAAATCGGGAACAGCGGTCGTCGCCTCTTCCAGAACTTCGAAGGGAATGTAGAAAACACTGTCTTGGTAGCTGTCCCACCAGATGCGGACCAGCAGCATGTCGGAAGTGAAGGAAAACTCCTCGAATACTTGATCGACTGACCTGTTGTCAGAGGTCCATTTCGCTGTAACCAGACCCCTACCTGTAACAGTCTTGATTTCAAGAGGTGCTCCTCCCACCGCCGCGTCGACCATTGATGCACCAGGAGAGGGCAACCGCACATTTGCTTCGCCGAGCTGACTGATCAGAAATCCGAGAATAACCCTTTCGCGCAAAACGCCGACTTCTTGGCCGGGCGCTGAATGGGCCAAACCTGTACGTCTATTTAACCTTACTCGGCTTGCTTCGACATCTGCATTCTCAAAGGCAAGAGGCAACCCTTCCCTAAGGGTCTCTACAGCAGTTTCGTTAGTCAGCAGGTTCGCCAACAAGGAGTTCATTGCGAAAATCCAATTGCGTAGCGTTGATGCGTTGGGTTGCCCGCTGTTGGTAGTCAGCATCAGTTTCATAGCCAACGAAACGCCTGCCACTTTCAATAGCTGCAACTCCGGTAGTGCCACTCCCCATGAACGGGTCGAAAATGACTTCGTCTGTATAGGTGTACATTTCAATACAACGCCGGGGCAGTTCTACGGGAAACGGGGCTGGATGACCAACCCGCTTGGCAGATTCAGCGGTCATGTGCCATATGCTACGGGTAAAGTCGAGAAAGTCGTCGCGTCCGATAGTATCTGAACGCTCGTCGACTTTAGGACGCTGGTAACTGCCTTTGCTGAACACCAGAATGTACTCATGTTGGTCTCTAATGCAGGGATTTGACGCGGACCTCCAACTACCCCAAGCAGTAGAACTGCCAGCACTACTACCTTTATCCCAGATAATTTCTCCACGCATCAAGAAGCCCAACCGTTCCATATCCTGAATGATATAGGCATGCAGAGGGATGTATGGCTTTCGGCCGATATTCGCTACATTGATGCAGACTCGCCCGCCCGGCACCAAAACCCGCCGTGTCTCCTTCCACGCACCCTTGAGCAGCTTACGGTATTCGGACAATGACAGATCTTCATCGTAGTCCTTGCCAACCGCGTATGGAGGTGACGTCACCATCAGATGCACACTTCGGGGAGGCAGACGATTGCTCTTGCCAGGTGAAACGCAAGTGTCCAGCAGCACGCGATTCACTAAGTGATCCGGAAGCGGATTCTCGGAGTACTTAGCCTGCTTCTTCTTGTTCTGAGATGCATCCTCATTGATGCGTCTGGCGTAGTAAGCCGACGAATCGTGACTCCGACGCCCATTCACTCCAAATGAGGCTGTCTTGGTGCGCTTCTTCTCCGTATTCAATGTAGGACCCTCCAAGTGAATCTTCTACCAAGGAGACCAACGCGCGTTCTGCTATAAGAATGATCGTAAGGCCGGCGAGAAATCCCGGCTGATTTGGCGAGCATTTTGCCCTAAGACAAGAGCCGCGGCAAACTCGTACACATTTCCCGTCTAATTGAATGGCACCCTAGCTCAGTTTGGCAGCGGCCGAGGGAACCCACATAGTCGCCAAGCATCGGCATCCTGCATTTACCGCGCAATTTTGTGACGATCAGTCTGGATCTGAGCTCCATTTTAGAACAATTGTACCAAATCATCAAATATGGTGAGCCCCAATCGTTGGACCATGAAATGGGGAAAATAAGGTGCATCTAGGCGAATGCGGCCGCCTCTGAACAGAGCACGAGGCGCTCTTCCGCCGGCGTGCGAAAGTCGGAACTTTGATGTGGGCTCTCTCGGTTGTAGAAGTCGAAATAGGCGCTCAGCCCGGCCTGCAGCTGACGGCCTGATGACGACACAGCCGCCCACCATATAAGGTAGCCGCTCTACAGGCGTCTGTCAGTTCCCGTTACCCATTACGCTGCGACCGATTGAGGCTCCATCTCTGGACTGTATTTGCCCAGCTGGGCGGCGCTGGTCAGCCTGGCCCTCAACTTGAAAGCAGCTTGGGCCGCAGGGACATGTTCTGCTTTTCCGCCCCATGCCTTCAAGGGGGCGCTCTGAAGGCCCCGGCCGAACGAGAAGCTGAGCGCCCACGGAACGCCCACCTTCGCAGCCTCCAGGTTGATTGCGTTCAGGTTTACCGTCGCTTCGCTGTCGGTCTGTCCTCCAGAGAGAAACACGACGCCCGGCATCGCTGCCGGTATGGTCTGTTTGAAACATTCGACTGTCATCGCCGCGACCGTTGCCGGATCCGCTCGATTCGATGCCGATGAACCGGAGACCACCATATTGGGCTTCAGCAGCATTCCTCCCAACGCAACTCCCTGCCGGGACAATTGAGCGAATGTCTCCTGCAAGGTGGCCTTGGTGGCGGCATAGCAGTCGTCGATGCCGTGGTCCCCGTCCATCAACACCTCCGGCTCTACGATGGGCACAAGACCCGCGTGTTGGCTGACTGCTGCGTACCTGGCCAGCGCATGCGCGTTCGCTTCAATGCAGTAGAGCGTGGGAATGCCCTCCCCGACGGTGATTACCGCTCGCCACTTGGCGAATCTAAGCCCCATCTCATAGTATTCCGCCAGCCGCTGCCCCAGACCGTCCAGACCTTCAGTTATCAGCTCACCGGGAGAACCGGCCAGGGGTTGCGTTCCTTTGTCCACCTTGATTCCCGGAACGATTCCGCGGTTGGAGAGGACCCTCACCAGCGGGATGCCGTCCACTCCCTTCTGCCTGGCCGTCTCGTCGTAGAGGATCACCCCGCTGATCCAGTTTTCCACATCATCCGTGCGAAAAAGCATCTCCCGATAGTTTCGCCGACTGTCTTCTGTGCTCTCAACATTGATCGAATCGAAACGACGCTTGATGGTGCCGGAACTCTCGTCCGCAGCTAAGATACCCTTGCCCGGTGTGACCAGGGCTTGGGCGGCGGCAGCCAGCTTTTTGATGTCCATCATCAGTCTCCTTTACCCTCCATAAGGTTCGATCAGGGATTTGCAGCGGCGCAGTCGCATATTGTCCGCGCGCCTTGTAGGACGCAACATGACTCTTTTTCAGGCGCCTGCCTTGACCGTATTCTGTTGAAGCCTCCATGAAGCGCCGCGACTCCAATCCGTAGCGGGAACAGCTGTCTGGCGCACATTTGTCTGCAAAGACTCTCCTCCGTCATGCAGCGGGGTCATCAAAAGCCGCCAAAGCGCCTGTCATCCGGACGACCGGTGGATATCTTGGTGCGACCCTCCCAAACTGTAATAGGAGTCGATCCAACGGACCGTACCGGAACGGCTGCACATCACCAGCGATTGAGTGGATGCGCCGTCCGCCGTGACTTTCACTCCTTTAAGCAACTCACCGGAAGTCGCCCCGGTGGCGGCGAAATACACATCTTCTCCGCCCACCAGTTCTTCCGCACAATAGACCTTCTCGACATCCACTCCGGCCGTCTCTGCAGCCGTCCGCTCCTTGGAATCCTTGGGCCAAGGCTTACACTGAATCGCTCCACCGAGGCATCTGATTGCCGAGGCGGTCAGCACCCCTTCAGGAGCGCCGCCGATGCCCATGAGCATGTCCACTCCGCTTCCCGGCAACGCCGCTTGAATTCCAGCTGCAATATCTCCGTCGGTAATGAGTTTGATTCTGGCCCCGGCGGCGCGGATTGATTCCGACAGTTGCTCGTGCCTGGGCCTGTCCAGGACGACGACGGTCATCGTCTCCGCCCTTCGTCCCTTGGCCTCCGCGACGTTCTTGATGTTGACATCCACCGATGCGTTGATGTCAATCGCGTCCTTCGCATCTGCGCCGACCGCGATCTTATTCACATAGACGACATGTTTGGGCACGTTCATGGTTCCCCGACCCGAGAGGGCAATGGCCGAGATGGCCCCAGGAAGCCCCTTGGACAACAGAGTGGTGCCGTCGATGGGATCGACGGCTATGTCGACCTGGGGCGGCGAGCCGGCTCCGACGCGTTCGCCTATGTACAGCATGGGGGCCTCATCCTTTTCGCCCTCTCCGATCACCACGACCCCATCCATGGAGATGGAGTTCAAGGTCAATCGCATGGCGTCCACCGCAGATTGGTCCACTGACTCTTTATCACCCATGCCCATAAAACGTACACCGCCTATCGCAGCCGCCTCGGTCGCACGCACGAGATCCATGGCTATGTTGAGCTCTATCCCATGTCGGCCATTTGTCGTTGACATGACTTCGCCTCCTTTAGGACGGTTGACGGCGGCACTCGGGAAATCGGCTGCTGTTGGACCAAGAGACATCGATTGCTAACGATAATATCGGTGCTACTGACCATTATGAACAACGCCCGCCAAATGATCAACCGCTTCGACGGCCAGTCCTCGCTGGCGGCGCTGTTGGGCAAACGTCAAAGCACTGTGCAGCATTGGGCCAGGACCGGGCGTATACCATCCCAGTGGCAGGAGCGGCTATTGGGTTTGGCACGTCGGCGGGGAGTCAATTTGGAAGCCCGGGACTTGTCGCGACCGGCGTTCCCTCCGTCAGCCCTGCAGGCGGCAGATTGGGGATTCTTCAGGTGGGCTTGGGCGCCGTGTCTTCCACATTTATTGCTGGTGTCGAGCATGTCCGGCAAGGCAAGGGGCAGCCGATGGGCTCGATCTCCCAAATGGCAACCACTCGCCTCGGCAAGCGACCGGACAGGCGGACGCCGCTGATACGCGACTTCGTTCCGCCGGCGGGACTCGGGGTGCAGTCCAAAATGGGGTAAACATTCCTTCACCTCAGGTAGCGATCGAGTCATACACGGTCCCTGCAGTTCCTGGCCACTGGCCACTGACCACTGACCACCGACCACTGGCCACTGCCGTTGAGGCGGTCGGGCCGTTCCGGCCCTCCCTTGTGCGGGGGGACTCCCCCCGCAACGCCCCCCTGTAGCTATGCCAACGTGTGTGCGCGGTTCCAGTTGGTCTATAATGCCAGCGTGGAGGACGCCACCGTGCCTGCGCGTCCCCAGCTGGTCTGTGATGCCAGCGTGGAGGACGCCACCGTGCCTGCGCGTCGCCCGACACACACCCTCCCCTGCGTTTCCTGGCCACTATCCACTATCCACTATCCACTATCCACTATCCACTATCCACTATCCACTGCATTGCCAATCCGGTCTAGAAAAAACCTTGTTTTGACCTCAGCGCCCCCTTGTGCCACAATAGAGAACTGCCCTCAAGCCGGCGGCACTCCGTTCCCTCCTTCCTCACCTCGCCGCCCGGCTGAAAGTCCCGGCAGACAGCGACAAATAGCGTGCATCCCGGCATAACGCCGCGCCGCCATCTGCGCTGCTCTACCAACACACGGGATAGACCGGCCACCGACGGCGCCGGTTTGCCAGAACACTTAGGGGAGCGCAACCTGAAAACACGAACCCGCGTAGTCGCGGCCGCCGCCATCCTCGTCCTGCTCGCCGGCTGCCAGCCGATTGCGCCGGAGCCGGCTCCAACGCGAACACCAGCGCCGCAGCCCATGCTGACAGACCTGCCTGACTTCGCCGGTCTGTTCGCCAAAATGGATGAGAACGAGGACCCGGCCGGCGCCTACGAGGCCGAAATCGACGTGTACGCCGAACTGCTTCACCAACTCGGGGCGTGCATCGCAGAAAGAGCCCTCACCGAAACCATAAGAAAGGCGCCGCTCAGCGACGGTGAGACGGCCGCAGCCCATTGGTTCTTCGTCAGCATCGTCCTTGCCGCCCCCTTGACCGCCAATTTGCCCGAGCTGGAGCCCCCTACAAACTACAACCTGCTCGCAGCCGCCATTGACGTCTGCCCGAACAAACGCACGGCCCAGGCGAATACGCCCACACCACTGCCTGCCGCCGCCGGCCTGCATGACTTCGCCGGTCTGTTCGCCGCCTTCGACGAGAACGGCGACGCAACCGGCGCATACATCGAGCTGCTCCAAAATTTCCTGCCCTGCGTAGAGTCGCACGGCCTCCCCGCTGGCATGAACCAGGGTCAGCTGACCGACGGTGAACTGACCGCGGCCCGCTGGCACCTCTTAAATATGACCCTCTGGCTTTTCTTACAGTTCGAAGGGCACAGGCTGGAGACCCCCGCAACCTACAACGCACTCGCACATTTCGCTGCGGGATGTCACGGCAGACTGGAGGTGGGATAGAGGAGACGCCCCAAGGAGAACCAAGGCCCGACTACGAGCCACCATCGCCGACGCGAGCTACAACCCGCCGTAAGGCTACAACTCACGAGACCTGGCCAGCCCCCTGTGCGCGCAAGCGTTACAACCCGGGGTTTGCTGCATTCGCAATAGTCTCCCCCAGCGGAACGGGGGGCGGCCAGGTTAAGACAGGAGCATAACCCAGATGGACGGGACCGGCCAGCCGCCTGTACGCGCAAGCGTCAAAACCCCGGGGATTGTAGCATTCGCACAAGTCTCCCCCTGTGGAACGGGGGCGACCGGACTAAGCGACCCGGCAGACAGATGGATGGGCGGCAGCCTCGACATCAGGCCGGACAGGAACGCCCAGCGTGTCGACCTTGTCCATTTCGACATCATTACGGTTCCATCTGCATCAACGCCTCGGCGAAATGGTCTTAGGTCGGTCTGCAAATGGACGCGGGGTTGAGAACGGGCAGCGGAAAGGGTTCGTGAATTATGGTGACGACACGCTCAACTATGATACGATAGCCTCAGACGGTAGCGCAGTTTGTTCTTGCAGACAGGCGCGGGCGAGAGGAGAATGGGAAATGTCAGATATCACGGCGCTTCAGGAGGCGGTCCTGGCGCTTCCAGAGGATGATTACGCTCGATTCAGGGCGTGGTTCAGCG
>DAOUHX010000408.1:0-4949 GCA_034428395.1 Caldilineaceae bacterium
CGTCAGCCGCAGCGGCGTGACCATTGCCGCGGGTCTGGCCCAGGGCTTGCGCCGCGAGGCGGCGACCCGCTACAGTTTTCTGTTGGGGGCGCCGGCTTTCCTGGGGGCCGGCCTGTTGCAGGGCGCTGATATGTTGGCTTCGGACCCGGCGGCTGTGCGGGCCGAGCTGCCGGCGTTGATGCTCGGTTTCGTCACCAGCGCGGTCTGCGGTTATGCTGCGATCCGGTTGCTGCTGGCGTATGTGCGCCGCAACAGTCTCTATCCGTTCTCCATCTACTGTCTGCTCGTCAGTCTCGCAGTCTTAACACTTTTCGCTCTGCGACTTCGATGATCCGCAACCTGCGCAACGATCGCCACGGTTTCTTCTTCGTCCTGCTTACGCGGCTGACGCTGGCGGCGGCTCTGCTGTCCGGTTGCGTGCTGCTGGAGCCGTCCAGAGCCCGTCCTGCTCCGGAGCCGCTGACCGTGACGGTCGCCGGGTCAACCGAGATGCGGCCGCTACTGCTTGAATTGACGGCCGCGTACAGCGAGCGCAATCCGCATCTGCACTTTGTCTTGCGCGGGGGCGGCAGCCGGTTGGGGGAAGAGCGTCTCGCGTCCGGAGGGGCTGACATTGCGGCCAGCACCGCCTTTTATCCTGATGCCGAACTGCCCGCCGATCTTGTGCGCGTCCCGATAGGTCTGGACGGGATCGCGCTGATTGTTCATGGCGACAACCCGGTCGACGCGCTGACAGTGGCGCAGGTCCGGGATATCTTCCACGGCCGGGCGCTGTTCTGGGAGAATGTTGGCGGCGAGGGGGGCGAAGTGATGCTGGTGAGTCGCGAGGACGGCAGCGCAACGCGTGCGCTGTTCGAGGCGCGGGTTATGGGCGAGGAGGGGGTCTCTCTGACGGCGGTTGTCATGCCGACCAGCGGCCATGTTGTGGAGTATGTTGCCGACAATCCCGCGGCGATCGGCTATGTCACCTCGGCGTATATCGAACAGGGCGGAGAGTCGGCTGAAATGCGGGGCACGGGCAGTCTGCTTTCCGAGACGGCGGGGCAGGTGGTCAAGGCGGTTTCCGTTGAGGGGCGTCTGCCCTACGGGACAGACCTGACAGATGCCCAATATCTGCTGGCGCGGCCCCTCTATCTGCTGATCCGTGAAAGCGGGGACCCGGCGCTGGAGGATGTTGTCAGCTTCGCGCTCGGCGCAGAGGGGCAGGATATCGTCGCCCGCTATCACGTACCGATCCGCTAGCTACCCGGTCCAACCCGGCTGCAACGCGCCTCGTGCAGCCTGCGGCGCGGTGGGCCGACGCCCTCTCTCAGGCGTTCCCTTTCACCTCACTGTTTCATCTCCTTTGCTGCCGTCCCCGACGCCCAAACCAGGGTCTCCGCTGTCCGCCACTGTTGTTGACTTGCCAACGCTCTATGCTATGATTGACATCACACCTACCCTGCATGCAGACAATCGATTCGCCACACCCATTCCCAAAATCCCGGATAGCGCACTGCAGGCCGCACCGGCCGCGACCCACTGTCCGCCGATCATCGAAGTCAGGAGGCCCGGATGAGCAAGTTAGCCCTACTCGGCGGCGAGAAGGCCGTCACGACCGAACCGCATTCCGCATCCCATCACCGTTCACCGATGTGGGAGAGCGGGCAGTCGCCTTCCTGGGAGGAGTTCTCCGAGGCGTTTGCGGAGAAGATGCAGGCGGCCTACGCCCTTCCCGTTTCCTCGGGACAGGTGGCGCTGAACTCGGCGATGGTGGCGGCGCAGGCCGGGCCGGGCGATGAGGTAATCGTACCTTCCTTTACCTGGATTGCCAGCGTAAGCTGCATCATGCACAACAATGCGGTGCCGATCTTCGCTGATGTCGATCCCAAGACGTTTACGCTTGACCCGGAAGACGTGCGGCGCAAGATCACGCCGCGCACCAAGGCAATCATCGCAGTCGATCTTTACGGCCATCCGGTGGACCTGAAGGAGCTGCTGGCAATCGCGCGCGAGCATGACCTGGTGCTGATCGAAGACTCCGCCCAGGCAACCGGCGCGCAGGTCGACGGCCAGATCATCGGCGGCATTGCCGACATCACCTGCTTCAGCTTTGCGGGCAAACCGATAGCAGCGACGAGCGGCGGTGTGATGACGACCAACAGCCGCGAATACTACGAGCGCGGCGCGCTGGGCGGGCAGCATCCCTCCACACTTTCCAAGATTTTGACCAACTCCGAACTGCTCAGGTACGCGTCGACGGGCGGCTACGGCGACAACCATCGCATCGACCGCTACGCGATGACGGTGGCATACGAGGCGCTCGATACTTTTGAGGAGGCGAACGAGGCGCGCATCGCCAACTGCGACCTTCTCACGCAGGAGTTGAGCAAGGTGAAGGGGATCACGCCGCCCTATGTCGCGCCCAACACGAAGCACGTCTACCACATGTACTCCAGCCTCTACTCCGAGGAGGATCTGGGCGTGCCGCGCGAGGCATTCGTCAAGGCGATCAACGCCGAAGGTGTCACCGCGCTCACCTACGTCAACAGCGCCAACTTTCTCTTTCACCCTGGCGGCAAGCCGATGCCCTCGGGGCCGATTCACCACCGCGCCATTTTCCAGGAAAAAAATGTATACGGGCACGGCTGCCCCTTCCAATGCCCCCATTACACCGGTGAGGCCGACTACTCGATCGGCTCCCTGCCGGTAACGGAGGAGCTGGTCGACCGCGAGTTCAACTTCCTGCAGCCGCACCTCTCCGCGCCCAACGGCCCCGATCAGATGGAGCAGTACCTGGACGCTGTGATCAAGGTGGTCGAGAATATCGGAGACCTGGAGGGTTACGAGGTCAGTTGAGTTTCCAGTTTTCAGTTTCTAGTTTCTAGTGGCCGCACGGATCGCGGAAGCGCGGAGTTGCATGCGGGGCTGCCTTCGCTTCGAAATGTTGTGCAGGCGCGACAGGAGAGACGTCGATGCTGGAGGAACTGAGTTTTGACCAGTGGCAGGAGTTCGAAAGCGAAGGCTATCTGCGGCTGGGGCGCTGTCTGAACGATGATGAGCTGGCGGCGATGCAGCAGCGCATGGACGAGATCATGCTGGGCACGGCGCCTGTCGATTACAGCCGCATGATGATGCAGCTGGACCGCATCCCCGGCAAGACCGATTCGCCGGGACCCGGCTCGAAGGGCCACAAGGGAGCTACGCTCCACTACCGCAAGATCCAGGACCTGGAGTTCGACCCGCTCTTTCTGCGCTATATGCAGAAGCCGCTTTTCCGTCACATCTGCTGCATGGTGTACGGCGCGGATACGCCAGTCGCGTGTATGCGGGCGATGTTCATGAACAAAGCGGCAGCCGTCCCTTCGGACGACCCCGCCTCTCCGCAGATGGTTGGAGGCTTTCCGCTGGTCTGGCACCAGGACCGCTGGACCTTTTACGACCGCGACCCGCTGATCACGATCTGGACGGCGCTTGACCCGGCCACGGTTGCGAACGGTTGTGTTTTCATCGCGCCGCGGCGCCATCACGTCCTGATCAACCCCTCGCACGCCACCGGCTTTATGACCGATGAGCAGGCCGACGCGCTGGTGGCGGAGGCGGAGACGATACCGCTGGAGATGGAGGCCGGCGAGGCGGCGCTGTTGCACAACTATCTGCCGCACAGTTCTGGCGTCAACAGCACCTCGTTCGCGCGGCGCGCGTTCAGCGTCTGTTACATGGATGCGGCGACGGTTGACGCCAACAACCATGAGTACTCGCTGATCTTCGGCGACGGCGCGCTCGCCCCGGAGCGGTTATAGGGTTCCGGGGTTCGTTGTCGTCTGTAGCTGAAATTCGGAGGCCTGGCAACGGCTGAAAAAGGAGGGAGCGATGCAACCCGAATTGGCCCTGGCAACGCGGGAGCAGATGGTTCGCGACGGCTACTGCTTTGTCGATGACATTCTGACCGAGGAGTTTCTGCAGGAGTTGCGTGAAGAGTCGGAGCGTCTGATCGAAGCGCACGTGCCGCCGCCCGACGTGCGGTACCAGGGGCAGCACGTGGTTGCTCACGCGAAGGACAACGATGTCATCAGGCGGCTATTGGAGTGGGAGCCGACATGGCAGGCGCTTGAAGCGATGGGGTTCGGGGATTTTGTCAGTATGGGCTCGATCATCATTCTGACCAAGGACCCCGGCGAACCGGCGCTGTACTGGCACCAGGACTGGATGGAGTGGAACGACCCGATCAGTACGACACCGTGGCCGCAGAAGTTCTTCGTCTCCTACTATCTGAGCGACACGACCGTTGAGAACGGCTGTCTCAAGGTGATCCCGGGCACGCACCTGGAACGTATCCCGCTGCACGATGTGCTGGTCCCGGCCCACGACGACGGCGCGCGCTACGTTGAAGAGGACCACCCGATCATGTTCAGCGATCACCCCGACCAGGTCGATGTGTGCGTGCGCGCCGGCTCCTTTGTGCTGGGGGATGCGCGGCTGCTGCACTCGGCGCGGCGGAATCTGACCGACGAGCGCCGCACGCTGATCCTGGCCTGGCACCAGCGTCGCGCCGACGTGTGGGACAAGCCGCCGGCCTACTGGCAGGGCGAGGTGCCCGGGGTCATCGTCAACCGCGATGCACGCGAGGAATATGCCGGCACCCGCGTTCCCGGCGAACACCTTAAATTCAGCAGCAAGTAGGGTGCTATACTACGGGGGATTCCAGATGGGTGCCGGGGATCTGCGAACGTAGTGCAGGCACGCGCGTTTCCTGACTTTCAGGGCCGCAGTGACTGCGATAGGCCGTGATTTCAAGTCGGCGCGATGCTGCGCTCAGGCGGTGGCACGATAGCGCATGCAATATTTGAACCGCTGTCGCGGCCAGAGTGGTATTCAGGGATAGACAAATGAGTGCACATTTTGAGATTCCAAGAGACGTAGTTGCTGACTTTTGTCGGCGTCACCAGATCCGTCGCTTGGCTCTTCTT
>DAOUHX010000409.1:0-2792 GCA_034428395.1 Caldilineaceae bacterium
GCGCCTGCTCAGACAGGCCGCTGGTCGATCCGCAAAACAGGACCGCCTGTTGGTGCCACTGTGTGCGCGACAGATGGACTGCCGTGGGCATGATGCAGACCGCGGGCGCATCGCTCCACTGGTTTAAGAATGCCTTTGACAAAGACGACACCTCTTTCAGTACCGGCGACATCTTTGAACAGTACAATCAGATGGCTCAGAAGATACCTGACGGTTGCGGGGGACTGATTTTTTTGCCCTATCTGAATGGCGAACGCACACCCTATTGGGACTCTTCGGCGCGGGGCCTCTTTTACGGCATCAATCTGGCCTCGGAAAAGGCTCACTTTATCAAAGCGGTGATGGAGGGGGTATCTTTTGCATTGCGGCACAATTTGGAAACGATCGAGTCCTTAGGAATCGGGGTCGACCAGATCAGGGCAGTGGGCGGGGGGCTGAAAAGTCCTGTCTGGCTCAGCATACTTGGAAAAGTTTTGAAGAAACCGATCTTAACGATGAGCGTGCCGGATTCGGCCAGCCTGGGAAATGTAATCTTGTGCGGTAAAGCCCTGGGGTTATATCCATCGCTGGAAGATGCTGTAGAGAGGATGGTTACATCAGACCAGGAGGTGTATTACACGACAGACAGCGAAGTCTATGAGAGGCAGTATCCCATTTTTCTGGAGCTGTACCTGCGGTTGAAGGAAACGTTCAAGCGTTCAGCTTCCTATCAAGGATAGATAGCCGTTCAGGATGGACAGTTTTCACTTCCCTGTGAATTGTTTTTCCTGTCGTCAGGAAGCGGGGACTCAAACATACAGGAGTTGACCGGGACCCAAGTTCGACGATTTCAGCGGGGCATGTATTTGCACCTTGGGCAAGTGCTGAACTCAGAGGGGGCGAAACGAGGAATTGGCCCCGGTCCCGCGCAGCGAAAAGAGTAAAGCTGTAGAATCCCCTTATTGATCAGTGGTGTGCGAAGCTTTGTCGGCGCGCCAAGCCTCGCTGATGAGGCGGAAGATATCGGTCTCGGTAACGATGCCGATGGGCAGAAGATGCTCGCCGCGCGGGCCTGCAGGCTGAACGACGGGGATGCCGCTGATCTTGATCTCCATGAACTTTTCGACCAGCTGGCCGATGGCGGCCTCGGGCTCGATTGTAATGACCTCGGCGGTCATGACATCGCGCACGGTCAGCCATTCCTCGTCGAAGCCGGGATCGTAGGGGTTGACGGCTCTTTCGGCGGTGGCCGCTTCGAGCACATCTGCGTCGGTGACGATGCCGCAGATATAGCCGTCCTGGTCGACGACGATGATGCGCCGGACCCGATTTTCCTCCATCAGCCTGGCGGCGTCTGCGGCCAGTGCGTCGGGCTCGATGGTGAGGACGGGCGCGCTCATGATCTCGCTTACCGGTCTGCTATGCATGGTTGGCTCCATAGAACAGTGGCCCGGGGGCGGCCAGGCTAGGAAGAGTGCTCGACGACGAAACGCAGCAGGTCGGTGGTGGTGATGATGCCGACCACTTTGCGGTCGGCGACGACGGGCAGGCCGCCGATTCTGTTTTCCAGCATGAAGCGGCAGGCGGTATGGATGGAACTGTCGGGCGCGACGGTGACCGGGTCGGGGGTCATGGCGTCGCTGACAGGTAGTTTGGCCCAGAAGTAGTTGATTTCGAAGAGGCTGAGGGTCGAGACGGTGGAGGGCGCGGCCTGGCGCAGGTCGCCGAGGCTGACGATGCCGATCAGGTGGCCGCTTTCGTTGACGACAGGGAGGCGGCGGCAGCGATACTCAGCCATGAGGTCGCGGGCGTCGGCGAGAGAGTCCTCGCTGAGGCAGGTATGGGGGTTGGGGGTCATCCAGTGCTGGACCTGGCTGCTATCGGGGGGCATGGGCGCCTCCGCGGCAGTGGTCCGGGGCGGGCGGCGGGGATGCCGGCTGGGAGCGGGCGCATGCGGTCTGCAGCGCGGCCAGCAGGGCCTGGCTGGAGGGACCGCCGGCGCAGAAGCGCAAGATCCGCTCGTTTGCGGCTGCGACTTGGCCTGCCCGCTGCCTGTCCGGGGGGCTGACGAAACGGAGGGTCAGGCGGTCATCCGGCAACAGATCGCTGATACGGTCGGCCCATTCGATGGCAACGACATGGGTCATGGCGGGTTCCGGAGGCCCTCCCTCGCGGGCGGACGGTCCATCTTCGATGGGGTCAAAGATATCGTCGATGCCGAGCCCGTAGAGCTGAAGCGCGAGGGCGTCGTCCGGCCCGGCCTGATCCGGCGCTGGGTTGGGCGCTTGGGCGGGCTCGACTGCGAGCCGGTAGCTGTCGACATGGAAGAGGTGCAGGTCTTGCGCGGGGGCTGTGTACTCGTTGATCAAGGTGAATGTAGGGCTGGTGATGCGCGTTTGCAGGCCCAGTCCGCGGGCGAGACCCTGTGTGAACGTCGTTTTGCCGGCGCCCAGATCGCCGACCAGCCCGATGACGACCGATTGCGAGGCGTGAGGCGACCGTTTTTTCTGCTCGATTATCGTCTGACCCAGCAGTTCGCCGAAGCTCTTTGTTTCCAGCGGAGAAGAGGATATGATCTGATCGGTAGATGACCCTGAAGGGCGGGTTTGCGGCGTTATTTCCTGATCAGAAAGGAGGCTGCGACCGTCGTTCACCCAGGTGGTCTCTGAATCTGCCCGGCGCCCGGTGCGTCGTCGTGCGGCGGGCCGAAGTCGGGGTCTGCGAACCGAAATACCCTCTTGCGCTCGCGATTGTACCCCCCACGTTCCGCAAAGCCAAATACGAATTATTTCGCGTACCTGTTACAATAGTGG
>DAOUHX010000410.1:0-29738 GCA_034428395.1 Caldilineaceae bacterium
TCACAGATCAGGCCGGACTTGACGGTGCGGCTGCCGGAAGACCGAACGGTGGTGGTGGACGCGAAGGCGTCGACCGCGGCCTATCTTGATGCGCAGCAGTCCGAGGACGAAGCGCAGAGGGATACCTCGCTGAAACGGCACGCCGGCGCGCTGAAATCGCAGGTCGACGAACTTGCGAAGAAGGAATACGGCGCCCAAGTGGAAGGTTCCCTTGACTTTGTAGTGATGTTCGTCCCGGGCGACCAGTTTCTGGCCGCGGCGTTGAGCGCCCAACCGGGGCTGATCGAGTATGCCATGGGCAGACGCGTTGCAATCGCCACGCCCGCGTCGCTGATTTCGTTACTGTGGGCCGTAGCAAACGGCTGGCAGCGGCATCGCATCGCCGAGAGCGCAGAAGAGATACAGAAAGAGGCCGTTGAGCTGCACGGTCGCATGTTGAAGTTCATCGACTACTATCAGGATGTAGGCAAACGTTTGAACAGTGCCGTGGATGCCTTCAACAGGTCCGTAGGCTCATTTGACAACCGGGTCATACCCCAGGGACGGAAATTCTCCCAGTTGGCGATCGGAAAAGAGGACAGTTTTGCGCTGCCCTCGATTGTCGAGAAGCAGGCCAGGGCGTCAAGATATGCCGAGGAGACGCAGCCGCGTTTGCCGGAAAACAGCAGCGGTGCATGACTCGACCGGACACTGCGCCCGTGCATCTTCCGGCGCCAGATTTCGCCAAGGTGCCGCCCACATGTTAGGTTTGATTGCCTCCGAATTACCCAAGTCCCTCTGCGCGTTCGCGGCGACGGCACGCGAGCAGAAATCATCCCCGATTCATTGCTGCCATCATCTCTCAGAAGACGCGCGTAATTCCACAGCGAAAAGGAGAGAAGAGATGCAACGCAGAACTGACACATTGACGGGAAACAGTTCAACTAGCCGCCTACGCGGCTTGAAAGACCTAAAGCGCAGCGCGCGGGGACTGCTTCTCGCGCTGCTGATGCTGATCCTGGTCGCCTGCAGCGCGCCAGCCTACCCTTCTGCGGCTGGGGAGGCAATGCAGGAAAGCGCGGGGCCCAGAAGGCAGGCGGCAGTACGTTCCTCCTCGTCAAGCTCGCAATCAATTGCAAGCGCTGCTGCGCCGCAATCAGGGAGGCGCGAACGACGCGGCCGACAGCCGGACGCGCAGTTGCCGCCGGTGGTGCCGACGAGCCTGGAAACGACATCGACATTCGGGCTCGACGCAGACGACGCGTCGTGGCGCCGCTCGCTGGCGCTGGCGCGCGAGGGATACATCCTGAATCCGGATGACGTGCGCGTGGAGGAGTGGCTCAACGCGCTGCGCTGGGACTATCCGCAGCCCGACGACGGGCAGTCGTTCAACCTCGATCTGACGATCACGACCGATCCGCTCGACCCGGACTCCTGGCTGGCGCTGATGGGTCTGAGCGCGGCCGCGCCGCCGGAACGGCCGTCCTCGCGCCATATCGCGGTGGTGCTGGACGCGTCCGGCTCGATGAGGGAGGACAACAAGCTGGAGACGGCGCGCGCGCTGGTACAGGGGTTAATCGACAATCTCGGCGAAGACGACCGCATCTCGCTGGTGCAGTTCTCGAGCTATGTATTAGGCGAGCACACGGTGCGGCACGCGGCCCCGGACGATCCGGCGCTGGCCGATTCGCTGCGCCGGTTCCGGCCCAATGACAGCACCAATGCCGAGGCCGGCCTGCGCGCCGGCTATGAGCTGGCGCTGGAGGCGCGACGCCTGGACTCGGACGCGCTGTACTACGTTTTCTTCGTCAGCGACGGCGTGGCCAACGTGGGCGACACGCGTGCGGAGGCGATCATCGCCTCCCTGGGCGGGCAGCGGGCCGAGGCCAACCCGATCCGGCTGGTTGCGGTGGGCGTCGGCATCGACAATTATAACGACGAACTCCTCGAGCAGGTGAGCAACGACGGCGACGGCTGGTACCGCTACGTCTACTCGCCCGAGGAGGCGCAGGGCCTGATGTGGGAGGATTCCTTCGAACAGCTCTTCACCCCGGCTGCCGACGAGGCGCGCGCCCAGGTCTCTTGGGACGCGTCCACGGTCGCGGAGTGGCGGCTAGTCGGCTATCTCAACCGGGCAAAATCGAACGAGTCGTTCGAGGATGACGAGAAGGACTTCGCCGAGCTGCACGTCGGACAGGAGAACACCGTCGTCTACCGGCTGAAGCCGCGGGCAGACGCGGCGGGGCCGCTGGGCTCACTCTCGTTGCGCTGGCATCACCCGGGAACAGGCGAGCCGCAGACGCAGGGGTGGACGCTCGCGGCGGAATCTCCGATTCCGTGGGAAGATGTTGCGCCGCTGCGCCGCATGGCGCTGCTGGTGGCGCTGGCGGGTGAGAATTCGGCTGAACGGCTGGAAGATGCTCAGGGCCGACGGCAGGCGCTGCAGCAGGAATTGGGGCAGTTGGGTTCCCTGGCCGAGACACGGCAGGGGCAGGAGTTTTATGAGATTCTGATGGCGTCGCTGCCGGAGCCGCCGGCCTGGTTTGAGCAGGGTCAGTCGACGCGCGGTGAGTGAGCCTGATACCATTTGCGGGAAATGATATGGGACCTGGTTTCCGTCGCCATTAGTCGGGAACCGAAGTCCCTGCTGCGAGGAGAGAGGGCCTGGATTCCTCTCTCCTTTTCATTCTTTCTTCGTTTTTTTCCTCTTCTGCGGTCCCTTCTCCAAAGCCGCTCTGTCGCCGGTTGGACAGTTTAACTTTTGTGAATTACGGTTACACTTTGCGCTGCCAATGTGCTATGATCACACTATTTCCCATAAACGGTACGGGACCAAAGGCAGTACATTTGTACGTCCCACCCGCTCCTGAGGAAGGTCAATGGAATCTGCGCGGCTCTTCGCTGTTGTCGTCGGCATCAACCACTACGCAAGCAACATCATCTCCGATCTGGGCGGCTGCGCCAACGATGCCAGGGCCATCTACGGCTTCCTGACACAGCGGCTGAAGGTACCGATCGACAACATCCGTCTGCTGACTTCGACGGGCGTTGAAGATACAACAAAACTGCCCACGCGACAGAATATCATCGACGGCTGGCGCTGGCTGATCGAGCAGGCCGAAAGCGGGGACCAGCTGTTTTTCCATTACAGCGGCCATGGTTCACAGACGATCTCGATCGACCCGAATGAGCCGGACGGCTACGATGAGACACTGGTGCCGTATGACAGCCGCACGGTCGACGAGAGTGGCAGGCCGGTCTACGACATTCTGGACAAGGAGTTGGCGGCGCTCATCGCGCTGGCGGAGGGCAAGGGCGCGCTGGTGACGGTAGTCCTGGACTGCTGCCACGCCGGATCGGGGACGCGCGCGCTTGTTCCGGTGCGCCGGACCGCGGCCGACCGCCGTCTGCGCCCTGCGGACACGCTGCTGCCCGAGGTGGGCCGCACGCAACCGCTGATCGGCCGTCACACGCACAAGCCGGTCGGCGGGGGACATTGGTCGCGCAAGTTTGGCAACGAACACGTACTGCTGGCGGGCTGCCGCGATGAGGAGAGCAGCCACGAATACCGTTCGCCGACCAATGGCGCCTGGTACGGGGCGATGTCCTTTTACCTGCTGCAGAAACTGCAGGACCTGCGCGCGGAGATGACCTGGCGGGAGGTCCATGACGCGGTGCAGACACATGTCCACAACGTATACGCGCGGCAACTCCCGCAGTTGGAAGGCCCCGGCGAACGGGCGGTCTTCGGTGATCTGGCGCCGCACGCCGGCTCCTACCTGAACGTGATTGGCGTGAAGGAGGCGGGCGACGCGGGCAATGACGTGATCATTCGCATCGGCGGCGGCGCGGCGGTTGGACTCACACCGGGCAGCCAGGTGTCGTTGCATTCGGCAGGCAGCGGCCCATTGGAGGGGCGGGAGATTGGCAGCGGAGAGGTGTTCGAGGCGCGGGTCGATTCGTCCTATGCGCTGATCAAGGGGGTGCGGCAGACCGCTTTCAGTCTGCCGGCCAGGGTGAAGGTGACGGCATACGGATATGAGCGGCTGATGTACGAAGTGTCGTGTGCGGACCCGTTTCTGCTGGCAGAGCTGACGACCGCGCCGTCTTCACCGTTCCTCAACGCGGTGGGGCGAAGCAGCCCTTTCACCCGCTTCCATGTGGCGGTTGAGAATGACGCCTACGTCATCCAGGACGGGAGCGGTACGCAGATCGTGTGGGAGACGCCTCCGCGTACGCAGGCGGGCGCGGCCGAGACCGCTGCCTACCTGCATCATCTGGCGACCTTCAACAATGTGCTCGGTCTGCGCAATCCGGCGCCGATGGCGCTGATGGAAGAGGCCCTGACGATTGAGGCCCAGACGTATTCGCGGGCGAGTCTCACGGCGCCCAAGGACGGCGAGCCTTTGGGACATGACAGGGTACTGCCGCCGGGGCGCAAGCTATGGTTCACAGTTCGGAACAACAGTGCCGAAAACCTCTATGTGACCATTTTCAGCCTGTCTTCGCATTTCGGCATCCGGCGCGTCTACCCGGAACGGGCGCCCTACCAACTGGTTGCGCCGGGCAAGGCGTTCTTCGTCAACGATATCGAGCCTGTGGTGGAGGGCCCTGATGCGGAGTCGGCGACCGAGACTCTGAAGGTCTTTGCAACGCGCGTGCCGACCTCCTTCGACGTGCTTGAGATGCCGAATCTGAACGAGCCGGAGGGTTCGGAACAGACGCGGGCTTTTGGCCCCCTGGCCGAGTTAATGAACGGCATCCGCCACGACGGGCCGCGCGTACGCAATCTGAGTGTCGAGCGGGACGATACGCACGACCGCTGGATCACGAAACAGGTGGCGGTTACCGCGCAGAGAAAGCAGGAGAAGTGCGTCCTGCCGCAGAAGGCGGAAACGATCGTCGTGGGGACGGACCTGGACATCACAGTTGAGAAACCGGCCGGGCTGACAGGTCATCTATACGTTGCCAGTTTGAGCCATTTCGCGTGGGATGCGGACGATCCGATTTCTCTTCCGCCGGGGTTGAATAATCCGGAGGCCGCTGAATTCTTCCAGCCGCTTTCGTTTTCGCACAGGCCAGGGGCGTCGCCGGGTGTGCTGGTGCTGGATACCAAAGCCAAACAGCTGTCGGCGATCAGCGCTGAGACGCCGCTGCGGATTGCGTTGAGTGTTGAGAACGATCCGTCGATTGCAGGCGTTGTGCCGGTGGCGTTTGACGGCGAGTACTACTACCTGGTCGGGCATCCGGTGGAGGCGAAGACGGAATCCCAGAATGGGAACAGGCGGCGGATGGCAATGGAGATCACGCATCTGCCGGCGCCGGAACCGGGCGGGGGCGGCGCGAAATCGGGTAGCGCATCGTCTTCGCGGCTGGGGAGAACGGTGCGGCGGCTGGTGTCCGGATTGCAGCAGGAGTGGCGGCGCGCTGAGTCGGCGGTGGACAGGACCGCGGACGCCGAGGAAGAGGAGACCCAGACCGAGCCGCCCGTTCGGGACACGAAACACGCGGTGCGCGTGCTGCTGTACAAGCTGATCCATCAGAAGCTGCCGCCGGATCTTGGTGTGCGCCAGGTGAGCTGCGAGGCGGGCGGCGCGCCGATCTACTCGAAGGTGACGCCGGATGATGTGGCGCAGGCGCGGCGCGTCCTGCTCATAACGCACGGATTCGGCAGCAGCACGGAGAAGCTGGTGCAGCGGGCGCTGCCGAACCTGATGAAGATGGATGACTACGACCTGGCCCTGGCGTACGATTACGAGACGATCAACACGAGCATCCGCGAGAGCGGCCTGCTGATGACAGTACAGCTACGCCGGCTTGGATTCGGGACCGAAAAGGGGCCGCCGCTGGACATCTTCTGCCACAGCATGGGAACGCAGGTTGCACGTGTTTGCGTGGAGATGGAGAGCGGACACCAGTTTGTGGACAGGGTGATCATGGTCGGCGCGCACAACACGGGCACCGCGCTGGCCGAGTCGCACCGTCTGATCCCGTGGCTGGCCACGATCATTCTCAACCAGGCCGGACTGATGCAGTATGAGCTGCTGGCGCAGCTGCTGGCGCTGGGCATCTCGCGCACGATCACCGGCGTGAAGGACCTGGCGCCGAGCGCGGAAATCTATGAGAAGCTCAATGACCCGCGCAACGAAGTGGACGTGCAGTACTATGTACAGATTGGCGTCAATGCCGAGATGGACGGGCCGGTGAACTGGCGGAAACTGTTCTCGAAGACGGAGTTGACGCGCATACTGGACAAGGGTCTGGACCAGGTGTTGGGACCAAATGACCTGCTGGTCGGGGTAGCTTCGGCGCGGGGCGTGCGGGGCGGCAACTGGCCCGGGTTACAGGTCGACGTGCTGGGTTGCCATCACTTCGAGTATTTTTACGCGGAGGAGTCGCTGGAGGCCCTGCGCCGGCAATTTGAGCGACGCCCTCAGGATTCCTGACGCTCGGACAACTCCGCCCAACGATTTAAGGCCGATTCAAGCGACGTCTCGAGCTCGTCCAGCTCGGATGACAGGCTCTGCAGTTTCTGATAGTCGCTGCCGCTGTCGTTGATCCGCTGTTGCAGGCGACTCTGCTCCTTTTCCCAAGTGGCGATTTCCCCTTCGAGCCGCGTCAACTCCTGTTGTTCCCGCCAGGTCAACTTCGGGCCCGCGCCAGTTGGGGGCGGCCCTGCTTGCGCGCGTCCATTGGTTGAATGCCGCGATGCGCGTGCAGGTCTGGCGCGGACGGCTTTGTTGTCCTGGTTGCGCAGCCGGCGATAGGTGGCGTAGGGCGCGGGATAGCGCTTACCGAGGACGCCGTTTTCGAAGGGCAGGATGAAATCGACGGTGCGGTCGAGGAAGTAGCGGTCGTGGCTGGCGACGATGAGGCAGCCGTTGAATGCGTCCAGAAACTCTTCAAGCACTGTCAGTGTCTGCACGTCGAGGTCGTTGGTTGGCTCGTCGAGGAGCAGCACGTTGGGCTGATGAATGAGCGTGCGCAGGAGGTAGAGACGGCGGCGCTCACCCCCGCTGAGGCTGCCGATGCGTCCCCATTGCGTCTTGCGCGGGAAAAGAAACCACTCCAACATTTGGGCGGCCTCGAGGCGATTGCCGTCGCGCGCCATGATCAGAGGCGCTTCCTCTTCGATGAATTCGAGCAGGCGCTGCGAGTCGCGCAGATCGCCGGTCTGCTGGTCGTAGTAGCCGAGGCGCACGGTCCTGCCCCAGTCGATCTGCCCGGCGTCCGGATCGACTTTGCCTGCGAGTAGGTCCAGGAATGTGCTTTTGCCGGCGCCGTTGGGCCCGAGAAGGCCGATCCGGTCGCCCGGCTCAAGCGCAAAGTCGATGCCTTTGACCGCGGCCGCGTCGGCGTACAGTTTCGTCAGCCCCTTGGCGGTGAGGACGGTCCTGCCCAGGCGGCGGGTGGCGAGTGCCATCACGACGCGATCGGAGTCCGAGTCGTAGTGGATACGCTGGAGCTCGGCAACGCGTTGACGGCGGGCTTTCTGCTTGGTGCCGCGTGCCATCGGTGTCCGCCGTATCCACTCGAGCTCGCGCTTGAGCAGCTTCTGGCGCTGGCGCTCGAACGCGGCCAGGCGTTCGTGGCGCGCCTGCCGCAGTTCCAGGTAGCGGCTGTAGTTGCCCCCGTATGAAACAAGCTGACGCCTGTCGAGCTCGACGATGCGATCGACGACACGGTCGAGGAAATGGCGGTCGTGTGTAACCATCAGCAACGCGCCGGGCGCGGCGGTCAGGTAGGCCTCCAGCCACTCGATAGTGTCTATGTCGATGTGATTGGTCGGCTCATCGAGGATCAGCAGGTCGGCGCGGTCGATGAAGGCGCGCGCCAGGGCGACGCGCTTGCGCTGGCCGCCGCTGAGGGTGGCGATACGGGCGTCGAAATCGCTGACGCCGAGTTTGGTGAGGACCGACTTGGCATTTGCGGCCGCGTTCCAGCCGCCGCTGCGCTCCATCTCCTCTGAGAGTTGCAGGAGCCGCTGCTGCAGGGCGGGGTTGGCCGGATCCTGCTCCAGACGCCGGCTCACGCTCTCGTAGTCGCGCAGAAGGCGCATTTGGGGAGAGTCGCTGCGGAAAAGCTGGTCGAGGACGGTAGCCTCTTCATCCAGCCGCGGTTCCTGGTGCACCATCTGGACGCGCACGCCGCCCCAAACGGTAACATGGCCGCTGTCGGGCGCCTCCTGCCCTGCGATGATGCGCAGCAGCGTCGTCTTGCCGCTGCCGTTGACGCCGATGAGGGCGATGCGTTCGCCGCGGTTGATCGAGAAGTTTATACCGTCCAGCAGCAGGCGTTCGGAGAACTGCTTGGAGACATTTTCGAGGGAGAGGAGGTTCATGCGGCTTTTTGAATCGCCAGCAAGGTTGAGGGATCTTCGAGGGCGCTTACGTCGCCGGGGTCCTGGCCAAGATAGGCGGCGCGGATCAGGCGGCGCATCACTTTGGCGTTGCGCGTTTTTGGAAGCGCGGCGCAGAATCTGACCTCTTTCGGTCGGAGCGGGCGGCCCAGTTCAAGTGCGATGCTTTCCTGCAGGGCGGTGCGCAACAGTTCGCTGGCGTCAGTTCCCGGCTTGAGGACGGCGAAAACCACGATGTCGTTGTCCTCGATGGAAGTGGGCACGGCCACAGCGGCGGACTCGGTTACGTCGGGATGTCGATTGACAAGCGTTTCAACCTCAGTCGGGCCAAGCCGCTTGCCTGCGACCTTAATTGTGTCGTCGCTGCGCCCGAGGATATACCAGATGCCGTCCTCGTCGATGGCGCAGAAGTCGCCATGCACCCACAGCCCGTCAAAGCGGCTCCAGTATGTGTCCAGATAGCGGTCGTTGTCGCGCCAGAAGCCGCGCGTCATACCGATCCAGGGCTGGCGGATGATGAGGTCGCCGACCTGTCCGCGCACCGGGTTGCCGTTTTCGTCGACGACATCGGCGTCCATGCCAGGGATAGGGCCGCCAAAGCCGGCGGGTTTGAGCGGTTTGAAGAAGTTGCCGGCCAGGATGCCGCCGCTGATTTCAGTGCCGCCGGTATAGTTGAGGATCGGCTTGCGGCTTTCGAGCACATTTTCGAACACCCAGCGCCAACTGGCGGGGCCCCAGGGGCTTCCGGTGGAACCGACTGCGCGCAGCGCGGAGAGATCATGCCGTTTCACCGGGTCGCTGCCGTGGGGCATCAGGGAACGCACCAGCATCGGCGAAAGTCCCAGGTGGGTGATGCGGTGCTTGGCGCACAGCTCCCATACGCGGTCAACCGAGGGAAAGTCGCCCACGCCGTCGAAGAAGAGCATGGTGGCGCCGTTGAGCAGCGTACCGAAGACGAGCCAGGGCCCCATCATCCAGCCCATGTCTGTCATCCAATACATGCGCTCGCCGGGCTTCAGGTCCATGGCGTGGCGCATATCCTGGGCGGCCTTGACCGGGAACCCGCAGTGGGTATGGAGTGCGCCTTTGGGAAGGCCGGTCGTGCCGCTGGTGTAGATGATCATCAAGGGTGTTTCTGCGGGAACCGGCACGGTGTCGGCCCGGACCGGCTGCTGGGGAATCAGTTCATGCCACCAGTGGTCGCGTTCTTGATTCCAGTCGATGCGCGAGGCATCAGACGAGGCGGGGAGCCGCTCGCAAACTACGACATGGCGGACGCTGGGAACATCGGCCAATGCACGGTCCAGAGTGGTCTTCATTGCCACGGTTCGGCCGCGGCGCAGGAAACCGTTGGCAGTGAAAACCGCCTTGGCGTCAGCATCGTTAAGACGGCTGATGATGGCGGAACGGCCATAGCCACTGAACAGGGGCAAAACGATGCCGCCAACTTTGACCACTGCGAGGAAAGCAACAGCCAGTTCCGGGATCATCGGCATGTACAGCCCGACGGCGTCTCCCGTCCCGATGCCGAGGCTGCGAAGGGCGTTGGCGCAGCGGCAGACCTCGCGGTTTAGCTCGGCGTAGCTAAGCGTAGCACTCCGGCCCTCCTCGCCTTCCCAGATGAGGGCCGGTTCGTCTGCCGTCGGTGTAGACTGCCATTTGTCCAGGCAGTTGTGAATGATATTCATCTGCCCGTCAAGGCACCACCTCGCAAATGGCGCGCCGGCCGAGAGGTCGACGATCTGCGAATAGGGCTGGGCAAAGCGAATGTCGAGGTCCTCCATCACCGCGTCCCAAAACCAGCCGATGTCTTCGACGGAGCGGGTCAACAGGGCGTCGTAGGAGTCGATACCATGCCGGTCCATGAACCGCTGCAGATTGCTCTGTGCGATCCATTCAGCGTTGGGCTGCCAGGCGACATCCTGACCGAAAGGAAACGTATTGTTAGACATGATGAGTTGTCAGCTGGGTTTGATGTGGCGCAAGAACGTTGTCGACGAGAGGCATTATAGCGAAGAATCGGGCAAATGAAAACGGGTTGGACTGCCAGGGGACGGCATTCAGGCAGTGCTCTGGAGAGCCGACCAGATGGAGAGGACGATGAGCGCGAGGCCGGGCCAGCGGAGCAGCCGGGCGGTGTTGCCGATCGATGGCGCACGCCGGCGCAATAGGCGCTGCGTGAGCAGAGAGAGTTCGCCGAGAAGCAGAAGAACCACGCCCGCGGCGAGCGTGCCGAAGAGAGGGCGGGTCAAGGCCAGCCCGGTGCCGAGACCGGTGGTTGTGAAAAGCAGGAGTTGGTATGCAACGGCCGCGGCTGCGAGCCGAGATTCGAGGTCGCGCGCCTGAGTCAGCACTGCGCGGCATACCAGCGCGCCGATAGCGAGCCACAGACACAGGAGGAGCCAGGGCTGGCTGCCGGAAGCTGTTCCGAGTCGGGCAAAGGCTGCGATGAAGAGGAGATGGCCAAGGGCGGAAGTGGAGAAGCCGATGCGCGTGCGAATGGGCGAGGCCGCGCCGGCCAAGAGGAGGCCCCCGGAAACTGCGAAGGTCAATCCTGCGGCGACGCCGAACGCGTATCGGGCGTTGTCGGTTCCGGCGCGGGTGAGCAGATAGCCGTACCAGGCGAGAAGGAGCAGGGAAAAGGCAGAGGCCGCGTGGACCCAGGGCGGCACAAGACGTTCGGCTGTGGGAGATTTGCGGAAAAGGAATCCGCCGACCAGGAGTGCAGCCCAGACGACGAGCAAGACCCAAGCGATAAAGTCGAGTACGGGCATGGTCGCGCTACCTCATCCGGCGGGGAGAGGGCGAAGGACAAGCGGGGGCTTCCTCCGACTCTTTCATTTTGCGCGGTTGGCAGCGTACCCGAGGAGTTGCGGTTCGGCCCACACGGCCCAATTCCAGCGGCTGTTGCCGAGGCCATCGGTCATCAATTGCAGAACGGCAGGCTGCCCGGCCTGGTTGGGTAGATCGGTAACGAAGCGCTCCCAGCTGCACGTCTGCTTGGTGTCGCTCCAAACGCGCACGCCATTGATCAGGACGCGGAAGGCGCAGAAGTTGTCGTCCTGCATCTGCGCTCCGTCGCGGATGCCGACTGCGAACTGGAGGCGAAGTCGTTCAACTTCGGCGGGGACGCGCAGTTCATATTCGACAACGGCGCTGCCCTCGACCGGCGGGTGCTGCCACAGGGCGGGCCGTTGCACCAGGCCGCAGCTTGCCGTGTCGAGCCGCACCTCCATCAGGTCGGACGTACGCGTTGCGCTCTGGCGGGATTCGGGGAAGGCCTCCAGGAGGTCGCATGTCCACACAAGGACAAACTCGTCATCGTCGGCGACTTCTTCCTCCATCAGACTCTGCCACAGTTCTTCCTGCCATTTGAGGTAGCCCACGTATTGGGAAAGTTGCAAGAGTGACTGTTCGTTCAGGTCACGGATACGCCGGATGACCGCGTCCAAAGTTTCCTGTTCAGCTTCGTTCATAGTAGATTTCCGGCATCTGGTGGGCGCCCGCCGGGCAGGCAGGGGACTGCCGGCCGCGACCGGTCAGAAAGAGGCGCTCATCATCGACTCCCAGCGGGAGGCGGCGGTCGGGTTGCTCAGGAGCACGAGGGCGACGTAGGTCGGCTCGAAGGGGCGGCGCAGGAGTCTCATGCCCGCTTCGCGCGGGATCATGCTGCCCTTTTTGTGGTTGCAGCGCTTGCAGGCGGTTGTCAGATTTGTCCAGCTATGGTCGCCGCCGCGACAGCGGGGCACGACATGGTCTACAGTCAGACCGTGTTTGCCGGGCGTGTCGCCGCAGTACTGGCAGGTGTAGGCGTCGCGCAGGATGACCGCGCCGCGGGTAGGTGGTACCGAGCGGTGGGGCAAGCGAACGTAGCGGGTCAGACGGATGACGAGCGGCTCGGGCAGGGCGTGATTGGCGCTGTGAAGCATACGCTCGGTCGCTTCGACCAGTTCGGCTTTTTCGCGCAGCAGCAGCACGACAGCGCGCCGCACGGAGACCAGGCTCAGTGGTTCAAAAGTTGCGTTCAGCACCAGGACGGAACGGGACATGGCAAAACTCGTCGCGAGGTTTGCGGCGAGCGGCAGACGGTGAGCAAGCCGTTCTCCAACCTACAACGCTCGAGACAGCTTAGACCAGCGCCACGACGCGCGCGCGAATGATAACCTCCATGAGGAAGAAGCAGACGATGGCAAACAGGACTGTCTTTACATTCTCATTCTTCAAACGACTGAGATAGAGATAGGCCGCGGGCAAGGTTATGACGGCGACGACGGCGTAGAGAATATGCACAAAGGCGCGCGCCAAGTTTTCTCCCAGCCCCTGGCTGTAAAGGATCCATCCAAGCAGAAACTCCACGATCATCAGGAGTTCACCGATTGCAGCTGCGCCGTACCAACTGCCGTCGAGCGGCCGGGAACGGAACCGCATCCAGAGCGCCCACAGGCCCAACGCGATGAAGAACAGGATGCCGGTCTGGGCCAGGCCGCGATGAATGTCGGTCAATAGCTCAAGGAACACGAAAGTTTGCAACCGAGCCGCAGGCTGGCAGTGGCACTTACGTGCCTGGCGCGGGCCAGCGGCGATGGGCTACCGCTGGGGATGGACGCTGAAGTACTGGTGCAGCACCGACTCGACCAGTCCACCGATCTCATAGGTCTCCCAGCCTGGACTGCCCGCGAGGGCGAAGATGCAGCCGCCGAGGACGTAGGAGTCCTGTTGCATGGCCTGATCATACCAGACCAGCTGTTCGGCGTAGGCGCCGGGGCCCCATGAGCCGAAGCCGTGCTGAGCCCAATACTCCTGGAAGTGTTGCCATCCCCGTGCATTTTCGGGCCCTGGTCGATTTGTCACCAATCCGTCAACGCCCAACTCGGTCATTACCAACGGGATCGCCAGGCCGGCAGGTTTCAGAAACTGATTGTAGACCTGGCGGTACCGGAGTGTCAGCCAGCCGGTGTCATGCGGTCCAACGCCGGGATAACGCCCTTGGTCATCGCGCGTGCTATTGTAGTAGATGGTGGGCGCAGAATACTCGTGCAGGCCCAACCAACCGCCGTGGGCCCGGGCCTCAGCGACGGCGGGGAGGAAATGGGGCCACAATTCCAGCGGCGGTTGACCTGTGCCGAAGTTGCCGATCACGCTGCGAAGGCCGCCCTGGGCGAGCAGACGCGTGCGTTCGACCTCGAACTCGGTGAGGCGTTTGAACTCATCCTCGTTTCCTGCAACCGGCTCGTTATAGGCTTCCCAGCCGTCGAAGTGGCGCCGGCGCTCCGGGTGGTCGGCCAACGGCCAGAGGCGATTGGCGTAATCCTGGGCGGCGGCCCTGGCGTTGAGATTGTTCAACTGCAGCTGAGGCAGGTCGATGCGCCCGATAAGCTTGACACGCGGGGCCGTTTCCTTGATCTGGCGCGCGAAGTTGAAGTCCAATTCCAGTGTCTTGACGACTGCAACGCCCCCGGTACGCAGAAGATTGAAGACACTGGGATGATTGCGCGTGATGAACAGCCCCAACTTGCTTGGCGGGCCGGGCGGAAAGGGGGTGACTGTGGGAGTTGGCGTATTGGTCGGGACCGGCGTGTCGGTTGGGAACGGCGTGTCGGTTGGGAACGGGGTCGCCGTCGGATCGGCCGGCGTCGGCGTCACGTTGGCCGAGGCGGGGCGCAGTCCGCGCATTTGGACCCAAGGCAAAAAGACGTTGTGGGCGTCAGGGGTCGTGGCAGAGGCTGAGATGGAGGAGGCGTCAAGCAATCCGTTGCCGCTTTTGCAGGCGCCGGCGAGCACACCGAGTCCGGCGACTGCGGCTTTCAGGAAGCGGCGTCGCGACCAAAGGGGCTGACTTCGCCTGCCGGCCGAAGGCTGCGCCGAATCTTGAGAATTCGGTTCGGAACTGTCGTGCCCGTCCGTGTGGGAAGAAGGGGAAGGACGCTCTTCTGACATGGGGATACTATAGCATCGACATTGCAGCAGTTCAAAGTGTAGGGGGCACTAGTCTTCGGACCGGGACGGCGTTGTCCTCCCCGAACAAGCACTGTTCCGGACAGATCATGTCGTAACCGGGGTGGATCAGCTGGGTCGAAAAAGAGGAAATTCGAGGGTGGGCGCAGGCCAGATTGCCACTGTTTGCCCATCGACAGGAGTTCGGCTACAATGTTGGCAGGCTTATCAACATATCCGGCGCGGAGAGACCGCCTAGCCACAGGAGAGAGCCATGGAGAAGTACAAGGTCAGTATTGAATACTGCGTGCAATGAAACTACACGCCCAGAGCCGTCCGTGCGGCGGCCGACCTGTTGGAGAATTTCACGCCGGCGATTGAGAGCCTCAAGATGATCCCGTCGGGCGGCGGGCTGTTTGAGGTGCTTGCCAACGATACTGTGGTCTACAGCAAGAAGGCTGAAGGCCGTCATGCGGAGGAAGGGGAGGTACTCGGCCTTTTCTCGGAAGCGATCGGCCTGGAACCGGCCCCGCGGACATAAGTAGAGTTCAGGCGCGGCGGACCGAATTTACCGCCGCGCGGCGACACGAAGACGAAGCCCGCCGCAAATCTCATTGCGGCGGGCTTTCTATTGGGGAACGACCGGCGGACTGGCGGCCGGCACTTCTTTCAGAAAAGGCTCAGAGACCGGTCGGCAGGTCTATGAATTCGAAATCGACATCGAATCTTTCGGCCAGGTGTGCGCCGAGGGCCTGTACGCCCACCGTTTCGGATGTGTAGTGGCCGCCGTAGAGGAGATTGATCCCGGCGTTGACGGCTTCGTAGTACTGGGAATGGCTGGTCTCGCCGGTGATGTAGGCGTCGCAGCCGAGGCCGGCCGCGTCCGCGATCTTGTCGGCGCCGAAGCCGCTGAGAATACCGACCTTCTTCACCCGGGCCGGGCCCTCGGCCTGAACGAGGCGCGGCTTACCGACCCGCTCCTGAAAGCGATTCACCAGTTCATCGAAGAGGAGCGGCTCATCGCTTTCGGCGAGGACGGCGAGCGGCGTCCCCTTGACGTTGGCCCACCAATCGTTGACGGTAAGGCCGAGCCGCCGCGCCAGTTCGGCATTGTTGCCCCACTGCGGATGCGCGTCGAGTGCAAGATGGGCGGCATAGAGGTTCAGGTCGTGCTCGACGAAGGCGCGTACCAGGCGACCGTAGCTGCCGACAAGCGGTTTCGCCCCGCCCCAGAAAATGCCGTGATGCACCAACATCAGGTCGGCGTCGTGCGCAAGCGCGGCCTGCACGCAGGGTTGGTGGGCGTCGACCAGGCCGACGATCTTGTCAACCTGCGGGCGCCCTTCGATCTGTAGCCCCTGCGGACCGTAGTCGGCGACCTCGTAGATGCGCAGCGTGTCGTCCAGATAGCGGACCAGCGCGTCCCTTTGCATCGGCCTGCTCCTTTTGCAATGTAACCGAAGAGAAAGACGCCGGGTTGCGAGACTTCATACCTCGCTGTTCCCGCGCCTGGCATTCAATTCTTTCTCTGCCTCCGGACTGCGGCGTACAAATTTCCTCACGCCGCGGGCGAATTTGCGCCGGGAGAGAAGCACACGCCGGCCGCACACCTGGCAAAGCAGTCCGATGTCCGCGCCGACGCGCACGATTTCCCACTGATCGCCACCGCAGGGATGGGCCTTGCGCATCTGCACGACATCGCCCGTGTAGAGCTTCTCGTTGATCGCGAGCATGGGGCTGACATCCCCAGATACGATATGGATCCTGTGATCTTATCCCGCCGCGCGGCGTGGGCCGGATGGGACGAGGCCGGACCGGCTAACCGGTGACCGTTTGCGCGGGACGTGTTTCGGCCGTGCTTGCACCGCTGCGCAGGAGCCCGCCGAGTGCCAGCAGGAAGCTGAGCAGGTAGACAATCCAGCCAAGAATCGGGATCCGCCCCAGAATGACGATCAGCAGTGTGCCCAGCAGCAGCAGATAGAAAGGCGCGCGGTCCCCGCCCCACCGTTGACCGATGGCCTCACCCAGCCAGTAGCCGGTGAGAAGCGGGCTGAAGAACCAGCCGAGAGCGGAGGCTGCGACCAGGAAAACGAACATTGCGATTGCGGGCAGCACACCCCAGAAAGCAGCCGTAAAGATGACAAGAATGATCGATGCGATCGGAATGAAGATGAGCAGGACCGCGGCGATCAGGCCGTAGACACCGGTCTCGAGCGGGTTTGCACGGATTGCCGCCGCCGGGCGGAGCAGCGTGTTGGGCCGGAAACGGAAAAGCAGCCATCCGAGAATGCCGACGCCGATGACAATGGCGGCCGTTCTCAGGACCCAACGGATGAAGGCGCCGACGATCGAGCCACCAACGTCCTCGTCGGGCTCCTGGGCTTCAAAACTAATGTCGCGGGCAAAACCGGCGGGGAGTTCGAGTGGCTCGGTAGCAGTGTACTTGAGCTCGCCGCCGATACGGGCGGTGTCATCAATGTTCAGCTCACTGGCCTGGATTTCGGCATCGCCGCCTATCACGCCGGCGAAATCCAGCGCGCCCGTGGCGCCGAAAAAGTCGCCGCCGACTGTGCCGGAGATATCGGCGCCGCCAGCAAAGGCGAAGAGATCACCGCCGATCTCGCCGCTGATATGCACACCTTGCTCGATGGAAGGGAATCCGGTATCGAAAGAGAATTCAAAGGGACCGCCTCCACCGGTCAGGAAGGCATCATCCCCAACCAGCCCGGAAACTTCGACACCGCCGGCCGCGACGCGCAAATCGTCCAAAACAGTGCCGGCGACAACGACGCTGCTGCTTGCCGCCCAAAGATCGCCTTCGATGACCCCAGTCGACCCGATCTCGATATATTGAGCTCCTGCGATCAGGTCTCCCTTTACGATGCCGTTGATGTAAATCTCGTTGGCGCCAACGTATAGATCGTCGTCGACAACCTCACCTTGGGCGACCATGTAGATTTGATCGTCGGCCAGTTCGGCAGAGAGTGCCGCGCTTGAAACGGCCACGGCCAGAAAGACCACGAGCGTCAGCACAAGCCAGCGGTTTGCAATTTTGGCAGAATTCATCACTTTCGCCTCTACAGTCTCCATAGGTCAATTGCTGTTGAACGGGGGGCTTCGCCACGATAGTACACTACGACCCGGAGCGGCCCAAGTTTCGCGCAATGGAAGAGCCTGGAGGCTAAAGAGAATTGTGCGCGAGTGTGCGGTTACACACAAGGAAGCGGCGTGTTGGGGGCGTCAGAGGCATCAGCCTTGATAGACGACGTTGTGGAACAGGTCGGGCTCCTGGTAGGCGCTGGGCGCGGGAAAGGCGCGCGTGTAGCTTTCGTAACGGGAGAGACGTCTGCGCAGCGGTTTGGGTAGCGCGCGCAATGTGGAGGGCCCGCCGCTGTACTGGCTGGCATGGGCGCGGCTGGCACGCTCCTTTTGGTCGAGAAAGGCGTTCACGTCGATGCGGGCGTGGATTGGCGTCTCCCAGCCGGCGATCTGGACGAGGTCGACGTCTTCGTTGCGGCCCACCTTGCGGGGGTTGCGGCCGGTCAACTGCATGAATTTCACGATCCAGCGCAGCATCCGCTTGTCAAAGCAGGTGTAATAGAGCTTTTGCGGACGGTGCGGCGGCATTCCGGCGCGCCCTGGGAGGGCCGGCGCCGCGATCTCCTGACCAGCGGCATAGAAGGCAACCGTAGTCGCCTCGCAACAACGGACATGATCGGGGTGTCCGTAGCCACCGTAGGGATCGTGGGTGATCACGACTTGGGGCGTCAGGCGGCGGATGTAGTCCACAAGTTCGACCGCCAGGCTTTGCACCGGCTGCTGCACGAGCGCCCTGGGATGGGCGTTGTCGGGTGAGCCGCGCATGCCGCTGTCGCGATAGGGCAGATTCCAGATGCTGGTGATGCCGAGAAGGACGGCAGCGCGAGCAAGCTCTTCGCTTCGCTCCTGTGCAAGGGTGCGACCGTCCTGGCGGTGGTGGCTTTCGTTGACGGTGCCGGCGTCACCGTCGGTTGCAATGATGACATGCACCTGCACGCCCTGCGCGGCGTAGCGCGCCAGCGTTCCGCCCGGCCCAAAACTTTCATCGTCGGGATGGGCAAATATGCCCAGAAGTGTTCGTTGACCGTTCATTTCATATCGCTCGCTAATGTCGACAATGCAGGGCTAAGGCTAAGGCGATTGTTCGGCAGGCTGCACCTGACCCTGGGGCTGTGCCCTGCCGCGCAGAAAGCCCCAGATGATGCGGTGCACCAGTTGTTCAACCGGCGCGCGGTCGTCAGAAAAAACAGGCGTGCCCGCGGGTGGTTCCGCGGCTCGCACGCGGGACAGACTCTGCCCGGCAAACTGGCGAAACTCGGGCGGAAGAGAAAGGGAGAGCGTGGCGACGTTGGCGGCAAGGGTGGCCTGTACCGTCGGCTGGACGGTGGCGACGACGAGGGAGTTACCCAGGTCGTCGGGCGGCCCCGGCTCGTCCACGACCAGCACAGAGGGAAAGACCTCTGCCAGCGTGGCTGCGAGCGCGTCGACGAGAGCGAAGTCTGTCGCCGAGCGGCCGACATTGATCGCCAGCACGCCCTGTTCGGTCATATGCGCCCGCGCCAGGCGAAAGAACTCGACCGTGGTGAGGTGGAACGGAATGTAGGGGGGCCGGTAGGCGTCGACCAGCACGATGTCGAAGCGCGCGTCGTCCGGCTGCTCCTGAAGCCAGCGTCGACCGTCGGCCGCGACCGCCGTCAGATTGGGCTGGTTCATGCCGAAGTAGCGGCGCCCGATCTCGATGATCTGGGGGTCAAGTTCGACGCCGACGATTTCGACCGCACCGTAGATATCGTTGAAGAGATTGGGCGCTGTTCCCGCGGCCAAGCCAATGACGAGGACCCGCTCGTGCGCTGCGGGCGGGCCTTGTGAACGAAAGAGCGGCGCCAGCAGAAAGTAGTCCCAGATACCGTGACTGAGCAGGCTGTCGGGATGGTAAACGCTGTGGAGACCGACGCCTTCGTTGAGCTGCAGATGGCGCTCGCTGCCCCAAGCCCGCACGACGATGTAGTTGTAGAGAGACTCGTCTTCATATAGAATTGGGCTGTCGTTCCGGCTGTCCCATTGGGCGCGTACGCTGCCGGGATCGAGCAAAGCCAGCGTCAAGGTAGCGGCGAGGGCCAGCAGCGAAAGCCCGGAGAGCCGCCGGCTGCGCACGTTGACCAGCGCGGTCAGCAGGGTGACGATCAGGAGCCAGCAGGCGAGCAGATAGAAGCTCCAGCGTGTGCCGTAGACCGGGATCAGCCACAGAACGGGCAGGAAGGTGCCGACAATGCTGCCGCAGGTTGCGATGGCGTAGAGCCGCCCGGCGACGCGTCCCGTCTGCTGCAGGTCGGAGACGGCCAGGCGGACTGCCCACGGGCTGACCGCGCCGAGCAGGATGACGGGCAGGCTGAAGAGCAGCAGGACGACAAAGAGCGCGCCCGCGAGCAGACCGGGCAGATAGTCGTTCAGGCCGACGACGGCCAGTTGCAGCACGGGAGGGCTGATGACCGGCGTCAGGGCGACACCGAGACCGGCCAATGCGGCAAGCGTCAGGAGACCGCCGAGGCTGGGGAAGCGGTCGGCCAGTTTGCCACCCAGCCAGGCGCCGACGGCCAGGTAGAGCAGGATCAGACCGATCACTGCCGCCCAAACGATCTGGCTGTTGCCGAACCAGGGTTCCAGCAGACGGGCGGCGCTCAACTCGACGCCCAGGGTGACTGCGCCCGCGGTGAATACGAGCAGCGAGAGAGATTTCATAGGGGAGCGATTTCGTAGCTGCGGCGACCTCTTCGGAACTGTTTTGACAGTATAGCATATCGAACGCGGCGAAGGAGAGAGACTGGATGCAGCCGGCTGGCGCGTGTTGGGGTGCGCGAATAGGGACGCGAGCGGGTAGTCCCCGCGGCTTCTCTCTTTTGCGAAAAAGGGGTTCGCGATGAGCACTTCAGGCTCACCAAGCGACGCGGCCGCGCCTGCGGCGATCGGCCCGATTGCCCTCTTCGGGTCGGGGGAGACCGCGCCGGGCGCGCACCGGATCCACGAACGGGTGATGCGGCGGCTTGGCGCGCCGGTGTCGGTTGCCATTTTGGAGACGCCGGCCGGTTTTGAGTTGAATTCGCCCGCTGTCGCGGGCAAGGTCGGCGCCTATTTGGAGCGCCACCTGCGCAATTTCTCGCCCCAGGTCTCTATTGTGCCGGCGCGCAAGCGCGGTACCGAGTTTGACCCTGACGACCCTACATTGTCAACGGCGATCTTCGAGAGCGACTATCTCTTCATGGGGCCGGGCAGCCCCTCCTACACGGTGCGGCAGCTGCGCGACAGCTATGCCTGGCATGCGCTGCGCGCGCGTCACCGGCTGGGCGCGGCCATCTGCTTTTCGAGCGCCACGACGGTCGCGTCGGGGCGCTACGCGATGCCGGTCTACGAGATTTACAAGGTCGGGCAAGACCTGCACTGGATCGACGGCCTGGCCTTTTTCGGCGACTTTGGGCTGCGGTTAAGCGTTGTTCCCCACTGGAACAACAACGACGGGGGGGAGGAGCTGGACACCAGTCGCTGCTACATGGGGCTGCCGCGTTTCGCCGAGCTTTTGGAATTGCTGCCGGAGGACGTGACGGTGCTGGGCATCGATGAAAACACGGGCGTGGTGATCGAACCGGCCGCGGGTGAGTGTGAGCTGGTGGGTCAGGGCGGCGCGACGGTGCTGTCGTCTACGGGGGAGCAGGTTTTTGGTAAGGGTACCCGCTTTCCCGTTACAGCCTTGGGAGATTGGCAACTGCCCGCGTCGGCACAGGAGGGAATACCCAGAGAGATATGGCAACGTGCCCGCGCCGTGCAGGCCGCGACCGATGAGCCGGCGGAGGCGCCGACGCCGCAGTCGATTTTGGATCTTGCGGAGCAGCGCCAGGCTGCGCGTGCCGAGCGAGACTGGGCCGTGGCTGACGCGCTGCGCGATGAGATTGCAGCGCTGGGCTGGCAGGTCCACGACACGCCGGAGGGGCCGCGATTGGAAAAGGTGGAGTAAGTGGGTCCCAGCGGTTGCGGTCCGCTACTGACATTTCGGCAATGCCGTCCGGTCTGTCTGCGGGCGGCTCGCTTACCGCGGCGGGTGCATCGGCATGACGACGTGCAGGAACTCCTCGTCGCCCATCCCGATGGGGCGGATGGTGCCGGGGCGGTTTGACTGCGTGGTCTCGAGAACGACCTGTTCCTCGTCGATCTGACTGAGCACGGCGATCAGGAAACGAACGTCGAAGTCGATCTCCAACTCGTCGCCTTCCACCATTGCATCCAGCTCGTTTTCGCTGTTGCCCTGTTCGGGGCTCGTAGCGGAGAGATGTAGATTGCCGACGCCGTCGTCGCCGGATTCGATTTTGAGGCGTACGATATTGGCGTTGTCGCGGGCGAAGAGCTGCGCGACCCGCGTCGCCTGCAGAAGGGCCTCTTTGCCGACAACAGTACGCGTATTGTGGCTCTTGGGGATGATCGCCCGGTAGTCGGGAAAGCGGTCGGCGATCAACTGGCTGACAAGATCGACCTGATGGAAGGCGCCGCGATTTTCAGTCCCTGTGCCCCACACACGGAACAGGATCTGATTGCGGGCCTGCGTGACGGTCACCTGGACCGGCCGCTCTTCGTCAGCGTCAACGATAATGCGGCCCAACTCGCCCAGGTGGCGGGCAGGCACGACCACCGACATATCCTCGGTGAAGGCCTCGTCGACCTCGATGCTGCGCACACTGAGGCGGTAGCCGTCGGTGGCGGCCAGAGAGAGCCGGTCCTGGGCAAAGGTGACCTCGACGCCGGTTAGCGTCGGGCGGCTTTCGTCGGTGGCCGCTGCGAAGACGACCTGGTCGATCATCTTGGTCAGGCCGGCGGTCTCCAGCGCGATGGTGCGTCCCTCGAGTGCTTCGGCGGTCTCCTCCGGCCCTTCGCCGCTATCGACAGTTGGGATCACGGGGAACTCCTGGGCGTCGATGCCTTTGATGTTGACATCGTAGTTGGCGCTGCGCAGGCGGAGCGTTTGCTTGCTGACCAGCAGCTCCATATCGATCTTGCCGGGCGGGAGGCTGTTTACGAACTCGGCCAGCAGGCGGGAAGGGACGGTTATCGCGCCTTCATCATCGACGCTGGCGCCGACCCAGCAGTTGATGCCGATCTCCAGATTGGTGGCGGCCAACCGCAACTGGCTGTCCTTGGCTTCCAGCAGGATATTGCCCAGTACCGGCAGTGTGCTGCGGGACGATACCGCGCGACCGACGATTGAAAGGCCTTTTGACAAATTCTCCTGAAAGCAGCTTACGCGCACGTTTTCCTCCCGTCCGTCAGGAAATGAATCTGAATCTCAAGTGAATGCCGCAAATATAGCACAGTGGAAAGTTGCGGCCAAACATAGGCGTGTGGATCAAGCCGAAACGGCCGCCCCTGGACTCATAGTTCGGACAGAGAGCTTCCCGCAAATGCCAACGCAATAGGGGCAAAAAAGTGGGGATCGGACCTTGTTTGGCATCCAGCGCTCAGATTCTCTATAATTGAGGCAACCGCAGACAGTAACGAGAAGGCGGGAATGCTCCGAAGCAGGGCACCTGGGACCCGCGTGCCGGGGGGCCGGCGGCAAGGTTCTTGCCACTTCTCTTCCCGCAACCATTGTAGCCAAAGCGTGTTATTAGGTATGAAAGGGAAAGATTCGAGCGGGCCGGAAAGCAGCGTCAACGGCAGCCAACCGCAGTTGTCGGCTTCGCAACAGGAGGAGGAGCGGGCGGCTGAAGCGGCCTTGGTGGCGCAGGCGCAGAAAGATCCGCAGGCATTTGGCGAACTGTACGAGCGCTATATCGATCGCATCTATTCGTATGTGTTTAGCCGGGTGCAAAACGTTCAGGACGCGGAAGACCTGACGGCGCGAATCTTTTACAGGGCGTTGGACCGGTTGGACAGGTACGAGGACAGGGGGTTGCCCTTCGGCGCGTGGCTGTTCCGCATCGCCCACAACCAGGTCGCCAACTGGCATCGAGATCAGAGCCGGCGGACCTTTCTTCCGATCGACGGGCTGGTTTTCCCTGGCGAAAGGCGTGACGAACCGGAGGCCTCAGTAGAGAGGCGCGAAGGGGAAGAGGCACTGTGGGCGGCGATTGAACGGCTGCCGGAAGAGCGGCGCCGGCTACTTTTGCACAAGTTCGGCGATCAGTTGACAAACCTGGAGATCGGTGAGTTGATGCAGAAGAGCGAGGGTGCGATCAAGTCATTGTACTTCCGCACACTGGCGGCGCTGCGCAAGGACTTGGGCGAACAGTTGGATGACGACGGGGCGTCCCCCGTTCCTGAAGTGGAGAAAGGCAAAGGAACCAATGGAGACCGCGAATAGACTGGCCTGGTGGCGGCAGTTCAGAGTCGGCGTTTTGCGCGGCATCCCCTTCTTACAGTCGCCGCACGCTGAAACAGAGGCTGATGCGAGTGACGAAGAGCTGACGGAGGAAGAGGAGGAGCAGTTGGCGCAGATGGTCTCCTTTCTCGACAGGCTCTTCCCGTTTGTGAAGCCGTCGCCGACATTTCGCGCACGACTGAAACAGGCTCTGTTGGCCGAGCACAGGCGGCGGCTGGCCAGCGGCGCTTCGGTCCCTGCCCCGCGGGAGGGCGGCATCTCCTGGCGCTGGTCGCTGGCCGCAACAGTACCGCTGTTAATCGGCGTGCTTGCCACCATCCTCTGGCGGCGCAGCCACCGCTCTGACGAGCAGCTGGCCTCCCTGATCGGCGGGCAATAGAGCGGCTCTTCCACTTTCTAAAGCACACCACCTCCCAACTTCGCAGCCGCTATCGCGGTTGCGGCATAACCCATATCGACTTTTGGGAGCTTCCGCCGCCCCAGCGGAAACGGCGGTCGGACTTGACGTTTCCTGCGGACGACCGACAGAGCACAAAAGAGTGCTTCTTCGGTGCTACGTCTTTTTCCGTTTGCGCGGGACGCTGCTCACACGGTCCAGCTTCCCTTTGCGCTTGGTTGACGCCTGTGCGGGTGGCGACTCTTTGAGCAGTTGCCCCTGAACCAGTTGATCCTCTGTTTCGCGGGCGCGTTCTGGACGCGATTCCGCCTGAGCTTCGCCTGATTTCGCCGACTTTGGGGCCCGACGGGTGACATTGGAGGATCGTGGCGAAGAAGTGTTGGAGTTAGGTCTCTTCTTCTTGGTTGAACCGGATGTCGGATCGGAGCGGTTGCCATCAGCTTCGGTCGCGGCTTGCCGTGCGCCATCGCGGGCGGCCCGCTTCGACGGCTTAGACCTGCTCGCGTTCGACTTGGGACCGGCTCCCTCTGCCGCGGGCTTTCCTTCGGCGGCAGATGGGGTCGACTTGCCCGCCTGCGGCTTGCGCCGTCTGGCGGTTTCGCTGTCCAGTGAACGCTTCTTCTTTGGCGCCGACTCATTGTCAGCGGCAGATGCTTTGCCCGTACGCTTGCGGCGTTTGGACACAGACTCTTTGGTGGTCTGGCCGTTACGCGCCGCGCCATCACGCGTAGGGCGGGTAGCGGCTCCTTCCGAAGAAACGCGTCGCCCGGTTGCGCCACTCACCTTACCATTTGACTTCGGCACGGGATGCGGCGGACTGTTCACCGCGACAACGACCGGCGAGACGGCATGCGCGGACGCGACGGCGTCGCTCTGGGCCAGGTCGACCGCTTGCGAACCCTGCGCACTGCGTCCACTGGACGGGACTTCGTCGAGCGCGACCGGTTTGGCCACGCCACGCCTGGTTACACAGACCGCAAACGCATGCTCCGGCGTCAGCATGGCTGCGGCGGCCAGCTCGCCGCTGCGCTCGCTGATCTTGTGGGCGATAATGCCACCGCCGCCGCGGCCCTGGGGCCCGAACTCGCTCATGCGCGTGCGCTTAACAAAACCGGCGGCTGTCGCGGTGAGAAGTTCGCCCTCGGGCGCAACGGGCAGCGCCGCGATCACCTCATCGCCGCGCTTCAGGCTGATGCCGGCGACGCCTCCCGCGGCCCGCCCCGTCACGCGCACCAGCTCCTCCGCAAATCGAATCGAGCGGCCCTGGCGGGTGACGAGAAGGATCTCGCCGTTGCCGGGCGTCACGAACGCGCAGGCGAGCTGGTCTTTGGCCGCCACGCGCATCAGGTCCAGCGCGCCCGTAGCTGTCTGGGCGCATTCGGCCAGAGCGATGCGCTTGACGCTGCCCTGGCGGGTGACGAGAAAAAGGAAGCCCTCGGACGCGGCTTGGGGCAGGGCGAGCATGGCGGCGATGCCATCGCGCCGGCTGTAGCTGGTCAGGTCGGCGAGATGGCGGCGCCCTTCCTGGGGGATCTCATGGATGGCGAGGCGGCGGCAGCGTCCGTCGACGGAAAATATGTACAGGAGATCGCGCGTGTTGGCTGTCAGCAAGGCGAGCGCGGCGTTCTGACCCGCCTGACGCAGGGCAGCGCGGCTGATGCCGCTGAAGTCCTGACACCGCAGTTCACCTTTGGCGGCCAGGGCGACCCAGACCCGCCGGTCGGGCAGCAGGTCGGTGGCGGTGAGCGTGCCCTGCGCGCGTTCGACGATCTGCGTGCGGCGGGGGTCGGCGTGCTGCTCGCGCTGGGCCAGAAGCTCCTCGCGCACGACGCCGAGAATCTTGGCTTCGTCGGCCAGCAGCTCTTCCAGGTGAGCAATTCGCTGCCGGAGCTCCTTATGCTCGTCCTGTAACTGTCTGCGCTCGAGGGCGGTCAGCCGCCGCAGGGGCATGTCCAGGATCGCCTGGGCCTGGGCCTGGGTGAAGCTGAATTCGCTCACGAGGTTGTTGCGCGCCGTCTCTACGCGCTGGCTGCGGCGGATCGTTCGAATGACGTCGTCGAGAATGTCGAGCGCTTTGAGCAGGCCTTCGACGATATGGGAGCGGGCGCGGGCCTTTTGGAGGTCGAACTCCGAACGGCGGCGGATGATCTGCTGGCGGTGCTCGACGAAGAGAACCAGGATCTGCTTGAGCGTAAGTGTGCGCGGCTCGCCGTTCACCAGCGCCAGCAGGGACATACCGAAGGTCTGCTGCATCGGCGTAAGCCGGAGGAGGCGGTCCAGCACAACCTGCGGCTGCACGTTGCGGGTCAGCTCGATGACGATGCGCATGCCGGCGCGGTCGCTCTCGTCGCGCAGGTCGGTAATGCCATCGATCTTGCCGTCGCGCACGAGCAGCGCAATCCGCTCGAGCAGATTGGTCTTGTTGGTCTGGTAGGGCAGATCGGTGACGACGATGCGGCTGCGGCTGCGGCTCATCTCCTCGAAATGGGCTTTCGCCTGCAGGATCAGCCGCCCTCTGCCGGTGGCGTAAGCCTGGGCAACGGCGTCGATCTCCTCTTCCCCTTTGCTACCCTGGCGATAACGAAAAAGAATGCCGCCGGTGGGAAAGTCGGGCCCCTTGATGAATTTGAGCAGGTCATTGACGCCGATCTCTTCGCGTCTCTCGAACTGATCGATCAGATGGACGGTGGCGTCGACCACTTCGGCCAGATTGTGGGGAGGGATGCTGGTCGCCATGCCGACTGCGATACCGTTGGCGCCATTGACCAGCAGATTGGGCAACGCGGCCGGCAGGATGCCCGGTTCCTTGAGCGTCGTATCGAAGTTATCGCGCCAGTCGACGGTCTCCTTCTCGATATCCGCCAGCATCAGGTCGCTGATGGCGGCGAGGCGCGCTTCGGTATAACGCATGGCCGCGGCATTGTCGCCGTCGATCGAACCGAAGTTGCCCTGGCCGTCGACAAGAGGGTAGCGCAGGCTGAACTCCTGCGCCATGCGCACCATGGCATCGTAGACCGAAGTGTCGTTGTGCGGGTGATACTTGCCGAGGACTTCGCCGACGATGCGGGCGCTCTTTTTGTAGGGCTTGTTGCTGGTTACGCCCATATCGTGCATGGCGTAGAGGATACGCCGGTGCACCGGCTTGAGGCCGTCGCGCACGTCGGGCAGGGCGCGGGCAACGATGACGCTCATGGCGTAATCAAGATAAGCAACCTGCATTTCGGCGGTTATATCGACGCCGCGGACGTCTCCAGTCATCTTTGTCGTCTATTCACTGAATAGGTGTGAGGCGGGAGCTCTTTGGCCATACAGTTCAATGTTCGCATAGGGTCTACATCACGTCAAAGAGAGCAGGATTCCGAGCAGAAGCCATCTTCAGGCTTGTTGCTATACGGCATGGTTTGGGAGGTAGGGCGCGTGGCGGTGTTGTCCGCGCGCTTACACCTGTTCCAGCTTCAACGCCCGGCGCAGTTCGATGACCTGGTCGCGCAGGGAGGCCGCGCGCTCGAACTCCAGCTTCTGGGCGGCCTCCTGCATCTCCTCCTCCAGGTCAGCGATCTGGCGCACGATCTCATCCGGGGAGAGGGTGGCGAGGTCGGGCGCGGCATCGTCTCCGCCGACGACGTAGTCGGCCTGATCTTCGGCCACTACCTTCATGCGGTCGGTCAGATCGCGGATGCTCTTGACGATGCTGCGCGGCTCGATGCCGTGCGCCAGGTTGTGGGCCTCCTGGATGCGGCGGCGGCGATTCGTTTCGCCGATGGCGCTCTCCATCGCTTCAGTCGTTTTGTCAGCGTAGAGAATGGAGCGTCCCTCGACATGGCGGGCCGCGCGTCCGATCGTCTGAATCAGCGACGATTCGCTGCGCAGAAAGCCCTGTTTGTCGGCGTCCAGAATTGCCACCAGAGTGACCTCCGGCAGGTCGAGACCTTCGCGCAACAGGTTGATGCCGACGACCACGTCATAGACGCCCAGACGCAGATCGCGCAGGATTTCGACCCGCTCCAGCGTGTCGATCTCACTGTGGAGGTATTGAACTTTGACGCCCAAATCGGCCAGATACTCTGCCAGGTCCTCGGCCATCCGCTTGGTGAGGGTGGTGATCAGCGCGCGCTGGCCGATGGCCACGCGTTGATGCACCTCGTGCAGCAGGTCTTCGATCTGGCCTTCGGTCGGCCGCACTTCAACGATCGGGTCCAACAGACCAGTGGGACGGATGATCTGTTCGACCACCTGCCCGGCCTGTTCCATCTCATAGCCGCCCGGCGTGGCGCTGACGTAGATGACCTGCTTGACGACTTCGGCGAACTCATCGAATTTGAGCGGGCGGTTGTCGAGTGCGCTCGGCAGGCGGAAACCGTGCTCGACCAGGACCTCCTTGCGCGAGCGGTCGCCGGCGTACATGCCGCGAATCTGCGGGATCGTCATGTGGCTCTCGTCGATAATCACGAGCCAGTCGGCCGGAAAATAGTCGAGCAGGGTCCAGGGACGGCTGCCGGGCGGTCGCCGGGCGAGGTGGCGGCTATAGTTTTCGACGCCGTTACAGTAGCCGATTTCCTGCAGCATCTCGATGTCGTAACGGGTGCGCTGGCCGATGCGCTGGGCCTCGAGCAGTTTTCCCAGGCTTTCCAACTGCTCGATCTGGACTTTCAACTCGGCCTCGATGTCAACAATCGCTTCCTGCACCTGTTCCTGGTGGGTGATGAAATGCTTTGCCGGAAAGATCTCGACTTCGGGAAAGTCGTCCAGGATTTCACCGGTCAACGTATCGATTTCGCTGATGCGCTCAACCTCATCGCCCCAGAAGCTGACGCGCAGCGCGTTGTCGCTGTAGGCCGGCTGCACCTCCAGCACGTCGCCGCGCACACGGAACTTGGCCCGTTGCAGCGCGGTGTCGTTGCGCTCGTAGAAAATGTCGACCAGGTGACGCAGGACCTGGTTCCTGCGCACCATCTCGCCGACGTTCAGCTTCAGAGCGACCTGCCCGTAATCCTGGGGACTGCCGAGGCCGTAGATGCAGGAGACCGAGGCGACGATGACGACATCGCCGCGGCTAAAGAGAGCGCTGGTCGCGGCCAGGCGGAGGCGCTCGATCTCCTCGTTGACCTGGGCATCCTTCTCGATGTAGGTATCGCTGCGGGGGATGTAGGCCTCAGGCTGGTAGTAGTCGTAGTAGGAAACGAAGTACTCGACCATATTTTTGGGAAGGAACTCGCGAAATTCGCTGTAGAGCTGTGCGGCCAGCGTTTTATTGTGCGCGATGACCAGTGTTGGTTTCTGGATCGCTTCGACGACCTTTGCCATCGTGTAGGTCTTGCCGCTGCCGGTGACGCCGAGCAGCACCTGGTGCGCCATGCCCGCGTCGATGCCTGTGGCAAGTTTGGAGAGCGCCTGGGGTTGGTCGCCCATCGGTTGAAAGTCGCTGACTACCTGAAATGGAGGCATCTCCGGCTCCGTCGATCGAATCGAACTTTTGTTCGCGATGCACTTGAGATTATACCTGCACTGCCTGATTCTGTCCAGCGAAGGCGGGCTACTCTCAGGGCATACGCATCTTATTGGGAGAGGACCTTTAGGAGATAGTCAGTTTTCCAACCTGCTCGTTTACGTTTGGCAGCAATGCCGATTTTGGCGCTCTTTTCTTTGCGTAGGAGGTTGAGAGCCAAGCG
>DAOUHX010000411.1:0-17432 GCA_034428395.1 Caldilineaceae bacterium
CTTCAACTCCTGTTGCAACTCCCTCTCGGTACGCATCTGCCGGTTGATCGTCTCCACCATGTGGACCGGGATGCGGATCGTGCGCGCCTGATAGGCGATCGCGCGGCTGATCGCCTGGCGAATCCACCAGGTGGCGTAGGTGCTGAACTTGAACCCCAGCGTGTGATCGAACTTTTCCACTGCGCGCAGCAGGCCGACATTCCCTTCCTGGATCAGGTCCTGGAAGTTCAGGCCGCGGCCGACGTAACGTTTGGCCACGCTGACGACCAGGCGCAAATTGCTATTTGCCAGATGGTCCTGCGCGACTTTGCCGTCTGTGATCAATGCCTTCAAGTCCTCGATTTCGTCCGGCGATAGCCTGACGGCTGGCCCGTCAGCCGGACTTTCGCCGTCAGCGGTTGCCTGCCGGAGGCGTTCATCCGCCTGAATGCCGAGTTGGATCCGTTCGGCCAGTGCGGTCTGCTGTTCGGCGGTCAACAGGTCATGGCGCCCGATTTCGCGAAGGTACATACGCATCGGGTCCAGCATCTGGCCGACCTCTGACACATCCTCGATGATCTTCTCCACCGGGATCTGTGTTTCCTGTTCGATCTCCTCTTCCAGCTCAAGATCACGTTCGATTCTCGGCAGGGCCGTGTTCTCCTCCTCCTCCTCGACGATCTCGGGGAAAAGACCCTCCTCGGATTCACCGTTCTGAATATAGTCATCAAGCTCGTTTTTGGCGCCCGATGAGTCGGTATGGACGTCGACGGGCTTTTTCGACGCTTTGGATTTGTTTGCCATATTCCTACCTGCTATTGGGGACTCTCGGGGACAATTACGATTCCCAGGTCGGTACGGGCAGCGCCGTAAGAAACCTGACTTCTGCGCACCAATACGCGTTCCAGGTGATGGCGGTCGCGACGATTGGCGTTTATGCTGGTCGAAAACTCCAGAATCGCTTCACGATCATCGCCTTCCTGCGCGTCGTGCAACAGTAACTGCATTGCCGACAGATCATCGCGTAGCCGCGAGCACCGCAACCTGATCAGAAGCTTGATCAGCGCGTTTTGAACATCAGCCGGTTCCCTCTCCGGCATCGCCATGATCTGTGTCATCAACTGCGACAAAATCGGGTGATAAGTGGAACTGAGCGTCTCCTGAAAGGCGTTGATGTCCCAGAACTCATCGCTGGCGATGAATCGGTGCAAAGCCCCGAAAATCTCCCGATATTCGATCTGTTGGAAGTCTTTGCCGGTCAGGGGGAGAACCTCCAGCGCCTCCGTCATCCCCTTCTGCCAAATCAGCAGGTCGGGATCGTAGATCAAAAAGGACAGCAGAAAACCTTCCAGTTTGGTTTCCGGTACAAACTCGGCCAGATCCGACGCCGAAGCCCAAAGCACACCGTTGGCTTGGTTGTCAGGTGCGGCCGGGTTGGTGTCGTCCAGCGGCCCGCTGTTTGGCGGTGTCTGTGCCGCCCCTTCCGCTGGAGGTGGTTCATTCTGGGGCTGCGTATAGCGCCGGCGCCGTTGGCTCTCATTTGGTGGGTTATTCAGGGCATAGGAGACCGTATGTACACGCTGCTCGATCGTCCGGTCGTAAATGGGAAACCCTAGCAGCTCTCTCAGCCATTCAATATAGCGATGACGCTGTCTGTCGTCATCCAACTCTGCGATGAGAGGCGCCAACTCGTCAACGGCTTCGGCTCTACCCCGCGCGCCGTTCAGGTCGTACAGATCGTCGACAATCCTTCTATGGTAATTGATGAGCGGTTCTGCCCTGTCGACGACTCCCTGCCAGTCACCGGAATTCCGGCGAATGATATCGTCTGGGTCGCGGCCTTGCGGCAATTCGGCGATGCGCAAATTGGCGCTGAGCCTGTGTTCCAAGTACATGCGTCCGGTCGATGTAAAGGCCGGTTTGGCTTTGCGCTTCAGCGCTTGCCGCGCCTGGTTGAGGCCGCGCAGCGTCGCCTGCTGACCGGCAGTGTCCGCGTCCAGCGCCAGAATGAAGTTGTCGGTATAACGGTTGAGTTGACGCAACTGTTCCGTGGTCAGGGCCGTGCCCAGGCAGGCGACGACGTTCATGAAGCCGAACTGTTGGGCGGCGATCACGTCCATGTAGCCTTCGACGATAATGACGCTATCGGCCTCGCGAATCGCCCTGAAGGCACGGTTCAGTCCGTAAACGACGTGTGATTTGTGAAAGAGGACGGTTTCAGCCGTATTCAAATATTTGGGAATCGAATCGTCCAGCACCCGTCCGCCAAAGCCTATGACCCGCCCCTGACGGTCGTGGATCGGAATCATCAACCGGTTGCGGAAGGAATCGTAGAAGGAGTCGCGCTCTTCGTGGTGCTTGACTAGGTCGGCGCGGTGCAGAGTGTCGAGCGCGTAGCCGGCCTGCACCAGATGGTCGCGCAGCGCCTCCCATCTGTCGGGCGCAAAGCCGAGTTGAAACTGCGCCGCGACCTGGGAATTGATGCCCCGTTCTTGCAGATAGTCGCGCGCCGCTTGCGCCTCCTGGCTGCGGTGAAGCTGGTCGCGGAAAAAGTCCGTCGCCCTGGCGTTCAACTCGTAGACAAGATCGCGCTCCTGGTTATTGCCGTCGCCGCTCCTATCCGGCAACTGTACGCCGGCCTCCTGCGCAAGAGTCTGCAAGGCCTCGCGGAAATCCATATTCTCCTTTTGCATCAGGAAAGAGAATAGATCGCCGCCAGTGCTGCAGGCGCCGAAACAGCGCCATGTGCCGGATTCGGGGAAGACGACGAAGCTGGGCGTGCGTTCTTCGTGGAAGGGGCAACGGGCTTTGAAGGAGCGGCCGGCGCGTTGCAGTGGTACATAACGGGAGATGAACTCCACGGCATCGACGCGCGCTTTGATCTCATCCGTTACGTTCATTTCATTCCCCGCGTCAGCACTCCCATACAAAAGCCAGTGGCCGAAATTACGCCGGGCCACTGGTCACTCCAAACTGTACTTAAGTATATCTTTGCCCGCATCGGGTGTCAAAGGAAACGGTTACAACTCCAGGGCGACTGCGCCTCAGTCCGGGGTATCCTTTGCCTGAGCCTGCCTGTCGTCTTCTGCGCTGCCGCCCTGCTGCATGGCCGCGTAGACCCGCTCGGCTTCACGAAACAGATCGGCCAGCTCCATCGCGCGAAAGAGATTGCCGCTCGTTTGAATCTGCCCCCCGAAAAAGAGGTCCTTCAGCTTGCGCTGACCGCTCCAGACCAGGTGCAGCGTGTCGGCTGCCATCGTCAGTTCCAGGTCCGCCTTTCCCGGGCGCGGCCCAAAGAAGACCTCTAACGGCGGCTGGCGCCCATCCAGAAGCACCTCCGCGTCCGGCTCGGTCAGCCGCAGACGGACGACGAGATTGCTTCTGGTGAAGGACTCGATCGCTGCAGGACGCTCTTGGACTTTGTCGAAAACGCGCTGTAACGCTTCATATAACTGAGAAGCATCGGAATAGACGGCCATGGCATGATATGATGGTTTCGATTAACTCAGAAAGTGGAAAGTAGTATAGGATTGCCGTCTCGCGTCTGTCAAGGGCGGAGCGGCGCGATCCTTTCGGGTCGCATTCTGCAACGCCGCTTTCCGAGCGCGTCGCTTTTCGGCCTGTCCCAACGGCCCGGCCGGGTGGAGAACTGCAGTTCGCCTGCAGGGCGCGATGAAAATAAGTGAAAAGTGTAAATTTGGCATTTCGATGTATAATAGCAGGGTACTGGGATTTCGCCGTGTTTCTCCCTCGAGTATGCCGGCGTTGGATCCAACCCGCTGGGGGACCGGGCGAGAAAGGAGACCCAAAGGATGCCGCTTTTCAAACGTGGTAGGAAGCAGGACGAAGAAGACCTGCAGTGGCTTTATCGAAATCTCCAGGAGTTGGATGAAGACGAATCCTCTCGTGAAGAGGGCGAAGAGGAAACACCTGCAGAAGACGTAGGAGAAAACGTTGCTGCAGGGGCCGATTTGGAACCGACATCAGAGCCTGTGTTAGCCGAATCGCCGCCGCCGGAGCCGCTGCCGCCCGACCTGCCGCCTGAGCCTGTCCTGGCCGAGCCTATCCTGACCGAGCCGCCGCCCCCGGAGCCAGTCCTACCCGAGCCGCCGCAGGAGCCGGAGCAGCCGTCCGACCCGCCGCCCGTGGAGATCCCAACGCCCGTTTCCAGGGAGTCCCTGCTGCCCCAGGAAGAAGCCACGCCCTTGACGGATGAATCGTATGAGAGGAGAAACAGACAGATGAGTGGGAACCGCCGAGATAACCCGCCGTTCGCCAACCGGGGACAGCAGTCTGCACAGCCCCGCCCGAAACGGCAGGAGTCGCCGCCAGAGGACGCCACAACCGACACAATTGTGGGCCCTCAGTCCTACTTCACCGGCACCTTCCGTTCGGAGAAGGACCTGCGCATCGAAGGGACTTTTGAAGGCGAAATCGACTGCCGTGGAACGGTGATCGTCGCCAAAGATGCGACATTGTCGGCGACGGTGCGCGCCCGCAACATCGAAATTGCCGGGTCGGTCACCGGCGACGTCTTCATTGAAGAGCGGCTGCACCTGCGCACATCCGGTGAGATGCGGGGCCAGTCCCATGCCGCGTCCTTCATCGTCGAAGAGGGTGGCTATTTCGAGGGTGAGATGAAGATGGGCGCCACCGACCAGGAGAATTGGCCGACAATTGGAAACGAGACGACTTCCGAGAATATCGGGCTTGCGATTGAGCCAACCCAGTGGTCTTCGAAACGGTCCGAAAGCCGCGCGAACCGGCCCGGGGCCGGCCAGATTGACAGTGGGCGCGAAGATACCGGGAGCGGCCGCCATCTGAACATTTGAGGCCGCCGCTGCGGAAGACGAACACCGTCGTACATCTTCCGAACCGGCACGCGCACCGTCCACCGGGGCCCGCGGCGGCCCTGCCTGCAAGCCGGGCATGAAACCGTCAGCGGTCGATGGATCAGACCGTTTCTTCGGATTAGTGAATAAGGAATGCGCACTAAGTAGCAATGACTGTGCGCCAAGTTAGTGAAGCTCGGCCTATTCGCCGGGGAAATGCCGTTCCGTCTCTCGTACATCCCTCCTCGATGAAGAAATGGACTAAGTTTGATCCTCCAGGCAGCCTTCTGCCTCACGTTTCCGACCCCTTCCGGCTGTCATAACTCTGTACGAATCTACCCGTCTGCGTCCAGCTTCCTTTGGATGCGGGCCAGCCGGTGGCGCAGTTCCGCCTGGGCCTGCGGGGAACGGCCATGGACCGGGGTCTGTTCCTGCTCGTGCAAGGCCCATTGCGTCCACATGGCCGCCTGCGCCAGATCACCGCTCTGCCATTCGTAATATTTGGCCAGTTCCACATACGGGCGGCTGTCCGGCGCGTCGCCCGGGCCGCGCACGGTCGTCAACCACTGCTGCCAGACGGCCACCGCCTCATCCCAGCGGCGTTGACGCTTGAGAAGACGGCCTAAGCCGTCAAACGTCTCCGCGAGGGGCGCGCGGCCGCTGAGTTGCTCCAGCGCGACGCGGAAAAGCGTCTCCGCTCTGTCCAGGCGCTCCAGCTCCATCTGCAGGCGCGCCAAATTGAGCAGGTCGAGCGGCTGCAAGGCGCCGGAGTCGGTGGTTGTCGGTTCGGCGAATGCTCGGTAGATCACCTCCGCCAGCACGGCCATCGAGACGATGTCTTCGCGGTTGTGGTAGAAGACGCGCTGCATCTGGCTTCCGTCGCCGTCGCGCAGATAGTCGGCATACAGCTGTGGGATGAGGCTGCCTGGCACGTCGTCCTCCGTGCGCGTACGGCCGAGAACCGCCCGCTCCAGATTGCTGAGCGAGCAGCTGCCCAGCCGTTTGCGCCACAGCCTGCGGGCCGGGTGCAGCAGGTCCAGATGCGGCGCGCTGCTATCAAGCACTGAAGGCATTTGGACACCGGCGGGCAGGAATCGTCCGGTGTAGCGGTACCGCCCGCGCAGCAGCGGAGCGTCGAAGGAACGGCCATTGAATGTTACGAGGCTGCTGCAGTTGCGTAGAAGATGCGTCAGCGCGGTCAGCAGTGCCGGCTCTTCACCCGGATGGCGCATGAAAAACTGGCGTACAACGAATTCCGGGAATTCGGCCGACCCGTCCGCGGCTCCTTCTTCCTGCTCGAATGTGCCGACCCCGACCATGAAGGCGTAGATGCCGGCGCCGCCGCCCAGCCCGGTGCTTTCGATATCCAGAAACGCCGCCGTGCGAAAATCGGGACAGCGGTCCAGCCCGTAGCCGGGATAGAGCGGCGCCAGAATCGACGGATCGCATTGCAACAGGTTGGCGGGCGCGGCCTGTCCGCGCGCGGACCGCGTGCCGGTCTCCTCTTGCTCGAATGCGGTGAAACGCCGCGTGACGAGATAACAGCTGCCGGCGCTGTTTTCGACGATTTCGCCCGCTTCCAGCGTTTCGATCGGCGCGCGCGCGGCTGCCCGGTCGGTCGCCGGCAGCTCCGGCACGCTCGTTTCCGTCGGCCCGGTGGATGTGCGCCGCCCGCGCAATGCCTGCAGGCGCCGCAGGCGCTCATAAGTGGAGGACATCGGGTTCGCTTGGACTGGCATACAGTTCGGACTGAATCCCTATTTTAGCCTAGGCAGAGCAAGCCGGAAAATCTCCCGTTTTTTTGCGCCGCTTCTGCGCTCTCGACTATAATTCCTTTCTGGCGATCGTTTCCACCCAACCCTTGTGGAGAATCCCCTTTGTCGGCGACCGATAAACAGTGGAACTTCCACCCGCCCGCGCCGGAAAAATTTCTGCAAAGCGGCCATGAACATCCGGTGCTGCTACAGGTGTTGTACAATCGCGGGCTGCGCGACGCGGCGGCGGTGGCGTCGTTCTTGCAGGGCGAAGACGCAGTGCAGGAGAACCCCTTTCTTCTGACCGATATGGCGCCCGCGGTCACGCGCATCGTGGAGGCAATCGAAAAAGGCGAAGTCATCTGCGTCTACGGTGACTTCGACGCCGACGGCGTGACCGCCACCGTGCTGATGACGACGGCCTTGCAGCGCGCCGGCGCGCGCGTTGGCGCGTACATTCCCAATCGGGTTGACGAGGGCTACGGCCTCAACATGGAGGCGCTGCGGTCGATCGCCGAAAACGGAGCCGACCTGCTGGTGACGGTCGATTGTGGGATTCGCAGCGTCGCGGCGGTGGCGGAAGCCGCCGACCTGGGCATGGAGGTCATTGTCACCGACCACCATTCGATCGGCCCGGAGCTGCCGCCGGCGCTGGCGGTAATCAACCCTCGCCGCGAAGATCATCCTGGTCACGCCCAGCAGCTGGCCGGCGTCGGCGTCGCCTATCGATTGGCGCAGGGGGTGCTGCGGGCGGTCTCCCGGAAGTCCTGGAGCAGGCTCTCGGCCGAGGAAGCGGCCGCCGAAGAGCAGTCCCTCCTCGACCTGGTGGCAGTCGGAACCGTCGCCGACATGATGCCTTTGCGCGACGAAAACCGCTCGCTGGTGCGCAGGGGGCTGTCGGAGCTGCGCCGGGGCGAGCGGGTGGGCCTGTACGCGCTACTCGAGATGGCTTCGGTCTCCCTTGAAACGGTCGACAGCAGCGCGATCAGCTTTCAGATCGCGCCCCGCATCAACGCGGCCGGCCGTCTGGCCAGCGCAAAAATGGCATACGATCTGTTGCGCTGCGACGATTACGGGACGGCCTATACAATGGCCGTGAATTTGGAAAGCCTGAACCGGCAGCGCCAGACGATGACGACCGAAGCCCATGCCGCGGCTGAAAAGAAACTGGCCGCCGTGGACACGTCGAAGACGCCGCTTCTATTCATTGCCGGCGACGAGTTCAAGGCCGGAATCGTAGGGCTGGCCGCGGGCAGGCTGAGCGATCAGTTCTACCGCCCTGCGGTTGTCGTCGAACGCGGTGAGGAGTTGTGCCGCGGCAGCGCCCGCAGCATCGCCGAGTTTGACATCATCGCCGCGCTCGACCGGATCAGCCCGCTGCTGGTGCGCCATGGCGGGCATAGCCGCGCGGCCGGCTTTACCGTGCGCACGGAGCATCTGCCCGCGCTGAAGGAGGCGCTCGAAGCGCAGGCTGCGCAGGACCTCGACGCGCTTGATGACCTGCGCCCGACCCTCGATATCGACGCCGAACTGAAGATCGATCAGATCGATTGGGCCTTACAAGGGCTGCTTGACCGGATGGAGCCGGTCGGCCAGCAGAACGAGCCGGGCCTCTTTCTCTGCCGCAACTGCCGGGTGCACAGTGTGCGCCGCGTCGGCGGCGGGAAGCACCTGAAAGTGGTTGTCGACAACCACGGCCGACCGCCTGTGCTCGACGGGATCGGCTTCGGTCTGGGCAGATGGGCCGCCGAACTGCAAAAGGACAGCCTGATCGATGTCGTCTTTCATCTTGAAGTCAACCGATGGATGGGGCAGCGCTCGCTGCAGCTGAATATACAGGATCTGCGCAGCAGCCGGCAGTAAGCGCGGCGGCTGCCGGCACACACGGCGCGTCAGGGCAAAATCCTGACGCGAAATCGAAAGGAGCGCAAGAGTCGACCCATGGCGCATAGTGCAAATCTGAGCGAAGTGCGTGCCGTTCTGTTGGACATGGACGGCGTCGTCTATATCGGGGATCAACCGCTGCCCGGCGTCCAGCAACTGCTCGACTATCTGGAGTCCACAGGGCGGGACTGGCTGTTCGTGACAAACAACTCTTCGCGCACGCCGGCCCAGTTCGTGGAGAAGATCGCGCGCATGGAGATTCGCGCCGACGAACCGCACATTCTCAGCAGCGCGCTGGCGACCGCCAGCTGGCTGGCCGCGCAGTACACGGACGGCGTGCGCGCCTTCATGATCGGCCAGGACGGTCTGCGCTGGGCGCTCGAGCGGGAGGGCATTACACTGGTCGAGGATGCGCAGACAGCCGACGTGATCGTTTGCGGAATCGACTTCAGCGTACGGTACGAACGCCTGGCAGATGCGACGCTGGCTGTGCGCGCCGGCGCCCGCTTCGTCGGCACCAACAGCGATACCTCCTTTCCCAGCGAGCGCGGCCAGATCCCCGGCACCGGCGCGCTGCTGGCCCTGCTGGAGGCGGCGACAGGCGTCAAGCCGACCGTCATCGGCAAACCCAACGCCGGCATGTTTGAACAGGCCATGCGCAAACTGGGCACAACCGCGGCCGCGACGCTGATGGTAGGAGACCGCTACGAGACCGACATCGCCGGCGCGGTCGAACTGGGCATGCCCACGGCCGCGGTATTGACCGGCATCACGCCGGAGCATGAGTTCCGCACGGCCGAGGCCCCGCCGGACCTGATTCTGCCCGGTCTGCCTGAACTCCTGGACGCATTCCGACAAGCCGACAGCTGAATGCGGCCGCCTCCCGCCGCTACACCGCGCGCCCAATGCGGAACGGCAGGACAGCCCGTAATCCTTGACCGCCACGGAATGTCTGCGCTACAATTGCAAAGATGAAGACCATTCAGTTGTCGCCGACCCGCGGCTCCCCAGTTGGCGGATCGCTATTGGATTGCTCCCTCAGAGAGCTGACCGAAACGGTGCAGGCCGCCGGCGCCCCCGCCTACCGCGCCCGCCAGATCCACGAGTGGATCTACCGCAAATATGCGCGCTCCTTTGAGGAGATGACGAATCTGCCCCAGGCGATGCGCGCCGAACTGGCCGCGCAGGCAACGCTCATGCCGCTTGAGCCAATTGCCCGCCGCGTCTCGAAGGCGGGGGATACGCAGAAGGTGCTGTTTCAGCTGCCGGACGGCGAAACGGTTGAAGCAGTCCTGATGCTCTACAACAGGCGTCGCACGCTCTGCATCAGCAGCCAGGCCGGTTGCGCGATGGGCTGCACTTTCTGTGCCACTGCACAAGGCGGCCTGCGCCGAAATCTGACCGGCGGCGAGATCGTGGCCCAAGTGCTGTTTTTTGCCCGTTACCTGCACGATGCGGGCGAAAAGCCGAAGATGCGCGTCAAGCGGCCAACCACCGTGACCAACATCGTGCTCATGGGGATGGGCGAGCCGCTGCACAACTATGACAATGTGTGGAAGGCGATTCGCAATCTGACGGCTGCCGACGGTTTCGGGCTTGGCGCGCGCCACATCACGCTCAGCACTGTGGGCCTGATTCCGATGATCGACCGTATGGCCGACGAGGGCATCCAGGTGAATCTGGCTGTCAGCCTGCACGCGCCCAACAACCCGCTGCGCAGCAAGCTCGTGCCGCTCAGTCGACGCTATCCGGTGGATGAGCTGCTGGCTTCGGTCCGCCGCTACATCGCCAAGACCAACCGGCGCGTGACCTTTGAATACGCGCTGATGCGGGACGTCAACGACAGCCCCGCGCTGGCCGAGGACCTGGCCGACAAGCTGCGCGGCATCCTCTGCCACGTCAATCTCATCCCGCTCAATCCGATTCCAGACAGCCCTTTTCAGCCGACCAGCGACAAAGACACGGAGCGGTTCGCCGAGATTCTGCGCGCCGACGGTATCTCGACGACGGTTCGCATCCGTCGGGGCATTGAGATCGATGCCGGTTGCGGGCAGTTGCGCCACGCGGCAACGGCATAGGCAAGGGAATTCGAAGCGGGCGCGTAATTCACAAACAAAAAAGCGCCGAGCGGGAAAGCTCAGCGCTTCTGATGGCCTGTGTCGGTGAGGAACTAAAGATCAAGCCTTGGCAAGTGTGCTAATGCAGGAGGTGCACAAGCGCCGCGAAACCAGTCTGTCATTCTCAAAGACCTTGACCTTCTGTATGTTGATCTTCCATTTGTGACGTGTGGCTTTTCTGGACCAGGGGCGGTTGTTTCCAAACTGAGGCCCTTTGCCGCACTTCTGGCACTTCGCCATGATCTGTTCCCTCCGGTTCGTTGTATGCTGGTGGCTCGCGGCCGCTGATTCGCCGTCTGCCCTGAGCCACTGTTCTCTGGCCACTGAAACCTTCTGAGATTAGCATACGGCTGTTCGGTTGTCAAGAGTTGGAGTATTTGCTGTGAGCAAGGTTCGTATCGTTACCGATAGCGACGCCGGCATTCCGCCGCATATTCTGGAAAAGTATTCGATTGAAGTGATTCCGCAGGTGCTGCGCGTCGGTCGTGAGCGCTACGAGGATGCCGATGATTTCAGCGCCGACCGTCTCTTTCAACTGATCCGCGAAAATGAGTCCGGTGGACGCAGATCGCTGCCCAGAGTAGAGGCGCCGGACTTGAACAGCATCATGGATGTCTACCAACGGCTGGGCCAGGATGCCGAGGAGATCGTAGCCATCCACATGAGCAGCACGCTCAGCCCGATGTGGAGCCAGTCGCGCAAGGCTGCCGACATGATCATGGGGCGCTACCGCATCCGTGTGATGGACAGCCAGACGACCGCGATGGGCCTGGGCATGCTGGCAGAACTGGCTGCCGAGGCCGCCGAACAAGGCGCGGACATCTATGAGGTCGCCCGCGTCGTGAACGGAGCCATCCCGCACATCTACGTTACCTTCTTCGCCGAAACGCTCTACTACCTGGAGCGCAGCGCCCGTCTCGGCGCGGCACAGAGCGTGCTGGGGACGATGCTGGGCATCAAGGCGATGGTTACGATGGAAGAGGGTCAGCTGATCCCGCTGGAGAAGGTGCAGACCCGCGAGGATGTCGCCGAGAAGTTGTACGACTATACGGCCGAGTTCGCGCAGAACGAACGCATTGGGTTGGTACAGCACCGCTACGAGCAGACACAGGACCAGTTGCTGGGGCGCCTGGGGGAAGGCTTGCCCGATATTCCGGCCAACGTGTGGCGCTATCCGCCCAGCCTGGCGGCCCATCTCGGGCCAAATGTGATGGGTGTCATCGTCTACGAAGGGTTTGGCTGAGCACCGTCTGAAGGCTGATCGCCCCGCTTGCCGCTTCCGAACGACGCGCATATCGCGAGGTCAATTCAGCGAACCGGCGCCGTGAGATGAACTGTAACGATGGCTGAGAAAGCTCTGACGCGTTTACGCAACCTGCTGAATCTCGAACTCCAGACCCAGTGGCGGGGGCGGGCCTTCCGCGGCGGCGTGCCTGCCTTTTGCGAGCGTTGGGCCGCCGACGCCGAGGCGGACGGCACGAACCCGGGACTGCTGCGGGAAGTCGTCGAGCGGCTGACCCAGTATGCCGATGCCGCGCGCGATGAACGTGAAAGGCTGCTGCGTTCGCTGCTTGAACTGTTGGACGAGCCGCCCGCAGCCGATCCGGCCCTTGAGAACATCGACCGGATCGGCGCAAAACCTACGGCGGCGCCTGTCCCCGCGCCAAGAGACGGCGCGCCGTCGGTTGACGCGCGCAAGCCGCCCGACGCGCTCGTAAATCCGGTCACGGATCTGAAGGGAATCGGCGCGAAGAAAGCGGAGCAGTACGCCCGTCTGGGCATCGAGACGGTCGGCGACCTGCTCTGGCATCTGCCCCACCGCTACGACGATTTCAGCCGTGTTCGCCCCATTGCCGACGTCGGCGAGGGAGAGAAGCTCTCGGTCGTCGCCAGCTTGCGTCGTTTCAGCGAGCGCAGATATGCCTACAAGAAGGAGATTCTACAGGCGAAATTCGACGATGGCAGCGGCGCGATCCGCGCAACCTGGTGGAATCAATCGTGGCTGAAGAACCGTCTGACGGTCGGCAAAATCTACCGCCTGAGCGGGACGGTCGGCATGTACATGGGCCATAAGACGCTGGAAAATCCGCTCTTCGAGGAGATCAGCCCCAGCGCCATCAAAGACGGCCCGATACTGCCCGTATACGGTCTGACGGCGGGGCTGCGCAACGGCGATGTCAGCCGGCACGCGCAGCAGGCCCTCCGCACAGGGCTCTCGTCAGTGCGCGATGCGATGCCGGAAACACTCCGCCGCCGTTACAATCTTATCCCCCTGGCCGACGCATTGCGGCAGCTCCACGCCCCGGCGTCGACGCAGCGGCTTGAGGCGGCCCGCCGGCGCGTCAACTTCGATGACTTCCTCCACCTTCAACTCGGCGTGCAGCGCCGGCGGCAGGAGATTCAGCATCTCAATGCCGCGGCAATGGCGGTTGACGAGGCGTTGCTGGCGGCCTACCAGGCCGCCCTGCCCTTCGCCCTGACGGGCGCGCAGCAGCGGGTGGTGGACGAGGTGCGGCAGGATATGGCGCGGCGCGTGCCAATGAGCCGCCTTGTGCAGGGAGATGTTGGCAGCGGCAAGACCGTCGTGGCCGCCGCCGCCATGCTGATCGCCGCGGCCAACAGCTTTCAGTCGGCGCTGCTGGCGCCGACGCAGATCCTGGCCGAGCAGCATTTTCGCGGCCTGCGCAAGCTGCTGGAAGGCGTTACCCTCGCCGACGGCAGCCGTCCGAACATCACCCTTCTGACCGGACGCGTTACCGGAAAAGAACGGGATGCGGCGTTGACCGGGCTGGCGGACGGCGGCATCCGCATCGTGGTCGGCACAACTGCGCTCATCCAGGAAGGGGTGTCGTTCGCCAATCTCGGCTTCGTGGTGGTGGACGAACAGCACCGTTTCGGTGTCGAGCAGCGGGCGGCCGTGCGCGACAAGGGCGCGGATACGGCCGTACCGCATCTGCTGGTCATGAGCGCGACCCCGATCCCGCGCAGTCTGGCGCTGACAATCTACGGCGATCTCGACGTAAGCGCGATCGACGAAATGCCGCCGGGACGGACACCGATAAAGACGAGACGCTTCACGCCCACCGACCGGGAGCGCCTCTACAATTTCATGCGCAAACAGGCGCGCGAGGGCCGCCAGGGTTACATCATCTATCCCCTGGTCGAGGAGAGCGATGCGCTGGACGTGGGCGCGGCGGTGGATGCGCACGCGCGCCTGTGCAGCGAGATCTTCCCCGACCTGCGCGTGGGGCTACTGCACGGCCGACTCAAAGGCGCGGAAAAGGATGAAGTGATGCGCTCATTTGCCGACGGCGACCTGGACATTCTGGTCAGCACCAGCGTCGTGGAAGTGGGCGTCGATGTTCCCAACGCCACCTTAATGCTGATCGAGGACGCCGAGCGTTTCGGGCTGGCGCAGCTGCACCAGTTCCGCGGCCGCGTGGGCCGGGGTGCGCATGAGAGCTACTGCGCTCTCATCAGCCGCGTCAACGGCGGCGCGCAGGCCGAGCGGCTCAAGGCCGTCACCGAAACAACGGATGGATTCAAGCTGGCGGAGAAGGACCTGGAGCTGCGCGGCCCCGGCGCCGTTCTGGGCACGCGTCAAAGCGGCCTGCCGGACATGAGGATGGCGGGCCTCAGCGATATCGAGACCTTGAACCAGGCACAGGAGGCTGCGCGAGAGCTGCTGCAAGAAGACCCCGATCTGCGCAACCACCCGCAGCTGATGGAGAAGACGGAACAGTTCTGGCGCGGCCACGGCGATATCTCGTAGACGAGGATCGCATGCGTCTCAGCCGCGTTCGCCGATCGGCACGTAGGCGCGTTCGGCCTCGCCCAGGTAGATCTGCCGGGGGCGGGCGATGCGCTGCTCCGGGTCGGTCACCAGTTCCACCCACTGCGCCAGCCAGCCCGGCGTCCGCCCCAACACAAAGAGCGCCGGGAACATTTCGACCGGGAAGCCCATCGCCTGGTAGATGATGCCACTGTAAAAGTCGACATTGGGATAGAGCCTGCGGGAGACGAAATAGTCGTCCTCCAGGGCGTGTTGTTCCAGCTCGACCGCGATGTCGATCAGCGGATTGCTTCCTGTCACCGCAAAGACTTCGTAGGCGACCCGCTTGATGATCTGCGCGCGCGGGTCGTAGTTCTTGTAGACCCGGTGGCCGAACCCCATCAGGCGCACTTCCCTGTCCTTCACCCTATCCAGAAAACCCTGGATCTTCTTTGTATCGCCGATCTCGGCAAGCATGCGCAAGACCGCCTCGTTGGCCCCGCCGTGCAGAGGGCCGTACAGGGCCGCGGCCGCGCCCGCGACCGCGCAGTAGGGGTCGGCCTCGCTTGAAGCGATGTTGCGCAGCGCCGAGGTGGAGCAGTTCTGCTCATGGTCGGCGTGCAGCATGAACAGCACATCCATCGCCCTCACCAGCACCGGATCGACCTCGCCGTCAGCTTGACGGGTGAGACCCATCATGTGGAGAAAGTTGGCGCTGTAGTCGAGCCCCGCGCGCGGGTCGGTACGCGGTCGGCCGAGCCGGTTCTGGTCGGCGAAGGCGAGCGCGGTCGGCAGCTGGCCGAGAATGCGCCAGATCTGGTGCAGGCGGTTATCGACGTCGTGGACCTGCTTGGCCTCCGGGTAGAGTGTGGACATCGCCGCGACCGCGCTAATGAGGACGCCCATCGGATGCGCGCCGGCCTGGAAGGTCTTGAGTATATCGACCAGGTTTTCGTGGATCTGCGTATGCGCCATGATGCGCGCGGTCCAGTCGCTCAACTCGCCGGCTGTGGGCAGTTCGCCGAAGAGCAGCAGGTAGGCCACCTCGAGAAAGGTGCTCTCTTCCGCCAGCTGTTCAATCGGATAGCCCCGGTACCGCAAAATACCCCTGTCGCCGTCGACAAAGGTGATGCGGCTCTTGCAGGACGCTGTATTCGTATAGCCTGGATCGTAGGCCAGCACGCCAAAGTCATCGGCCTGCACCTTGAGCTGGCGCAGGCCGATGGCCGGGATCGTGTCATGTTCGATCGGCAACTCTGCCGACTGACCGGTACGGTTATCGGTAATCGTTAGCGTCTGCTTACTCATCGCCGGGAGTTCCTTTTCGATTCGGTTGCCAAACCGCCGCTGCTCGTTGCCGTAACTCTATACCGTCGCTGCCGTTCCGACAAACGCGCTCGTCCGGCAGGGGGTCGCAGCTACAATTCGACCTGGTTCGGCAGCGGCCGGCCCTCGACACCGGCAAGCAGGTTCTCCGTCGTCATCACCGCCATTTTGGTGCGGGTGGCGACGGTGGCGCTGCCGATGTGGGGCAGAATGACACAGTTTTCGAGCGAGACCAGGGGATGGTCCGCCGGCAGGGGCTCGGGGTCGGTAACGTCCAGTCCGGCTGCGGCGATATCGCCCTGCACGAGCGCATGGTAGAGGGCATCCTGGTCGACGACCCCGCCGCGGCTGGTGTTGATAAGGACGGCGGTCGCTTTCATCTTAGCGAAGGCATCGGTGCTGAAGAGGGCGCGGGTACGCTCGTTGAGGGGGCAGTGGACCGCCACGAAATCGCTCTCCTGCAGCAGCGCGTCCATCGGCGCATAGGTGGCGTTCACCGCCTGCGCCGCCTCCGGCTTCTCCCTGGGACCAGTGTAGAGGATGCGGCAGCCGAAGCCGCCCAACATGCGTGCAAATGCGGCCCCGATGCGACCCAGCCCGACGATCCCCACGGTACTGCCGTGGATGTCGCGTCCGGTCATCCACATTGGTCTCCAAATCGGCCATGTACCGCTCTCGACCGCATACGTGCCTTCGGGCAGACGGCGCGCAGTGGCCAGAAGCAAGGCAACTGCCAGCTCCGCGGTCGTTTCGGTGAGTACACCCGGCGTGTTCCCCAGGATGATGCCCCGTTTACGCAGCGCGGCCACGTCCACATGGTCGTAGCCGACCGACATTGTGGCGACGACCCGCAGCCCGGGTCCGGCCGCGTCCAGCAGCTCGTCGTCGACCGTGTCCGTCAGCAGACAGTAGAGGCCGTCTGCGCCCTGCACCCATTCCAGCAGCGTGCCGCGTTCGATCGGCTCCTCGCTGTCCCAGTAGCGGGCGTCGCAACTCTCCAGGATCGGATTCAGCGCGGCCGGCGGCAACTGGCGGGTTACGACAACTGTAGGCTTGCTCATCTTTTCTGCGGCCCTCTCTCCTGTGCGAATCGAACTGGTAGTTACAATCTGCGCGCTGTCGCGTCCTCTATCCCGGTTCTCCCTGCCCTCCTTCCACCTGCGCCACGCACCAGTCCTGCACGCGGTTGACCAGGTGGGCGGGCAGCCTGCCCTCGATCAGCGTCCCGTTTTCGGTGTATTCCTCCCGCTCGACGCGGCCATGCTCGTGGATCAGCGAGACGAGGTCGCCCTTGTGATACGGAAGCAGCAGACGCAGCAGCGTCATCGTTTCCTGCAACTTTTCATCCACGGCGACCAGCAGTTCGGGGATGCCCTCGCCGGTGCGCGCGCTGATAGGCACGGGGGTCGGGTACTCCTCGCCCCCCCAGCCGTCGCCGTCGAGCAGGTCGATCTTGTTGAGTGCGGTCACGAGCGGCTTATCGCCGGCGCCCAGCTCCTCCAGCATCTCCTCCACCGCCGTCACCTGTTCATCGGCGTTGGCGTGCGAGATGTCGACGACATGTAGGAGCAGGTCCGCCTCGGTGATCTCCTCCAGCGTGGCGCGGAAGGCGGCAACCAGCGCGGTCGGCAGTTTCTGGATGAAGCCGACCGTGTCGGTGAACAGGGCGGTGCGCGCGCTGGGCAGCTCGACGCGGCGGGTGGTCGGGTCGAGCGTGGCGAAGAGCTGGTCCTGCGCCAGAACACCGGCATCGGTGACGGCGTTGAGC
>DAOUHX010000412.1:0-6900 GCA_034428395.1 Caldilineaceae bacterium
GCGCGGCGTGCTCGATACGCCGATGATCTTCGTCGCCGTGCTCATGATCGTGCTGCTGGCGCAGGCGATGTACTGGAGCGTCACGCTGCTCGAGAGCTACCTGCTGCGCTGGAAGCAGCACGAAATCAAGGAATAATGCCGGAGAGCGCGCCCGGCGCGAAACCATATCTGGTACAGGAGAAAATCTTCTGTCCGCCAAACTGCAGAGGAACGCATGAAGAATCTTACAACCCGAACTGTCTCCCTCTTTCGACGCCCGGTCGCGGCGCGGCCGGCGCGCCTGCCGCGGTTGATTGCGCTGCTCACGCTCGCGCTGACCGCCTCCTGCACGCCGATCGCGCCCGAGGCAGGGCCCGCCGCGCCGCCTGAAACGGAGCGTCCGCGGCCGATTGCGCTCGGCGTGGGATTCATTCCCAATGTCCAGTTCGCGCCCTTCTACGTTGGGATCGAGAAGGGGTTTTTCACCGAAAACGGAATCGAGCTGTCGCTGGAGTACGGCTTTGAGAACGACTACCTGAAACTGGTCGCGACCGACGAGATGCAGTTCATGATCGCCAGCGGAGACCAGCTCGTGCTTGGCCGCGCCCAGGAGCTGCCGGTGCGCTACGTGATGAACTGGTACACGAGCTACCCGGTCACCGTCTTTGCCAAGACCGATGCCGGCATCCACCGTCCGGAGGACCTGGCCGGCCGCCGGGTCGGCGTGCCGGGGCCGTTCGGCGCCAACTACATTGCGCTGCGGGCCCTGCTCGACGTGGCCGGGCTGACCGAAGCCGACATCCAGATGGAGAGCATCGGCTTCACGCAGGCGTCTGCGGTGAGCGAGGGGCTGGTCGACGCCGCGGTGGACTACGCCGTCAACGGCCCCGTCGTCTTGGGCAGCGCCGGCATCGAGACCGTGCAGATCACGCTCGATCAACATGTGCAGATCCCCGCCAACGGGCTGGTCACCAACGAGCGCACACTGGACGAAGAGCCCCAGCTGGTGGAGGCGATGGTGCGCGCGCTGCAGACGTCGATCGCCTACACGCTCGCCAACCCGGACGACGCCTTCGCGATCGCGCTCAAATTTGTGCCCGAGGCCGGCGGCGAGAACGAAGCCGCCAACCGGCTGGTCTTCGACGCCTCACAGGCCTTCTGGCAGCCGCGGCCGGACGGCGCGCCGGGCGCGACCACCGATGCCGAATGGCAGGCCGTCGCCGAGCTCCTGCTGCGCATCGGTTTTGTCGACCGCCTCGTGGCCCCCGAAGAAATGTACACCAACGAGTTCATCCAAGATCGGTGATCACCGCCGACTGGCAACTGGCCACCGACCGCTGGCAACTGCCTTCATGTCCGATCCTCTTCTACAGGCGCAGAGCGTCAGCCACACCTATCGCCGCCGCAACCGTGTCACACATGCGCTGGCTGAAGTCTCTTTCGGCATACAGGAGGATGAGTTCGTCTGCGTTGTCGGCAACAGCGGCAGCGGCAAATCGACGCTGCTGCGCATTCTCGGCGGTCTGCTGGCGCCGACCGCGGGCCGGGTGCAGTTCAAAGGCCGGACCGTGCAGTCCCCCCGGACGGAGATCGGCTTCGTTTTCCAGAATACCAACCTGATGCCGTGGCGCACCGCGCTCGAAAATGTGCTGCTGCCGCTGGAGCTGCAGAAAGCGCCCGACGCGCAGGACCGCGCCCGCGCCTGCGCCGCGCTCGCGCTGATGGGGCTGGAAGAGTTCGCCGACGCCTACCCGGCGCAACTCTCCGGCGGCATGGCGCAGCGCCTCACCCTGACGCGCGCGCTGCTGCAGGAGCCTGCCCTGCTGCTGATGGACGAGCCGTTCGGCGCGCTCGATGCCCTCACCCGCGAGCGCCTCAACCAGGAGCTCCTGCGTATTCACCGCGACCGCGCCCAGACGGTGCTGATGATCACGCACAGCATCCAGGAAGCCATCTTCCTCGCCGACCGCGTGCTCGTTCTGAGCGGGCAGCCCGGCGAGCTGCGCGGCGATATCCCCGTCGGGCTGCCGCGCCCGCGCGCGCTGGAGATGCTGACGCGGCCGCAAGCGGGCGCGCTGAACCGCGAGATCCGCGCCTGCCTGGCGACCGGCGCGCAGGAAGGGGAACAGCACTGAATTTTGCGCGGTTTGGTGCTTAAGGTACGATATTTTCGCTCGACCTGATATACCAATCGAATGGGAATGCGCGCACTGTTGGGGCGTTCAGCGGTTCTTGACGCTGGACAGTTGAGGATACAGGAGAAATGTATGAATCGGAAACTCAAGTGTGCAGTTGAACAGGAGGACGGCTTGTATGTTTCCTACTGCGAAGGACTGGGCATTGCAAGTCAAGGTGAAACTATCGATGAAGCCAAGAAAAACCTGGAGGAAGCGATAGAAATGTTCTTCGAGGATGCCCCAGTCAGCGAAATCTCGGGCCTTCTTAGCCACCTTAAGCCGTCCTCTCCCGAAGAGATTCAGCATCTTCCTGAAGTTCGGATTGCACAGTACCAGCAAGCTCCTGCCACACAGTGGGAGCTTGAAGTTGCCCAAACGAAAACACACCCACGATGGCCTCTTGAGAGCAACTGGTGAGACGCTTTCCCAGCGCGTCAACGCCCTATATCTATTCCCTTCCCAACAACACTTAGAATGATCTGATTCATGTCAGCCGTTGTGCAACTCCGCCAGCAACCCAAAGAAGACAGAAAATGGTTTTAGAGACGGATAAATGACATGAAAACAATCTATATTCTGCTTGGAATCCTGATATTCTTGGTGGCGGTGCTACTTGCCGGGGTAGCAGCAAACATCGTGGTTACGATGGAAATGCAACAAAGGCTCAAATCATCTAGCCCATTACCTGCGTCAGAACAGTGGAATGAAGATGAATGGGCGCGCAAAGCAATCGCTCTGGATGGACACAATGAAATAGCTGTGGATCAGCTTACGTTCTACACGCTCCTGATGGAGGAGGCTTCTCAGCATTGCGTTGAGAACAAAGAGGTCTTGGATAGACTGATTGAGGCGGCGCTGTTTCAGAGCCCAAAGGAGTTACCAAACATTCGTAGGGGAATACTATCAGTGTACGCAGGACTATCAGGACGACACAACTGTTCTGAGATGTTGTTTGACATCATAAACGAACTAAATGAGTAGGTCGGATTCCCAAAGTTGAACCCGCATAACCCGCGTGACAATTTCACCAGCCTTTTCAAACTACTAAGGCCGCGATAGTCATTATCAGCCAGAATCGTTGACTAAGACTCGATACAATTCCCAGAACAAAAAGACGCCGGGCACGATGCCCGGCGTCTCTATCTTCTGCTATTCGGATGTTTCCCGCCCTGACGGCTCTCCGCCAAGTGCCGACCGCGCCTACCGTCCAGGCGTCTCAGGCTCCAGGCCGCTCGGCAGCCGCGAGGCAAAGTCATCCGGGCGGTCGATCTCCAATGACAACACCTGCTCCTGCAGCCAGGTCTGGAAGGCCTCGGCATACTCCTGCTGCAAGGTGGCCTCGTCCTTCTCCCGCTCGTCGTCCCGCTCAAGCACCTCGATGATATGATAGCCGAAGGTCGTCTTGACCGGCTCGCTGATCTCACCAATCTCGAGCGAGAACGCGACCTCATCAAATTCGGGCACGTAGCGTCCGCGCCCGGCCCAGCCCAGGTCTCCGCCCTCGACACCACTGCCAGGGTCCTCGCTGAAGCGCAGCGCCAGGTCGGCGAAATCCTCACCGTCGAGGATGCGTTGCCGCAGGGACTGCGCAAAGGCCAGCGCCTCGGCATCGTCGACGCGACCGTCCTCGTTCGTGTCGGGGTTCCACCACTCCGAGGCCGGCTCGCCGTCCGCCCCGTCGTCCGCGGCCGCTTCCTCGCCGGCCGTTTCGGCTGCCGGCGCGGCTGCTGCCTGGCCGCTCTCGTCTTCGCTCTCAGGCTCGGGCATCGGCGTTGTCTCTGCCGGCGCCTCGTCCGCCCCGTCTGACGGCTCCTCCGTCTCGGCGGCCGGCTCCGGTTCCGGCTCTGGGTCCACTGCAATCAGAATATGGCGGACCCGTACCTGCTCCTCGGTAGTGGACACCAGGTCCTGACTGATCGTCTCCGACATCTTCCCCCGCAGCAGACGCGCCCGGATCACCTCGCGATATTCGGCCACGCTCATCCCCGCATTGTCCCTCAGGTTCTGCTCCAGTGTGCGCAGACCCTCCTGGTACAACGCATCGGTCAGGACCGGGGGCGGCTCCGGCGTGGGCGCCTCCTCCGCGGTTTCCGAACCTTCGGCGGCCGCGGCGGTCGGTCCGCTCTCCGCGCCGTCTTCAGCTGTGGGCGTAGCTGTGGGGACAGGGGTCGGGGTGAAAAGTTCTGCGGTGGCGGTCGCGTCGACAGCGGCCTCCGCCGTTCCGGTGGCCTGCGGCACCGTCAGCGCGCCCTGGCCGCGCGCCACCTCTTCGCGCAGCGTCTCGGCCACCTCTTCGTCGCTGACCGCAACGCCCACTTCGGGTGCCTTGATCCGCAGGACAACCCCTTCGATCATGTCGTTGAGGACCTGCGTCCCCAGCGTCAGAGGGCTGGCCAGCGTCGCGTTGATCGAAGCGATCTGGGAAGCGAACAGGCTCGAGTTGCCAAACTGCTGGGAGAAGAGCTGCAGCCGCGTGCGCTGACTCTCCAGCTCGCTCTTGCGCAGGCGGGCCTCTTTCCAGAACTCGCGCGTGATGATCGCTTCGCCTTCAATCTGCGCCAGCACGCTGTTGGGCTTGATGATCAGCTCGCTGACCACGCCATAAATGATCAGCAGCAGGGCGACACCGACGATCCCGCCCACAATCGACATGAGCCGTAGGTTGCGTTCCCGGTCACGCGCGCGCAACCGGGTCTCACGCCGATTCTCAACCTGCGGCTCGGCTTCCTGCCTTCTTCGTCTGCGCTTCTTGGCCATCGATCGCCTAGCTGCGTCTGCCGGTAATGCGCATATGTTCGCCCGTGTACGGCATCAGCGCCAGATGTCTGGCCCGCTTGATCGCCCGCGTCACTTTGCGCTGCATTTTGGCGGTTACACGAGTCTTGCGCCGGTTGTGAATGCGCCCGTAGTTGTCGACAAAGCGACTCAAAACCTGCACATTCTTGTAGTTGATCTCATCGATGCGCACGTCGCTGCCGACGTGGCGGGGGTTTCTGCGCTGGTTGCCCTGTTTGGCACGGTTAAAATTGGCCGGACCCTCTACCCGGTTGATCACGACCGGTTGCGCGTCGCCGCGTTCGGACAGGGGCGCACTCTCATCTGCGGCCGGCGTCTCTTCAGCAGCCGGCTCCTCCGAGACCGCTTCTACCTCGGCAACCGCCTCCGGCGCACTCTCCCCTGCGGTTGACGCCTCTTCAGCAGCCGGCTCCTCCGAGACCGCCTCAACTTCGGCAACAGCCTCCGGTGCAGACTCCTCTGCAGTTGACGCCTCGTTGACCGGCTGCTCTTCCGCGTCCGCTTCGGCTTCGTTCGTTCGGGTTTCGTCAGTCATTCGATGCTCCTGTGTGGGTCAGTCCTCAACACGGACAACGAGGAAACGGATTACATCTTCGGATAGCCGCAACTGTCGTTCGACGTTCTGCACCGCGGCGGGAGGCATCGAGAGGTTGTGCAGAATGTAGTGTCCCTCAAAGTGGCCTTTGATGGGATAGGCCAATCGCCGTTTGCCCCAGTGATCGGTGCTCGCAATCGTCCCATCCTCGCCGCTGATGGCCTGGGTAATCCGGTCATCCACGGCTTTGACACCCTCATCATCCAACTCCGGCTGGATGATGTACACCAATTCGTAGCTGCTCATCAGACCTTTTCACTCCTTTCTGTGAGCAGTGCCCTTTGTTAGTTTTGAGTTTTTGGTTTCTGGTTTTTAGTTGTGCCTCTCGTTCAAGTCGAGTGCTGGCACCAAAAACAAAAAACTGAAAACTCAAAACTGCAGTCCAGGCACCGGTCCACAGCATGCAGACTTCGCACTGTGAACAGAAAGAACGAGGGAGCAGACAGGCTGTCCCTCGTTGCAGATAGACCGGCAGTATAGCATAGCGCTGCGCGGGCGCAAAAGATCAGGCGGTAAAAATTACACACGAAGTGGGGCTGCGAAAACGGGCGCGGCTTCGCTCGCCCTCCTCTTTACTGCAGACTCCGCTGCCGGCCCGCGGCGGCAGATCTGCGGCCGCGGCCGTGGCACTGCTTGAACTTGCGGCCGCTCCCGCAAGGGCAGGGATCGTTGCGCCCCGCGCCGGCGAATACCGCCATCTGTTTGCGCTCCTCTTCGGCCAGGTGCTGCATGATGTTGGCCGGCGCCCGCTGCTGGCGCAGCTGCTCGCTCATATAGTTCATGTACGGCCGCACATGATTGAAAAAGGCGCGGTAGCCGGCGCACAGATAGTTCAGACCCGGCTCGCCGTCAGGCGTGTTGATGAATCGGTTCTTGGGACAGCCGCCGTTGCAGACGAAGCGCACCTCGCATTCCAGGCAGTAGTTGGGCAGGCTGTCCCGCTTGTGCGTGCCGAACGCCTGCTGCCGCGCCGAGCCGACCATCTCGATCAGCGGAATCTCCTCGATGTTGCCCAGCAGATAGTTCGGCTCCACGTAGTGGTCGCAGGAGAAAAGGTCGCCGTTGTGCTCCATCGCCAGCGCCGAGCCGCACGTCTCCTCGAAGATGCACAGGCCGGGCCGGTGTCCGGCGTAACCGGCCAGCGCCACGTCGAAGATCTGCACGAAGACTTTACCCACGTCGCGGCGCACCCACTCCTCGAAGATCTGGATCAGAAAGTCGCCATACTGCTCGGCCGTGACCGAGCGGTCCTTGACCGTGTTCCCCTCCTGGTAGCCGGTCTCGTTGTCCCGCTCGACGATCGGGATGAACTGCATGAACTCGGTCTTGACCTCGTCGCGCAAAAAGCGGTAG
>DAOUHX010000413.1:0-17419 GCA_034428395.1 Caldilineaceae bacterium
CGAGTGGGCGCAAAAGGTCGAAGCGCTCGGCGCCGGAGAGATTCTCCTGACCTCCATGGATGGCGACGGCACGCAGGAAGGCTACGACATCGCCCTGACGCGCGCGATCTCCGACGCCGTCAATATCCCGGTCATCGCCAGCGGCGGCGCCGGCCGCCCCGAAGATTTCGCCGCCGCGCTCACCGAAGGGGGCGCCGAAGCGGCCCTGGCTGCCAGCCTCTTCCATTTCCGCCAGCTCCAGGTGATGGACGTAAAGCAGCACCTGCTCGAACGCGGCGTACCCGTGCGCCTGCCCGAAGACGCCATCACCTGACCGGGCCGGATTCTGCGAAGGCAACGCTTGTCCTGGCTGAGACCTGTACGAAATCTGGCTTGCAACAGTGGAACTCTGATGGGACCAGTATGTCGCCGCTCTTGGGGAGACTAGGGTTTACAAATGAATAGCGTAGCCCTGTCAATGACCCGATCCTTTAATCGGCAAATTGGCTACACCAGGCGTCTGACCCCGCAGGATCAGACGCGTTTCTTAACCGCCGTGTCCCAGTTCGCACAAGACCCGGCAACCCCGGGGCTCAATTTTGAAAAGCTCGGCGGCGGTCCCAAGAGCAACCTCTGGTCACTAAGGGCTTCACAGGAACTACGCATTCTCTTGGCAGTTGATGACGGCCAGTTCGTCTTCGTCAATGCGGGCCACCATGATGTCATGTATGACTGGGCCAAAAGACGAGACCACTATGTCGATCTGGCTTCGGAAGACCTTGCTGATCTTCAGGTAACAGTTCCTGACATACCGATTTCCTTGAAGCGCGCGTCCGCAGGAGCGCCGCATCAACGCTCGCTGCCTGATCTGTCCGAGAAGGCACTTGATGATCCTTCACAATTGCCATCGAAAGCAGAGTCCGCTCCGACCGACTCCCAACTGATCCAGGAGCTGATCCGGCGCGTCGTCCGCGGCGATTTTGAGGAGTGGCAACTCTTTCTCCACCCTGACCAGGAACCCCTCGTCAGCCGACACTGGTCAGGAGCCGCACGGATTCGCGGCGCGGCCGGCACAGGCAAGACTGTAATAGGGCTGCATCGACTGGCGGAACTGGCCCGCCGCTATCCCGATGATAAAGTGCTCTTTACCGCGAACAGCAGATCGCTGGCCGAACTGCTCGAAAGGCGCTTTCGCAACCTCCCAATGGCCCCCTCGAATGTCGAATTCGCAAACATCGACAGAATTGTCTACCAATACGACAGCTGGACGCCGGCACATTTATCTCTGGTTGACCAGACATTTAAAGCCGCTTGTAAGCAACTCATTGCCGGTTCCCTTTTGGAGAGGATTAGCCAGGATTACCTGAAAGAAGAGATTGAGAGAGTGATCAAGGGGAACGATCTGCAGAGCCTTGAGGACTATCTTACCGTCGAACGCATTGGACGCAAGCGATCTTTCTCTCAAAACCTGCGCAAGCTGGTATGGGAGTTGTTTGAGCTCTGGGCAGGAATGCTGACTGAACGCAACGCAGTTACGTTCGCCGACAAGAGGATTCGGGTCAGAGATGCTGTCCAAGGACTCGCACAAGCCCCCTACCGCTGCGTTGTCGTGGATGAAGCGCAAGACGTGACTCTGGTCGAGTTGCAGCTTGTCCGCGCTCTCGTTGCAGGGGACCCCCAAAACCCCGTGCCCAAAGATGGCATCCTCATATTGGATGACCCTGCACAGCGTATCTATGCCGGAGGCTACCGGCTCGGCTGGGCAAATCTTGATATTGCCGGCCGGGCGCAGGTTCTTCAAAAGAATTACCGAAATGTGCCTGCAGTCTATCGCGCCGCAATGCGAGTTCGGGGCCGCGAACTGGTTGCATTAGACCATGAAGACGACAAGTACATCCTGGACGCCGAACTGGGCTTTCACGAACGTGAGGACGAGAAACCGAATCTTGTCCTTGTTGATCGCAAATGCGAATTACTCTATCTGTGCGAGAAGATTCACGAATTCAATGTGGCTGAAAAATACAGTTCGAATGAGATTGCGCTTTTCCTGAAACACAACAATCAGGTCGAGGCTACTGTCAGATTCCTGCAGCGCAAAGGCATCCCTTGCGCCCACCTTACTCGTGATGGCTTTACAGGTGATGGAATCAGAGTGGGCACCTACGATCGTGCCCGGGGACTGGAGTTTCGAGCAGTCTTCCTTCCCCGCATGGGCTCAACGCAGTTTCCGGATAGCAGTGGAGACGATGACGGCGAGCGGCAGAGTTTTGACCCCGATCAAGACCTGGAATCACGTCAATTGGAACTGGACCGACTCTACGTAGCCATGACACGCGCCAGGGAGCGTCTGCTCCTGATCGCCGATGAAGAGCCCTGTGAAGAGATCTGGCGAGCATTGGGCGAAGAGATCATCTTGAAAGACTTGCGAGGACAGTCAATAGCAGGTTCAGCACATGCTCATTAGTTCCACCCCAAAAGATCTTGCTCCTCACCCAGCGCTGTCCCGAAGACTGCCAATACGAGCGAAGTGGGTCGCCAAATGTCCGAACTGATCGATTCCCTCTCAGAGACCATCGCTGACCGTAAGGCCAACCCGACTCCAGAGTCATATACTGCTCGCCTCATTGCAGCCGGTACCGGCAAGATCGCCCAGAAGGTCGGCGAAGAAGCGGTCGAGCTCATTGTCGCCGCCCTTCAGGAGAGCGATGAACGCCTCGTCTCCGAAATGGCCGACCTGTTCTACCACAGCCTCGTCCTCCTGGCGCAGCGCGATCTCTCCTGGGCCGAAGTGGAGACCGAATTGGCGCGCCGCTTCAAATAAAGGAACAGTCTGAAGGCCGGCCGCAGCTTCATTCCAGCCAGCGCCCCTTGCACGCCGTAGCCCCGCAATCTTTCTTCCCAACCTCTGCCAATTCGCGCCCGTATTCCCTGCGGTGGTAGAATAGCTCATGGTGATTTCAACTGACTCCGGGAGGAAAATGATGACTGTTCCCGTGATTGAAAGCACACGCAACGGTTCTCGCATCGCCCAGACCTCCGATTCGGATGAGGCGCCACCCTCAGAGCCTGCAAGCTCTCCAGCGACCCTTCTTCCTCTTGTCGACGACCTCTTTGGCCAGGACGCCATGACCTTCGACGACGTTCTGCTCGTGCCGGGCTACTCCGAACTGCTGCCCGCCGACGTCGACGTCAGCATCAGTCTGCATCCCAAGCTCGCGCTGAACATCCCCATCGTCAGTGCGGCCATGGACACCGTGACCGAAGCCGATCTGGCAATCGCCCTCGCCCGCCAGGGCGGCCTGGGCGTCATCCACCGCAACCTCTCGGTCGACCAGCAGGCGGAAGAGGTCGATAAGGTCAAACGCAGCGAGAGCGGCATGATCGTCGATCCCATCACCCTCCGTCCCCAGAACACGCTGGCCGACGCCGAAGCGGTGATGAGCCACTATCACATTAGCGGTGTACCGATCACCGATGATGACAACCAGCTTCAGGGAATCCTGACCAACCGCGACGTCCGTTTCGCCACCGACCACCAGTGCCCGATCTCCGAGTACATGGTGTCCGAGAATCTCATCACCGCCCAACTGGGCACGACGCTGGAAGAGGCCCAGGAAATCCTCCACCGCTATCGGATCGAAAAGCTTCCGCTCGTCGACCAGGGCGGTTACCTCAAGGGACTGATTACCTATAAGGATATTCTGAAGCGGCAGGACTTCCCCCATTCTGCCAAAGATGAGCGCGGACGTCTCCTTGTGGCCGGCGCTATAGGCGTCGGCGCCGACGCCATGCGCCGCGCCGAAAGCCTCGTAAACGCCGGCGCTGACGCGATCGCCGTCGATACCGCCCACGGCCATACACAGGGCGTTCTCGAAGCGGTTCGATCTGCGCGCGCACGTTTCCCCGATCTTCCCATTATCGCTGGAAACGTTGTAACCGCAGAAGGTGTGCAGATGCTCGCCGAGGCTGGCGCCAACGTGGTCAAAGTCGGTGTGGGCGCCGGTTCCATCTGCACAACCCGTATCGTCTCCGGCGCGGGCATGCCCCAGCTTACCGCGATAGCCACCTGCGCCGAGGCCGCGGCATCCACCAGTATGACCCTTATTGCCGATGGGGGCATCCGCTATAGCGGCGACATCACCAAGGCGCTGGCCTGCGGCGCGTCCGCAGTCATGCTCGGCAGCCTGCTCGCCGGCCTGCATGAGTCTCCCGGCGAAATCGTCATCCGCGAGGGCCGCTCGTTCAAGGAATATCGCGGCATGGGCAGCATCGGCGCAATGAAGGGACGCGCCGCCGACCGCTACGCCAGCGGCCAGTCCCGTAACGGCGCCTCACCCGACATCGGCGGCAAGACCGTGCCCGAAGGAATTGAAGGACAGGTCCCTTACAAGGGCCTCCTTAACGAGTTCGTCTTCCAGCTTCTCGGCGGCCTTCGCTCCGGCATGGGCTATGTCGGCGCCGAGAGTCTGCCCGACCTGTGGCGTAAAGCGCGTTTCGTACGCATCAGCCCGGCAGGCTATCAGGAAAGCCATCCGCACAGCGTCGTCATCACCAAAGAGGCGCCCAACTATCAAGTGAAACCAGGGAACTGACATGACTGTTACTGCCGTCGTTGGCGCTCAGTGGGGCGATGAAGGTAAGGGCCGCATCGTCGACTACCTTGCCAAACGGGCCAACTTTGTCATCCGCTTCCAGGGCGGTGACAACGCCGGGCACACCGTCGTCAATGACTTTGGCAAGACCGTGCTCCATATCATTCCCTGCGGCATCTTCTATCCCAACGTCCACAACATCATCGGTACCGGTTGTGTCGTCAACCCGCAGTCTCTACTCGAGGAGATCGCCAACCTCAAGTCTATCGGCGTCAGCTGCGACCGGCTGTGGATCAGCAGCCGCGCCCAGATGATACTGCCATATCACCGCAAACTTGATCAGCTGGAAGAGAAGGCCAGGGGCGCAGACACGATCGGCACCACAATGAGGGGAGTCGGGCCCGCCTATAGCGATAAAGCCACCCGTTCCGGCCTGCGCATGGGCGACCTGCTGCATCCTGAGTGGCTCGAAAGCCGCCTGGACAGCGCACTGCGCACCATCAACCGCAAACTGACAATCCTCGGAGGACAGCCGGTCGATGGGCGCGAGGTTTACGACCTTTTGATGGAGTTCCGGCTGCAGCTGGCGCCCCGCATCGTAGACACCGTGCCGATGCTGCGCATGGCGCTCGAAGCAGGCAACGATATTCTGCTCGAGGGTCAGCTCGGTGTCATGCGCGACCTGGATTGGGGCATCTACCCCTACGTCACCAGCAGCCATCCCACGGCAGCCTTCGCTCCGTCCGGCGCCGGCCTCCCCGCGGGCTCGCTTGACGAGGTCTACGGCGTCTGCAAGGCCTACAGCACCTGCGTTGGCGACGGACCCTTTCCGGTTGAGCTTCACGACGAAATCGGCAGTCAGATGCAGGATGTAGGCCAGGAGTTCGGCGCCACTACGGGCCGCCCCCGCCGCTGCGGCTGGTTTGATGGTGTAGCCATCCGCTACGCCGCCTGGCTCAACGGTATGACCGGCCTTGCCATTACCAAGCTCGACGTGCTGGATGGCATCGACTCGCTCAAGATCTGCACCGGCTATCGCCTGGCCGACGGTTCGATACTCACCGACGCCGTCCCCGACACCTCCCAACTGATCGAGGCGCAGCCGCTTTGGGAGGAGATGTCCGGCTGGGACAGGCCAACCACCGGATGCCGCAGCTGGGCCGATCTGCCCCACGCCGCCCGCAACTACATCAACCGCATCGCCGAACTTGCCGGTGTTCCCGTCGCCTATGTTTCAGTCGGCCCCGAGCGCGACAATATGTTCGGGCGCGCAGGCCTTGCCGAAGCCACCGCCGAGTGAAGCGCGAAAGGCGGCAGAAACGCCAGGGTACGCTGACAGCCAGCGTGCACGGCCAGCATCGCGCCGGCGCAACCGGACCTATGCCCTTTGACACCAGCGTGAGGGACAAAGCAATAGCGCGGCGTTCCGACCGCCTTGAAAGCGAGCGCAAACGCTTGCTCGCGCAGACCTGCGCGCTGCTGGAATCGCACTGCAGCCGGTACGGCATTCGTTCTGCCTACATTTTCGGCACGCTGGCGCGACCCCGCCGCTTCCACGAACGGTCCGACGTGGACATAGCCATCGAGACCAGCCGCCACGAACTCTTGACCGAAGCAATCGGCCGCTTTTCGTTGCTGTTGGACAGGGATGTGGACCTGGTCGATCTTGCAACCGTGCCGTTTGCCGACCGCATCCGGCGAGAGGGCATAGAGTGGACGCCCAAGAGTTCCTGATCCTCGAAACCGATGTCGCCGCGCAGCTGGCTCTGATTGATGATGTCTTTGCCAATCTTGAAGACCGGGCGGGGGATTTCGATGCCGACGATGCCCGCCAGACGGAAAGCGTGGCCTACCAGATTCACAACGTCTACAATGCCTTTGAAGAACTCCTGCGTCTCATCGCAGCGCATTTCGAGTACCAGGTAGCTGACGCCTCTCGCTGGCACTCCGCGCTCCTGCAGCGCATGACCCAGCCTATCCCCGGCGTGCGTCCGGCCCCGTTGACCAAAGAGACATTTCTTCTCTTGGAGGTCCTACGCGGCTTCCGTTACTTTTTCCGCCACGCCTATGCCGCCACAGTCGTTCCGGACCAGGTCCAGTCCAATCTGGGCCGGGCGCGGCGGGCCCACAACTTTCTTCGTCGCGATCTGGCAGCCTTCCTGGGGCAGCTGAAGCCGCGGTGTGCGATTTGCGCGGCGTGAGGAAGGAGTTCGAGCCTCCACAGGTCGGCATCGACAGCCCATGACGACATATTCGCATGACACCTACTTGTCCCCTCTGACCTGGCGCTACGGCAGCGAAGTGATGCGCCGCATTTGGAGCGAGGACGAGAAGCGCAGGCTGATGCGCCGCGTCTGGGTGGCGCTGGCCGAGGCCCAATTCGAAGCCGGCCTGGTGACGGCTGCACAGGTCGCCGATTTGCGCGGACAGCAGCACCAGATTGACATCGAGCGCGCCCAGCAGATCGAACGCGAAATCGGCCACGATCTGATGGCTGAAATCCGTACCTTCGCCGAACAGTGTCCATTGGGCGGCCCCATCATCCACCTCGGCGCCACCTCCATGGACATCCTGGACAACGTGGACGCCCTCCGGCTCCGTAGCGCCCTCGACCAGATCATCAAGAGGCTGAAACGCACGCTCTCAACGCTGGCGACCCGCATCGAGACCGAAGCCGACACGCCCGCCATCGCCTTCACCCACATCCAGCCCGCTGAACCCACCACCGTCGGCTACCGCCTGGCCCAGTACGGCCAGGACCTGCTGGCAGACCTGGCCGAGCTGCAGCGCGTGCACCAAGACATCCGCGGCAAGGGGATCAAGGGCGCGGTCGGAACCGCAGCCAGCTATGGCCAGCTGCTTTCCAACAGCGACTATAGCCCCCGGCAGCTCGAAGAGCGCGTCATGCTTAAGCTGGACCTGCCTGCCTACGAGGCGACCACCCAGACCTATCCCCGCAAACAGGACTGGATGGTCGTCAATACCCTGGCCGGCTTGTGCGCCAGCCTGCACAAGTTCGCCTTCGACCTGCGCATCCTCCAATCACCCCCGTTTGGCGAGTGGAGCGAACCCTTCGGCGCCAGGCAGGTCGGCTCCAGCGCCATGCCATTCAAACGCAACCCCGTTGCAGCCGAGAATATCGACAGCCTCACCCGACAGGTTGCCGCTCTGCCCCGTATCGCCTGGGACAACAGCGCACTCAGCCTGCTCGAACGTACGCTCGATGACTCCGCCAACCGCCGCCTCTTCCTGCCCGAGGCCTTCCTGCTGACCGACGAGGCGCTCATCCGCAGCCAGCGGCTGTTCGAAGGCGTCACCATCTGGCCCGGACCGACCGCTCGCAATCTGCGCGACTACGGCGTCTTCGCCGCGACCGAACGCCTGCTGATGGAGGCCGTCAAGGCCGGCGGGGACCGTCAGTATCTGCACGAACTGATTCGCGAACAGTCGCTACTTGCCTGGCAGGCCCTGCAGAAGGGTGAACCGAACCCCCTGATTGACAATCTGCTGGCGGACCCTCGCATTACCTCGCTCGTACCCGCAGAGTTGGCGAACAGCCTCCTCGACGCCTCCGCCTATGTCGGCGACGCGCCGCAGCGCGCCAGAAACATCGCGGCAGCAATCCACGCAGCGACCGCCTGAGATGGCCCAGCTCATTTTGACCGCAGACCCCGGTTTCGCGCACCTCGCCCTGGAAGAGTTCCGCCGCGACAGCATCGGCGGGCAGCCGCTGGCCGAACTGGCATCCGGCGTCTGGCTCGTCGACTGCGATGAAGGCTTCTGGGGGCTGGCCGAGACCTGGATCGATGAACCGCCAATCTTCGCGCGCCATATCAGCCCCGTTGACGTCGCCATTCCTCTTATCGCCACGCCAAGGGACCTGGCCCGCCTCTCCCGCGCCGCCGTAGCCGAATATGCCGACCTGCTCGATCCGGAAATCAGCTTCTCCGTCCAGAGCCGCATCTTTGCCGACCTGCCATACAAGCCGTTCGACATCAACAGGTCTGTCGCCGCTGCCCTCGAAGAGGCCGCGAAGTCGCCCCTCGACGTCCGCCAACCCTTTCAGGTCCTGTCCGTGCTCTGCGCCGCGGTCGACCGGCCGCTGCCGGGGCCGGCGGAAACCGCAGGCGGCCCGCAGGCGTTGCTCGGCCTCTCGCTCGCCTCACATAATATTTCCGACTGGGCGGGCGGCGTGCGTCGATTCCGTCGTGAGAGGGACCAGATCAGCCGGGCAGAGTTCAAGCTGCTGGAGGCAATCGAAGCCTTTCACATCGAACTGCCCAGCGGGGGCGTAGCGCTAGACCTCGGTGCCGCGCCGGGCGGCTGGACGCGTGTGCTGAGACAGAAGGGTCAGTACGTCACTGCCGTCGACCCGGCCATGCTTCATCCCCGGCTGGCCGCCGATCGCGGCGTGCGCCATAAACGCATGTCGGCCGAAGCCTACCTGCGCGAGGGACCCGATACCTACGATCTCCTCGTAAACGATATGCGCATGGATGCCGTCCCATCAGCTCGCCTGACGAACGCTTTCGCCGATTTTCTCTACCCCCACGCCGAGGCCCTCTTGACCCTTAAGATGGGCCAGTCCGCGCGGCAACTCGATCCAGCCTGCGCCCTACTGCGGGAACGTTACGACATTCTTCACATGCGTCAGCTGTTCCACAACCGCAACGAGGTGACCATTCATCTCAAAGCGAATTAGGCGCGGCGGCGGAGCCGGCCGATCGGTGGCTCCTGGTTTTCGTCAGGGATCAGGCCCGACAGGCAACACATATAGATACCAGTACTCCGAGTCCGGGTAGACGTGCTCCACCGAAGCGTCCCAGACGAATTCGCCGCCTCTTGTCAATCTGCGCAGCTGCAGGTCGATGCCTTCGAGCTGCGGCGCCAGCGCTCTCGCGCCTGCCGCATCCATCGCCTTGCCGATCTCACCGATTCGCTGGCGGTTCCGTATTTCAAATGGATATTGCACACGGCACTCGCGGCGGTTCTCCTGGCAATCGTCCATGTACCATTTCAGGCTGTTCAAGCGCGCCCTGGCCTCACGCAGCAGCAATGCCTGGTAGTGGGAAGGCAGTCGCGCAGTCACCTCCTCGATGCGGGCATTCGCATCCGCCAATGTCTCCTTCTGCTCGGAGGACAGCTCGTCCGACTGCGCCGATAACTTATGCAGCCTCGCCAGAATGTCGCCACTGCTGCTCTGCACGCGCTCCTCAACCCGGGCCGCCGTCGGCACCGCGACCGTCCGATAGACCTCGCCGCGCATTATGTAGCTCTCGAACTGGGCGGCCATCGCCGCGACCACAGCCAGGTCGGTCTCCGGCGCCGCGGCGATTACAGTACTTAGTTTTGTCGCCATAATTTCCCTCCACGTCCAAGTCCGGCTGCCCGCATCTCTGTACCCGCCGGCGCGCCGATCTACGCGGCCCCCTCACTCTCCAGCCACAGCGTCACCGGGCCGTCGTTAACCAGCGATACCTCCATGTGTGCCTGAAAGACGCCCTTCTCCACCGGTATCCCTTCCGCCATCAGCAGCCGGCAGAAACTGTCGTAAAGTTCCTTTGCCTCGGCCGGCGGCGCGGCTCTCGTGAAGCTGGGCCTTCTCCCCTTGCGCGCATCTCCGTACAGCGTGAACTGACTGACCGCCAGCACCGAGCCCTCGACATCTGCCAAGGCCAGGTTCATCTTGCCGGCATCGTCCTCAAACAGGCGCAGACCAGCAATCTTGCGTGCCAGCCACGCCGCCTGCGTTTCGCAGTCATCTCGGGCCACCCCCAGCAGCACAAGGTAGCCGCGTCCAATGCAGGCTGCCTCCTGGCCCTCAACATGTACGCTGGCCCTGCTGACCCGCTGAACGAGTGCGCGCATTTCACTCCCTCCCCAAACGGTGTAGTCCAAAATGGGGCTTTACATTCCCCTACCTCGGGTGGCAACCGAGCCATACCCGGCCCCAGCAGTTCCTGACAACTGGTCACTGGCAACTGGCAACTGGTCACTGGCAACTGGTCCCTGGCAACTGGCAACTGGTCCCTGGCAACTGGTCACTGGCAACTGGTCACTGGCAACTGGCAACTGGTCCCTGGCAACTGGCAACTGGTCCCTGGCAACTGGCAACTGGTCCCTGGCAACTGGTCACTGGCCACTGGCCGCTGCCGTCTGGACGGTCGGGCCGTTCCGGCCCTCCCCTGTGCGGGGGGACTCCCCCCGCAACGCCCCCCTGAAACCTCTCCTCGCGCAGCGTGAAGGTTCTATCGGCGCCCAGTGCAACGGCGACCCATCGCGACGCCACCGTGCGTTAGCGATTCCAACCTGCCGCCAAAGCCAGCGCGGACGATGCGGCCGTCTGTGCGCGTCGCCGGCTCCGCCGTTCGAGTTCCGAGTTTCGGCAGTTCCTGGCCACTGGCAACTTTCCACTATCCACTATCCACTGCCAAAATGAATTCCCAGCCAGACGGTTCCCACCCCAAAAATGGGTTGCACCCTCCCCAAATTGACACTTGACAAATAGAACATGAGTTCGTATAATTGACCTATGAAATTCTCCATTGCGCTCGAGCCGCTCGAAAAAATCTCCCGCGTCGGCATTGAGAACGGCTTTGAGGCCGCCGGGGACGCGCCCCACGCTGAACCGACGCGTCCCAGCTGTTTTACACCGGCCGCGGCCAAGCCGACGCGGCAGGAGCGCAACGCCGCCTCCTTGGACCGCTCGATATTCAGGGTGATGACCCCGCGCGGGCCCAAGCCGCTGTTGCGCACGATGATGACGACCGCCTGCGAGCGAAACTGCTTTTACTGCGCCTTTCGCGCCGGCCGCAGCAGCGCCGAACGTCTCACCTTTCAGCCGGACGAGCTGGCCGAAGGCTTCCTGCGCATGAACAAGGCCCGCCTGGTCGACGGCCTGTTTCTCTCCTCCGGCATAGTCGGCGGCGGCGTAAGAGCCCAGGACAAAATTATCGACACTGCGGAGATTCTGCGCAAGAAGAAGCAGTACGATGGATTCATCCATCTCAAGATCATGCCCGGCGCCGAGTATGAGCAGGTGCGCAGAGCGATGCAACTGGCCGACCGCGTGTCGGTGAATCTGGAGGGCGCGACACAGGGCAGGCTGGCGAAGTTGGCTCCACAGAAGGAGTTCTGGGACGAGCTGATGCAGCGGCTCCTGTGGATGCACCAGATCCGCAGCCAGGAACGCGTGCGCTCGTCGTCAGTGACCCAGTTCGTCGTCGGCGCGGTCGGCGATACCGACCTGGAGCTGGTCTCACTGAGCGAGAAGCTCTACAGGCAGGCCGGGCTGAGCCGCGTCTACTACTCTTCCTTCTTCCCCATACCCGACACACCTTTTGACAACCTCGCACCCGCCTCTCGGAAGCGGCAGCACAGGCTCTACCAAGCGAGTTTCCTACTGCGCGATTACAACTGGGAGACCGAGGATATCGGCTTCGGCGCGGACCAGAATCTGCGTCTCGACGTGGACCCAAAGCAGGCCTGGGCCGACCTCCACCTGCGCGGCTCCCCCGTGGAGGTGAACCACGCAGATAGACATACGCTGTTGCGCGTGCCCGGCATTGGACCCAAAACAGTCGAGCGCATCCTGCGCGCCCGCCGGCGGGGCACTCTGACCGAGCTCAAGGACCTGCGCACGCTCGGTGTCCCATCGCCGAAGAAGGCCGCGCCCTACGTCCTGCTCAATGGCCGCCAGCCAGCTCACCAACTGCCGTTATTCCCTGTAGACTTTTAGCTGGTTGACCTGCGCTCGGCGGCGCCCTTCATTCGAGCAGCGATGCGCATCGCCGCCGCCTGTCCACGCGACGGTAGCGGTCCCGCGTTGCCGCGAAGCCGGGTCTCCAGCGTTCCGTTGCACTCGGACCCCTGCAAGTCCGGGTGCGCTACTCCGCCCGGAAGTCTGTCCCCAGCGACCATGGAAGAGGGTGCCATTTAACCATGTTAGCCGATAGGGCCTGCTGTGTTAGCATTACCGAAAAGCGGGTCGGACAGACTGTCCTACGGACTTTGCTCCAGGCACCGGGTACTTTGGGGGATAGAAGAACCAGCTCTCCCGCCCGCTGCCCCCAAGTTGCAAGTTGATCTCAAACCTTGGTTCTCGACAGGCAAGTTGAGAGGAGTCACCATGACTATCTATGACATCGAGAAACACGCCGGCGAGCTGGAACAGGACGGGTACACGATTCTGGAAAGCGTTCTCCCACCTTCGGAAATCGCAACAACGAGGCAGGCTATCGAGGAGACCCTTGCATCGGAAGAGACCGTGGGTCGCAAGTACGGCTTGCAGAGCGAAAACCTGCGCATGGCATTCAACGCCCAGGCCAAGCATCCACACTTTCGCAGCATGCCTGTGCGCTACCCGGCCATGGCCGACGTGGCCCGCCGCGTCCTTGGCGAAGACATGTTTTGTCACAATGTGACGATACGCACACCTTTGCCTTCCGGCGCCAAGGATCACCAGAAGTACGGCGGCAATCTGCATGCCGATTGGGCCGATTTCACGGTCAAGCCGTTCATCGGCGGGCAGCACTTTCCCATGGCGATCCAGTCAGTCTGGGCGATCGAGGAATTCACGGTCGAGACCGGCGGTCCCTACCTCTGGCCCGGCACGCACCTGTCGCTTGAAGTCCCGCCCGAAGAGCCGGACGAACTGCCGCCCGGCTGGCTGATCGCCGAAGCGCCGGCCGGTTCTGTTGTGATGTGGGACAGCGCGCTCTGGCACTCCGGCGGCATCAACCGCAGCGACCGACCGCGTTACTCTCTGATATTCTATTTCCAGCGCTGGTGGATCAAGGGGTTCAACGACGCCTACCGCTTCATCTCCCCGGAAGCGCGGGCAACGATGACGCCGGAGGAGCTGCTCATGTGGGGCCTTGAGGCCGGCATTCCGCCCAATACGCACTTTCGCGGCATGAGCGACGCCCAGATCGCCGCCCTGACGCCGGAAGAACGGGCCGTGCTCAACATCGCCACATTCTGAACTGGCCAGGATGGCGCCGTTGCCGGATCGGCCTGCTCAAGTGTCCACAATCTTTGGGCGCACTTGATAGTCAGTACCTTCGTCCATACCACAGCCCGGTCCCCAGCACGGCCGCCGCCAGCCAGCTACCCGGGCCGAACAGACCTGTCGCGCCCAGCAGCGCGCCGATTGCAGCGGCGGCGATCACAACGGGCGCCCGCGCAAAGCGCACAACCCACCCACGCGACCCAATCCCCCAGGCCGCGCCAATCCCCGCCCACAATATCACCCCGATCGGCGCCTCCTCCGGGAAAAAACCGAGTGTGACCAACGCCAGAATTGCAACGACCGGCGCCCGTTTCTGCTCGCGCATTTGCCAATCGCTTCCCAGCCGCCGGGTCAGCCACTCCGCGCCAAAAGTCGCCGCGCAACCCAATAGCGCTGTAAGCCAGGGCAGACCGTGCCCGGTGTGGGTGAAGACACTGGCCGGTATGTAAATGAGGCGGAATGAGAGAAAAAATGTGAGGAGTGCGCCGGCAAACGGACCGCGATTCATCCGTCTTTACCGGCGCCTGCAGGTTTTCTGCCGGCAAACGCGTCGGCCAGAGCCTTCGCCGCGGCCGGTTCCACCCAGGCGAGGCTGTCGAGTTGCAATGCATCGGCGCCGGCAGCCAGGCAGTGATGGGCCTGTTCACGCGTGTGAATGCCTCCGCAGGCGATCAACGAGCCGGCCAGGCCCAGCCCCTTCACCTCCATCAATGCCGCCAGCATCATCGGATACACACCCGGCCCGAACAACTCGCCGGTAACTGTCCCTCCGTCCCCGTTCCTTGCCGCACCCATTGGTGGGCCGCCAACTACGATTCCGGCCGCGCCGGCCGCTATCAGCGCCGGCGCCAGCGCCGATGCCCGCGCCAGCGGCAGCTTGGCCAGAACCGGCAGGTCCGATTCGACCAGGAGCGCCTCCAGTAGCCTGCTGATCTCCCGCTCGTCTGCCGCCGGGCTGCAGACAAGCTCAAACCCTTCGATTCCTTCGACGCCGGAGAGCCGTTGCGCCGTCGACGCGGCCTCTTCCGGTTCACTGTCTCCGAGCTGGGCAACTACCGGACAACCCAGCCGCGGCCAGAGGCCGGCGAACTTCCTTACTGCGGCAGATACGCCCCGGTTCTGCAGTTCAACCCGGCGTACGAACCCACCGAAGGTCTCCGCCATGCGCGGCGGTTGGCTGCCGCGCCGGCTGCGGCGTGTGAACGGACCGATAACGACCGCGCCGAAGCCGTCAAGCGTCAGCTCGCGGTGCCGGGATTCGCCGTATCCTATGGCGCCTGCCCCCAGCATAACCGGGCAAGCCACGGGCAGTCCGAGTTTGTGGTCGGGCGCCAGCTCAATCATCCCCCCCGTCCTGGCCCATCAATTCGGCGAAGGTGTCCACGCCGATGTTGGAGCCGCACAGGATCAACCCGACCCGTCTGCCGGCCGCTTGCGCGCGCAGGGGGCCGAGTAGCGCCGCGGTCGATGCCGCGCAGGCCGGTTCGCAGGCTAGCTTCATCTCGTGGAAGAGCAGCCGGATCCCGCAGATCATCTCCTCATCGCTGACGAGTACAATATCCTCTAGTAAGTGTCGGCACAGGCCGTAGCTGTACGGCAGCGCCGCCGGCGCGCCCAGGCTCGTCGCGATAGTCCGCACGCTTTCGATCGATTCGAGCCTGCCGCTGCCAAAGCTGCGGTGCATTGTGTCCGCGCCCTCCGGCTCCACGCCGTAAAGGGCGCATCCGGGCTGCAACCGCTTCACCGCCGCCGCGATCCCTGCCGCAAGCCCGCCGCCGCCAACCGGCACTATGAGCATGTCCAGCGGCGGCGTGTCCTCGCACATTTCCAGTCCGACGGTCGCCTGTCCGGCGATGATTGCCCGGTCCTCGAAGGGGTGAACGAAGGCGCGCCCCTCCTCCGCCTGGATTCGTTCGACCTCTGCAAACCCCTCGTATACGTCCTCGACCAGCACCACTTCGGCCCCGTAGCTGCGGGCCTTCTCCACCCGGAAAAGGGGCGCAGACGCCGGCATCACCACCTTGGCGCTGACCCCGAATATCTGTGCAGCGTAGGCCACCGCGATTGCGTGATTCCCCGCACTGACCGCGGTGACGCCCCTCTGCCTGTCCTTCGGGGACAGTTGCAGCAGTTTATTGACCGCGCCGCGCGGCTTGAACGTGCCCGTCTTCTGAAACAGTTCCAGTTTCAGCCAGACCTCAGTTTCCGGCCCCAGCATTTTGGCCATCGCCTCGCTCTGCCAGCGCCAGACCGGCGTCCGCACAATGTAAGGATCGATGCGGCTGCGGGTTGCGCGGATCTCGTCAAGCGTGGGGATTTCGACGTCAGTCGGAATGTTGACTTTCATGGAATGCGCCTTTGCATTAATGGGTTTTAGGGAATGGGAATTGGGCGGGGCAGGAGAAAACTCGCTCCGCTCCCTGTGCACCGGCGACGCCCGACCGCGTTCATACAGTCAGCGTCCCCTTTGTGCTGGGAACGCCCGACCTCCTGTCATCGAGGCGCGTGGCGGCGTCCAGTGCGCGAGCCAGCGCCTTGAACAGCCCTTCGGCTTTATGATGGTCGTTGCGCCCGTACAGGACCGCAGCGTGCAGGTTCATTCGCCCGTGGATAGCGATGCTTTCGAAAAGATGAAAGAGGAGATCTGTGCTCAGTTGCCCCAGTTGCGGTGTATTGAACTCAGCGTCGAAAACGCAGTACGGCCGGCCGCCAAGATCAATCACAACGCGCGCCAGCGTCTCGTCCATCGGGACGTAGGCGTGCGCGGTTCGCACGATGCCGCCGCGATCTCCCAATGCCTCATCGACGGCTCGCCCCAGGCAGATGCAAACGTCCTCGGCTGTGTGATGCTCGTCAATGTGGAGATCGCCGCGCGCCCGCACGTTGAGATCGAACAGCCCATGCCCGGCCAGGAGCGTCAGCATATGGTCGAGGAAGCCGATGCCGGTGTCGACCTCAGACGCGCCGCTGCCGTCCAGCGCCAACTCGAGGTCAATCTGCGTTTCTCTTGTCTTTCGTTCAATCCGAGCCTGTCGCATACGCAATCCGCTGTCCCTTCCTCAGGCGCCTGCCCACCTTTAACAGGCCGCTTCTTTTCGCCGCGCAGAATGGGCTGCAGCCGTCTTCGCCAGGGGAAAATCGTCACGCCTTCTCCGCCTCTGAAATCGGCAAATGGCCCTCTCAGAGCAATTGTCCCACCGAATCCACAGGCGGGCAAAATCCGGCCTTCCTTCGTAAGTTTGACTACCCAACGCTTGACATATGCGGCTTTCGGGCTACAATCCATATGTGGCCTATTTTCTTGGAATCGACGGCGGCGCGACCAAGACACACGTCGTTCTGTCGGACCGAACCGGGGGCCTGGTCGCCGAAGCGAAGGACGGTCCCTCCAACTATCATCTCGTCGGCTCCGGGCAGGCCGGCAACAACATCGCAGCAGCGATTTCACGGGCCCTCGCTGAGTCAACGGTAGACCCGGCCGATGTTCAGTCCGCTAGCGCCGGCATGGCTGGCCTTGATGGGCCGTCCGATATGGAAAACGTGCAGCAACTCTTGAAATCCGTTCTGGAAGGTTGTGGATTTTCTTGTCCGTGGCGTTCGGTGAACGACTCCGTCGTCGCCTGGGCGGGCGCCTTCCTCGGCGGCCCGGGCGCTCTGATCGCCGCCGGCAGCGGAGCGGTTGCCTTTGCAGTCGGCTGCAATGGGATCTCCGCGCGGGCGGACGGCTTGGGCCACTGGCTGGGCGACGCCGGCAGTGGCTTCAATATCGGGCGCGCCGGACTGCGGGCCGCAGTGGCCGCCCTTGACGGCCGCGGCCCCGCGACCTGCCTGACCGACA
>DAOUHX010000414.1:0-3560 GCA_034428395.1 Caldilineaceae bacterium
GTGGCGGCTGGGCCGGACCGCTTCGAAGCCCAATGCGGCCATGCAAACGCGCATCGTTCTGGGCATCATCGGCATCGCAGTGGCGGTCGCCGTCTATCTTGGCGCACCGGTGATATGGTCGCTGGTCGCGGGCGGTGTGCTGGGGATGGCTGCCCTGCGGGGAATGGGTGGCCTGCGCGGCGCCGCGGCGCTGCTGGCGCTGCCGGACAGCCGCTTCAATCTCCCCTGGGCGGAAGTTTCGCCATCCTCAGTGTTGAAGTGGACGGCGTTGGTCGCGGCATCGACGGTATCGGGCCTGACGCTGGGCGCGCTGGGGCTCTTTTTCCTGAAGGTCGGCAGCGTACTCTACGGCAGCGGCTACGTGTTGGTCGCCTTTCTTGAGGACGAGCTGGTGCATACCAACGGCTGGCTGACGCAGCAGCAACTTCTGGATGCCATCGCCATCGGCCAGTTTACGCCGGGGCCCGTGCTCTCGACGGCCGCGTTTATCGGCTACGTGCTGGCGGGCGTCCCCGGCGCCGCGGTCAGCGCAGCTGCCATCTTCGCGCCGTCCTTCGTCTTTGTCGCCATTCTCAACCCGATCGTGCCGCGGCTGCGACGCTCGGCCTGGATGGCCGCGTTCCTGGACGCGGTCAACGTCAGCGCGGTTGGGCTTATGGCCGCGGTCTTGGTCCGTCTGACAGCCGATGTTGTCACGGGTTGGCCGGCCGCGGTCATCGCGCTGCTGGCCGCGGCCGCGGTACTGCGTTGGCGGGTCAGCTCGGCCTGGGTCGTCATCGGCGGCGCGCTGCTCGGCTGGCCGCTGTCGCTGTTGGGCTAGTATTGGGAGGGCTCGGCGTTAACTCTCGCACGGCTGGAAGGGCTGATAATAGGCCCGAATGAGAGGAAGGAGGGTGGCGCCGTCCACATCCAGCCGTTTCTCCCAGCAGGAACTGTCAATGACCCCTTCACAATGGGCCTGGAGGACCCGCTCCCAGTGGGTTTGGGAGAAGAATAGATTCCCTCCCTTGGCAATATCTGTAGCATTGAGGAAGCCCAGAAAAAGCAGAACGACAGGTATCCCCAAGGTAGCCAGCTTCCAAGACCAGGCAAATCGGTTGGACAATTGATAGTGGCTATCGCGCGAGATATTCCAGGCGCCTCCGGTCGCTGTTTGCAGACCGACGGCTGCCTGCTGGATCGCCTGTCCTATCCTCTCGTGATTCTCGATCACATCGCGGGAGGCTGTTCCCTTCAGACGTTTTCCCGACGATGACCGGTTCAGTTCGTTCCAGTGTGCCTTCGCTTCTATGAGAAGGAGACCCCTTCTGCCGCCAATCGTGCATGTGCTGGCAATGTCCAGGCTCGGTGTTCTGGGACTGTTTTCAGAGTTCGCCAACCACCACTCCTTGAGCCGCTCGCTCACAGGATGTGGCAAAAGATTCGTGGGTTTATCCAGCTCCGCCTCATCCGCGGGTGCCGTGTCCCATGACCCGTCCTCCATCTGCTGCGGTCTGCCGCGGGGCATCCATCTGTCGGAAGGTCCGACCCACACATCGCCAAGCCCCACCAGACCAGTGAGCCGGCTGGCGACCTCTTCTGTTCCCCCGTCAGTGAACAGGACGCAGCGAGGCCGGCTCCCACGGCTCTCCTTTCCCAGCTGCTGAGGCCAGCTCATGCCTCGCCTCCGCCCTCGCCGGACAAGGAATCCGGTCTACGACCTCCTGCGACTGGTCCTGCCACGGCCTTTGCCCTTGCTCTTGCGCTCCGCCAGCATCTGCAGCGCCTGCTCCAAGGTGACACTCTGGGGATCTGTCTCCTTGGGCACGGTGGCGTTTGTGCGCTGGTGGTTGACGTAGGGGCCGTAGCGCCCGTCGAGCACGCGGATCGGTTCGCCGTCCTCGGGGTGCGCGCCCAGCTCCTTCAGCACCGTGCGCGCCGAACTGCCGCCCCGTCTTGTCGGCGCCTCCTTGATCAACGCCAGCGCGCGCGGCAGGTCCACCTCGAGCACGTTGTCCGGTGGTTTGAGGTTCACGAATTTCCGGTTGTGGACGACGTATGGGCCATAGCGCCCCACGCCCGCGCGCACCTCCTCGCCGTCGTCAGGATGGGCGCCGAGCAGGCGCGGCAGGCTGAGAAGACGCAGAGCAGTCGGCAGGTCAACATCCTCCTTCGCCATGCCATCCGGCAGACTGACCCGCTTGGGTCTGCCGTTCCCTGTGCTTTCCCCGCCTTCGGAGCCCTCCTCTGCCGCCTTTTTGGGCGTAGTGGATCCCGCCACAACCAGCTCTCCAAGCGCGTCAACCGCCTTCGCGCCGAGCCCGGGCACCCGCCGCAACTCCTCGATAGAGGCGTAGGGCCGGCCGGCTGCGATGGCCCTGGCTCTTCCGGGCCCAATGCCAGGCAAAGTCGAGAGGTCCTTCAGCGTGGCCGAATTGATGTCAACCGGTCCCGCTAAAACAGCCGCCTTTCTCCTCGTTCCTCTTCGAGATGTCTCCCTTGCCCCGTCCTCTCCCAACTGGACATAAGCGCCAAAACGACCTTCCTTGAGCAGGACTTGCTGGCCGCTCTCAGGGTCGGAGCCCAGCAATGCCGGTCCCTCCTGCCTTGCATTCACCAGCTCGTCGGCCGCGGCCGCATTCAGTTCAGCCGGCGCCAGATCATCCGGCAAACTGACGGTCTGCCTGTTACCGTTGATCTCCTTCGCCAGGAAAGGGCCAAACTGACCAATTCGCACCTCGAACGGGAGATCGGGGAAATCGACCCGGCCGGCGATGCGAGGATCGATGGCGTCTTCCTTCTCCTTGACCTGGCTTTCCAGTCCCTGCTCGCTCCGATAGAAACGGTGAAGATAGTCGAGCCAGTCGACGTCTCCCTCGGCGATGTCATCCAGCGTCTGCTCCATCGCCGCGGTGAACTTCATGTCCACCAACTCCTCGAAGTTGGACTCCAGCAGCTGCACGACCGCAAACGCGACGAACGTGGGCACGAGCTCGCGGCGCTGTCTGAATACGTAGCCCCGGTTCTGAATCGTGTCGATGATGGTGGCATAGGTGCTGGGCCGTCCGATGCCCTCGGTCTCCAGCGCCTTTACCAGGGTGGCTTCGGTGTAGCGGGCCGGCGGTTTGGTCGCATGGCCGATAGCCTCAAGCGCACGGCAGTCTACCTCTTCACCGACCGCCAGGGCCGGCAAGGGCGATTCCTGGTCCTCGATCGCCGCCTCGGGGTCGTCTGAGCCTTCTACGTAGGCGCGGAAAAAGCCGGGGAAGAGGATCTCCCGCCCCGATGCGCGGAAGAGGGCCTCCCCGACACCGATCATGACCGTCGTGGACCGCAGGCGCGCGTTCGCCATCTGCGTCGCGACCGTTCGCTTCCAGATCATGTCGTAGAGCACAGCCTCATCGCCCGAAAGGGGGAGGGTGTTGACCGGGCGCATTCCGCTGCCCGCCGGTCGGATCGCCTCGTGCGCCTCCTGCGCGCCCCTGGTCTTCGTTCGGTAGCGCCGCGGCGACTTCGTTAGAAACTGCTCGCCGTACCGTTCCTTCACCCGGCGGCGGGCCGCGTTGACGGCCTCGTCGCTC
>DAOUHX010000415.1:0-14857 GCA_034428395.1 Caldilineaceae bacterium
ATTTGCTGATGTCGCCCACGACTACCACCAGACGATAGAAAAGGACCACGGCCACATCGAAACCAGACGCTGTTGGGCTATTTCTGCGCCCGACTTCCTCGCCTACATGAACCCTGACCAGGAGTGGTCACAACTGCAAAGCCTGGTCATGGTCGAAGCCCAACGACAACTGCCAGAGCGGACTTTGCATGAGACGCGATACTTCATCTCCAGCTTGCCTGCCGATGCCGAATTGCTCCTGACTTCCACGCGCAGCCATTGGAGCATAGAGAACTCAGTCCACTGGGTCCTGGATGTCGCCTTTCGCGAGGACGACAGCCGCATTCGTCAGGGGCATGCGCAGCACAACCTGGCCATCTTGCGCCGCTTGGCTCTCAACCTCCTACGCAAAGAAAAGAGCGCCAAAATCGGCATTGCTGCCAAACGTAAACGAGCAGGTTGGAAAACTGACTATCTCCTAAAGGTCCTCTCACAATAAGATGCGTATGCCCTGCTCGCAAGCAGCAGACCGGTTGAAGCACGCGAACTTGCGTGCTACAATGACTTCAAAAGTACCGTGATTTCGGGACGATCGATTGAGCAGAAAGAACGATACGACGTGCCAGTGGAACTCCCCTCTACATTCGCCTTCAGCCAGTCGAGTCTGCAATCCTACGTGAATTGTCCGCGCCGTTTCTGGCTTGCCTATGTGGAGGAGTTGACCTGGCCGGCCCTCGAAGTCGCGCCCTATGATGAGCACGAGCGGTTGCTGCTGCGCGGCGCGCAGTTCCATAAACTGGTCGAGCGCGCCGAGGCTGGACTGCCCCCGGAGCTTCTGAGCCGAGGTCTCGACTATCCGCTGGACGAATGGTTCGAGAGCTATCTGCGCCACCGACCGGCCGATCTACCGACGGAGATCGTTGAAGTCGAACGCGTATTGAGCGTGCCCCTGGCCGTAGAGGCAGGACGGTCGCGTCTGGCGGCGCGGTACGACCTGATCGCCGTCGGCGGCGGCGACGAGGACCGCCGCGTCGTCATCCTCGACTGGAAGACGAATCAACGCGCGACCCGGCGTTCGTTTCTGCAACAACGCATGCAGACGCTTGTCTACCCATTCGTTCTGGTGGAGGCGAGCGCCGGTCTGCCTTGGGGCCCGGTGTCACCGGATCAGGTCGAGATGCGCTATTGGTTCACCGTCGCGCCGGCCGAACCGGTCGTTTTTCATTACAGCAGTGACCTGCACGCGGCCAACCGCGCCAGGCTTGAGGAAATTCTGAATGAAATTCTGCACGGCGAGAGCCAGGCCGATTTCCCCAAAGTGGCCGATACCGACGAGAACCGGCGGCGCTTCTGCAGCTACTGCGTCTACCGTTCCCGCTGCGATCGCGGCATCGGCGCCGGCAGCTTGGACGAGTTCGACGATGCCGAATTCCCCGATTCAGACCTGGAAGACGCGCTCGATTTCACGCTGGAGGAGGTCCAGGAGCTGGCGTTTTAGTTGGGGAGTGCTCTTGTTTTCAATTCTCGACACACGCGCGATTTGTCAGTGAGCGAGCGGGCAAGTCATAGGACATATCAACGTCCTCAGCCGGTCTTTTTGAGGTGCTCGCTGCGAGCCAGGTAGGGTTGGTATTCGACGAACGGAGGCCCGATGTTAACCAGACTGCAAGTCTCAGGCTTCAAGAATCTTGTAGATGTCGATGTTCGCTTCGGACCCTTTACCTGTATCGCCGGCGCGAACGGAACGGGAAAGTCGAATCTGTTTGACGCGATTCAGTTTCTGAGCAGGCTTGCCAGCGACACATTTGCCGACGCCGCGGCCTCGATACGCGCCGAAGATGATAAGGCGTCATCGATTCAGAGCCTGTTCCATCGATTAGGCAATGACTACGCTGACAAAATTTCATTTACGGCCGAGATGATTGTCCCGGACGAAGGGGTTGATGATCTGGGACAGACAGCCAAGGCCACCTTTACATTTCTGCGCTACTCCTTGGAACTGGTTTATCGTGTTGATGAAAGGCTCCCCATATCTGGTTCCCTTGAGCTTGTCAAGGAAAGATTGGAACACATCACGCTCGGTGAAGCCTGGAAGCACCTCCGATTTCATCATAGCGCAAAGAATTGGCGGAATTCGGTCGTCAAGGGGCGCAGGGCTGCACCATACATCTCAACCGAATCGACGGAGGGTCAGCGTGTGATTCGCCTGCATCAAGATGGCGGTAGCAGTGGACGCCCCCAATCAATATTGGCAAGCAATCTTCCCCGCACCGTGCTGTCAACAGTCAACGCGACCGAGAGCCCTACCGCATTGCTGGCCCGTCGCGAGATGCAGTCCTGGCGTTTGCTGCAGTTGGAACCCTCGTCGCTGCGAAGACCGGACGAGTTCATGACGCCGCCGGGAATGCGTCCCGACGGCTCCCATCTGCCCGCCACACTCTTTTCGCTCGCGCACTCCGATAGTCAGCCGGTATCTGACGGCAATGACACGTGGGTCTATGAACAGATCGCCTTGCGGTTGTCAGATCTGATCGATGACGTGTATGAAGTCAGCATCGACCGAGATGAGAAGAGACAGCTACTTACACTGCAAGTGCAGGACAGGAATGGCACGACTTACCCCGCCCGTTCATTGTCCGACGGCACGTTACGATTCCTGGCGCTGGCAGTTCTCGCACTGGATCCTTCGTCTCAGGGTGTCATCTGCCTGGAGGAACCGGAAAATGGAATTCATCCCGGCCGGATATCGGCAATGTTGGAGTTGCTCCAGGAGATAGCCGTAGACGTTACGAGACCTGTCGCGCGGGACAACCCATTGCGTCAAGTGATTGTCAACACACACTCGCCTGCAGTAGTGCGTCAGGTCAAGCCGGAGAATCTGCTCATCGCGGAGACGGAACAGGCCATCCGCGCCGGCAGGCGGTTTCAGAAGGCCGTTTTCAGGTGGCGACCGGATACGTGGCGCAGCGAAGCATCACCTGAAGAGAAGCCCGTCATTCTGGGGCATCTCCTTGCCTATCTGAATCCTGTCCCTGAAGACGGTAACCAGCTCGGTCTGCCGATGGAAGATGTGGATGCGTACCGAATTGAATGAACTTCGCTACACGCTGGTTGCCGATGGCAGCAGCGACGCGTCCCTGATTCCAATTCTAAACTGGTTGCTGATTTAGAATGGCGTGCGATGTCCCATTCAGCCGGCATGGGCGGACCTGAGTGCGTTGCCTCTTTCAGACGGGTCAAGTCTGCCTGACAGAATCGGAAACGGCCTGTATTACTATCCCTGCGATCTACTCTTTATTCACCGGGATGCTGAAAGAGAAACACGAGCCAAGCGAGTGCGGGAGATATATGAGGCAGTAGCTGACTTGCCGCTGGGGCTTTCACCGACGTTTGTCTGCGTTATCCCGATTCGGATGCAGGAGGCCTGGCTGCTTATCGATGAAGCTGCCATCAAGAGTGCGGCAGGAAACAGACGCTCTACCGGTTCTTTGGATCTTCCCTCAATAACTGACCTGGAGAGGATACCTGATCCAAAGGAACTCCTGTACCGACTTCTTAGACAGGCAAGCGACCTCAATAGACGCCGGCAGAGGAGCTTTCCTGTAGGAAGACGCGCCCGGCTCGTTACGGAATTCATCGAAGACTTGACACCGGTGAGACAGCTAAGCGCATTTATCGCTCTTAGAGCAGAGGTTAGAAGCGCCATTCAAGCGAATGGCTGGCGCCTCTGAATTCAATATCTGGAATCGACCACGAGCATAACCGAAAATGCCCCCCCAACCCTGGATTCTGCTGCCCCCAGTCGAGCCTTCGCAAGCGTTGCGCGACGCTGTCGGCGGGCATCCCCTGGTCGCGCAACTGCTGGCCCAGCGCCAGATCGACACGCCCGAAAAGGCCCTTCCCTTTCTCGATATTGCGGCATACACGCCTGCGCCGCCGACCGCCCTGGTCGGCCTCGAGCTGGCCGCGCGCACGCTGTTCGACGCCATACGCCAGGGCAGGAATATCTTCGTTTGGGGCGATTTCGATGTGGACGGCCAGACCAGTACAACACTGCTGGTGGCCGCCCTGCGCGAGCTGGCCGCGCCGCAACATGTACGTTATCACGTGCCCAACCGCTTTAGCGAAGGCCATGGCATTCGCCCCGCGAAGCTGAACGAGATCTTGGGCGATCCAAGCTTCCCGCCCAACCTGCTGCTGACCTGCGACACCGGCATCGCCGAAGATGAGGGAATCGGTATTGCCAAGGAGGCCGGACTGACCGTAGTCGTCACCGATCACCATGACCTGCCCGTTGAGTTTGCCGGTACCCAGCCGGGCGCGGCGCCGCCTTGCGCGGAGTCGGCTGACACCGCCGGCGTCCATAGCGTGCGCCGCGCCGACGCCATCGTTAACCCCAAGTTTCTGCGCAAAGATGATCCGCTGCGGACGTTGCCCGGCGTGGGTGTCGCCTACAAGTTGGTGCAACAGCTCTACAAACTGGCGGGTGATCCCGACGGCGCGGCGCAGTTCCTCGATCTGGTGGCCCTGGGCATCGTCGCTGACGTGGCCGAGCAGTTGCACGACACCCGCTATCTCTTGCAGTTGGGGCTGCACAAGCTGCGCAACACCCAACGCATCGGCCTCAAGGCGCTGATGCACAGCGCCCGCATCTCCCCGGAAAGCGTCGACTCCCAGTCGATTGCCTTTCAGATCGGACCGCGCATGAACGCGCTGGGGCGGCTTGACGACGCGACAGTCGCGGTCGAGCTGCTCACCACCGACGACGCCATTCGCGCCGGACAGCTGGCCGCACAAATGGAGCGGCTGAACAATGAGAGGCGCCTGCTGACCAGCCAAATCACACAGACGGCGTTTGACATGCTGGAGCGAGATTCAGCTCTGCTCGACTTCAACGCCATCGTTCTCGCCAATCCCAACTGGCACGCGGGGATTATCGGCATCGTCGCCTCGCGCCTGGTCGAGGAATACCACCTACCCACCGTTCTGCTGTGCAACCCGCCGGGAGAACCGGCGCGCGGCAGCGCCCGCAGCACGCCCGGCGTCGACATCGGCGCGGCTGTCGCCGCGTGTTCCAGCCTCCTGCTCCAGCACGGCGGACACGCCGGCGCGGCCGGTCTGAGATTGGATGCAGCCCAAATCGACCGCTTTAGGCGCGAACTGAGCCGCCAGATCGAGCGGCATCGCATCGACGCCGGACCGGAAGGGCTGCACATTGACGCCGAACTCTCTTTTGATGAACTGGACCTGGGACTGGTGGAACAGGTCGGACGGCTCGAACCCTTCGGCCACGGAAACCCGGCGCCCAGATTTGTAAGTCGCGCTCTGACGGTTGTCCAGGACCGCCGCATTGGCCGCGACCGCGCCCACCGCCGGCTGTTGCTGCAGGATGGGCAGAAGAGGGGACAGGAGGTGCTGTGGTGGCGCAGCGCCGAAGCGAAACTGCCCAACGGCCCCGTTGATATCGCCTACACGCTCGGCATAAACGAGTATCGCGGCGAACGCAAGTTGCAGCTGACCCTCGAAGCGCTGCGGCGCGCTGAAGAATCCACCGCCGCGCCCGCGGCGTTCATGGACCGTCCCGACCCCGCGCGTGACTGCATCCATGATCTGCGCCGGAAAAGTGTGGCACTGTCGGATCTCCCGACCTATGACAACGCCTTCTGGTATGCCGAAGGCAGCCGGTTGGGCGAAGTCCCCTTCAGTTCGCGGCTGCAAGCCGTCTCCGCCGCGCCGGGCCGCCCTCTGGTGCTGTGGACCAGTCCGCCTTCACCGGAGCTGATGCGCTGGCTGCTTGAAACGCTCGCCCCGTCTGAACTCTACCTGGTCGGACGCGACACCGCCGAGGGCCAGCTCGACGCGCTGCTGAAGGAGGTAGCCGGCATGGCGAAGTGGTCAATGGGCGCCGGGTCCGGCGATGGGCCACCGGGCGCTGCGCAGGATGGCCTGCTACCGGTCGCCCGGCTGGCGGCTCGTGCCGGGGCAACCGAGGAGATCATTCGACACGCCCTGCTCTGGCTGGAACAAAAAGGGATTCTGCAGCTGCGGGCCTGGGAAGGCCGCGATGTTGCGCGCGTCGGGCCGGGGGACGGGCAGGTGCGCAACGATCCGGAGCGGGTCCTGGTGCAGAACACATTGGAGGAGCTCCTGGCCGAGACGCGGGCCTACAGGCGATTCTTTCAGCGCGCGCAACTGCAGGCGCTCGGGATCGACGCGGCTGTGCCCGGCGCGAGTGGAGAAACAACCGGCATTCATTGAATCCGCCTCACTTGGGGCGGCGTAGACCTCTCATTCAATTTGGACCTTGCCGCAGGGTACCCCAATCTCGCCAGCCGCCTCGACCTTCACATTGTAGGAGCCGGGGCGCGCCACGGGGTTGAGGTTCACATCCAATTCGACCCGCACAAACTCACCCGGTTGCCACAGGGCCGGCGGATAGACGGCCAGAACGTCCCCGGCACGCTCCAGGGAACGCCCCCAGATATTGCCGTCGTCTGACTGAATCAGCGCGAGTATCGTCGGCCCTTCTCCAACGGCCTCGATGGCCCGCAGCCACAGCCGTAGGTGGACCCAGCCGCTGGGCGGGTGGTAGATAACATCGCGCGCCGCGACCACCGGCGTCATATTCTCGCACGCGGCCAGCTCGATACCGGGGAAAAGCTGCGCGTTCGGGAAGATGGTCGTATCCGAGAGCTCGGGCAACGCCTGATAACGGTGGCGGACAGCATAGCCGCGCACGTGAATGCCGGTCGGGTACTGTTCGGTGATAAGCGGGTAGTTGGCATCCATCCATGCCTGTACGAGCCGCTGGTCATCGACGCCGGCCAGATGCCTTTGGACCAGCCAGACGGTATCGGCGCCCAGGTCCGCAGCGATTTTCTCCATATGCGGGGCGATGATCGAGTCCGCCTGCTCTCGCGTCAGGGCGGCGCCGAAATTGCCGAAAATCGGCAGCTCCTCCGCCGCGGATTCCTGGCGCATGTACCATTCCAACGCCGGGAGCACAAAGTAGGGATGGATCACGGCGGCTGTGACGAGGCCTGGGCTGCGCTGCCGGTACGCGTTGATATAGTCGGCGGTCGCGCGCCAGTTTTCGCGGAACATGAAAGGCGTCCACAGGACCGGCAACGCCGCGGCCAGGAGCGCGACCGCGACCACGCCGCTATAGATTCCGGCTGAACTCCACCGACGCCCAATCGCGCCGACACCGCGTGCTGCGGCCCAGAGGACAAACGGCGCCAGGAAGAGAAAGTAACGGTCCTCGCGAAAGATTGCCGCGTTCGCCGCCAGCAGCAGGTTGCCGATAAGCAGCGGGCCCCCGATCCACAGCCACAGCAGGACCCGGTCGTCGGCCGATACGCGCTGGAAAAGCGAACGAACGAGGGGTTGAAGGCCGAACTCTGAACCGCGGCGGTCTGTGCCGGGCAAGGTCAGGCCTGCCGCGACAAGCAAGCCAAAAAAAGAGACGGCTGCAATTTTCGGACCGGCCGACCACGAGGCGAACCAGACCGTGAATATATTCAGTTGGCGCCACAGATTGGGCAGGAAATCAGCGAAGGCCGCGCCCGGCGGATTCTCCGCGCTGTTGACGAGCCACGCGTTGCGGGCCAGGGGCAGAAAGAGTGCGGTAACGATTGCCAAGGCCATGCTTCCTTCAAGCAAGTAGCGTCTGTCAACTGTTCCACCCCGAAGTGCCAGCAGAATGAGCGACAGACCGAGACCGGGCAGGAAGAAGGCGGCGTAAAGATAACTGTAGAGGCAGAGGCTGAGCGCCGCGGCGAAGCCGAGCCACAAGAGAAGTCGGGACAACGCGGCGCCGCGGCCCTGGGACGGATCTCGCTTTCTCGCCGCGACCATGAAGAAGAGTGCCCACACGATTGCGGTTGCGGCGGGTTGGAACATGCGCAGTTCCTGGCTGTACCACACCAGAATGGGCGCGAGCGCGACAAACAGACCGGCCAGAAGACCGGTGGTGCGTCCGCTGAGTCGCGTTGCCAGGCGTATGATCCCCCAGACCATCAGCAGCCCTATCAGCACGCCGAACGTGCGCAGGGCGGCGTCGCGTTCGGCCGCGCCGAACCATTCGAGCATCCCCTGCCAGTAGTGGAGCGCCAAATAGTAAACGGGCGGGTGCTTATCGTGGCTGAGCTGCATGGTTAGCCGCAGGATATCGGCTGGCTCGGCCCTGGCCCAGGCGAGTGAGACCGCCTCGTCGAACCAGAAGCTGTGAAACTCCAGCCGCCAAAAGCGTGTGAGCGCAGCCGCGATGAGGACAGCCAGGTCGGGCAGGGAGGAGGTCGACAGACGTTGCAAAAATGCAGTTCTGCCGGAGGCGGAGGTTGCGATGCTGTTTTGAGAAGAAGAGTACGGGCTGCTCACAGTGGTCCAGGGCGCGTCTTCACGTGGTCGGCTGGGAAGCGGGCTGCATGCGATGTGTACGAGCCGTCAGGATCGAGCGCAGCGTCACGGCGCCGATCACGATCGCACCGCCCAGAAACGCCAGCGGTGTAGGCGCTTCCCCGATAAATAGGACAACCCACACAGGGCTGAGAATCGGCTCGAGGGCCTGGATGAGCACGGCTCCCACCGCAGTCAGCCTTTTGATGGCGAGGGCAACAAGGATGAAGGGGAGACCTATCTGAAAGATACCGAGGGCGAGCATCCCGGCCCAGTCGACGGCGCTGGGCGCGGCCTCGCGCAGAAAGGGCAGGCCCAGCAGCGCGGCAAGGATATTGCCCAGGAAGACGGTTTCGATGGTCGATCCATCTTTCTGTTTGCGCATAAACAGGAGAAACCAGGCGAATGAGAGGCCGGCCAGCAGGGCGTATAGATTACCGGTTGCGCCGTGGGCGGTCAATCCATCGCCATAAAAGAATAGCAGCCCGACGCCGATTGCCGCGAGAGAGAACCAGTCCAGCCTGCGAACCGGTTCGCGCAGATAGAGGATGCCGAAGAAGGCGACGAACACGGGCGCGGTGTACTGTATGAAAATCGCGTTGGCGGCCGTGGTCTCGCGGTTGGCGAAGATGAAAAAGCCTTGGGCGGCGGCGAGTGCGATAGCCCCGCCAAGTTGTGGCAGAGACCAGAGGAAGCGGGGCCGTCCCATGAAGAGGCCGATCACCAGTGCAGCGATGGCGCTGCGCACGCCCATCAGGGCGAGCGGCTCGATGGAGACGATTTTGATCAGCAGCCCCCCTGTGCTGAACAGAACGGCTGCAAGGGCCTGGAAGTAGATGGCCTTGCGGTGGCTCACGTGAGCAGAATTCCGGCGGCCAGCGGCTCGCGGCCCCACTGTCGGCTATTTGTTCGAAAAGGCATAGCGCAGCGTGACGCCGAGAATGTAGTAGGCGGCCAGGATGGAGCCGCGCAGTGTACCGCTTACCTTTGACTGTCCGAATCGTCGCGGCGCAAAGCTGACCGGCACTTCCAGGATCGGCGTGCCCCGCCGGGCGCATTTTACCATCATTTCGGTGGGCCAGCCGAAGGTCATCTCCTGCATATTCAACGCCAACAGCAGGTCGCGTCGGACTGCCCGGTACGGTCCCAGGTCGGTAACCGGCACGCCGTAAAGCCGCCGCATCAGCCCGGAGGTAAGCCAGTTGCCGAAACGCTGATGCGCCGGCATCGCCCCGGGCAGGATCTCTCCCAGCACGCGCGAACCGAGCACCAACGCGGCCTCGCCGCTTTGAATCGGGGCGAGCAGGCTCGGCATTTCGACCGGCAGCGAGCTGAAATCGCCGTCGAGAAAGACGAGAATCTCTCCTGACGCAGCCTTGGCGCCGGCCGCGCAGGCATATCCGTAGCCCTGCCGCGGCTCGACAACCACCTGCGCGCCGGCTTCGGCGGCCAGCCGGCCGGTACCGTCGCTGGAACCATTGTCGACGACAATCACCCGTGCCACCGGTTGCGCGGCCGCCTCCTGCACCAGTTGAGCGATATTGCCGGCTTCGTTCAGGGCCGGTATGACGACATCGACGGCCATGTTTCGTTGAAAAAGCGGTTGGAGGCGGACGCCCGTTGCGGGTGCGCGTCCAATTCGATGCGCAGGCGTTCCAGGTCGTTGGCGCTGTCTACATCGTACCATTCAGGCAATAACTCGACGCGCAACCCCTCCTCCGCGGCGATGGCCAGCGTATCCTGCAGAACAGTGGGCGTTGACATCTCTACCGCCGTCACCAGCCGGCCGGGCGCCTTCTTTACGCCGATCAGGTAGTAGCCGCCATCTGCACAGGGGCCGAACACGGCGTCGACTTGGGGATCTTCCAGGCATTGAAAGGCAGCGCGCAGGAACTCCGCCGGGAGGGTGGGGCTGTCGCTGTTGATGGCGACGACCTGACGGTGACCTTGTCTCAATGCGGTCGACAGCACGTTCTGCAAGCGGTCGCCCAATTGGGAGGAGGCAGGATAGCGGTGAGAGGAGTCAGCGGCGCCTGCTCTGTGCCCGCTCTGCTGCGGGATGAGCTTGAAATCCGGCGCGAGGCTGCGGAAGAAATCGCACGCAGCAGCCGGTGTGTACGCGACGACAGGTGTGAACGAGGCCAGACGGGCCGCGGCGCGCACGGTTGCGAGGACATCTCTCAGGAAGCAGTGGTAAAGAGCGGCCGCGGATTCTCCAGTCAGCGGGGGGACGAGGCGCGTCTTGGCGCGGCCGGCAACCGGCTGTTTCGCCATGACAAGCAGCGCGCGTTGGCCGACACTTTTGGCAGTTTTCGCAGGCTTGCGGGCGGTCAATCTCCCGTCTCCCGCGCGGCCGTCAACGCGTGGCGGATGGCGCCGCGTTTCTCCCACGCCTGGCGCATTGAGAGAAAGGCGATGAAGGTGTATCCGCCCGAGTAGAGGGAAAGCCAGGGCAGCAGCCACCAGATGCCGTTAAGGAGGCTGTGCAACAGCAGCGAGATCGCGTATAGGGCCAGAACAAGCTCGGCCCAGACTGTGGGATCGCTGGGCAGAACGTAGGCACTCGTCTGCCAGTCGTTGGCCGCACGGGTGACGGCGAATTTGGGCGTGCGCTTGAACGCGCTGCGTACTCCCAGAAGCGCTTCGCAGACCGCGCGGCTGTTGTTGACCGACAGGCCGGTTCCCAGCCCCAACAGTACCATGAGCCGGTATATCCGTCTCCTGGCCGGAATTCCCCGGGTCTGCATCGCCGTCCAATACATCAGCGGCGGACCAATGGCCGTGAGCGAAAAGAATGAGGCAACCTTGAGGACCGGGCTTAAGGAGGACATCATCGGCAGCAGGAAAAGCAGGTTGAGAATCATCAGCGGGTGGACCGCGTAGCTGGTCAGATGCACAATGCCGAGCGCCTTGCTCCACAAGGGGAGCTTGGCGCGCGCTTCGGCACGAAAAGGGAAGGCCCTGGGCAAACCGAGGACGGCGGTGAACAGCTTCTTCGCAGTCTGCATGCTGCCTTTTGCCCACCTGAACTGCTGGCGTTTGAAAGCGTCGACCGAGACTGGGATCTCCGCCGGGACAGTTACATCGGGAAGATAGGCTACGCGCCAGCCGCACAGCTGGGCGCGATAGCTCAAGTCCAGGTCTTCTGTGAGCGTGTCTCCCTGCCAGCCACCGGCATCCTCCATACAGGTCCGCCGCCAAACGCCGGCCGTGCCATTGAAGTTGAGCATTGCGCCAAGTTCGCTGCGCGCTCTCTGTTCGACGACAAAATGACCGTCGATGCCGAGCGACTGCGCTTGGGTCAAACGCGAGACATCAGGGTTCAGATGGCCCCAGCGGGTTTGAACGCAACCGACCGCGGGATCGTCGAAGGAAGGGATCGTGCGCTGGAGAAAGTCCGGCGGCGGGACGAAGTCGGCGTCAAAGATGGCGAGGAATTCACCGCGTGCGTCGGCAAGCCCTTCACGCAGAGCGCCCGCCTTGTAGCCCTGGCGGCCGGCGCGGCGGCATTGCGCGATGTCGATACCTCTTTGCCGGTGGTACGCAACGCTCTGGGCGATTATATTGCTGGTGTCATCATTGGAGTCGTCCAGGAGTTGAATCTGAATTCGATCGGCTGGCCAGTCAAAGGCGGCTACCGCGTCGATCAGCCGGCGGACGACGTGGCGTTCGTTGTAGACAGGAAGCTGCACGGTCACGCTGGGCGCGTCCTCGAGCTCCGGAGGAGGCGACGCAGCCGGGCCGGGCATTGTCCAGCGGGCAATGAGCGTGAGAAAGAGCGCCTGCAGTCCGTAGACGGCAAGGAGCGACGCGGTGATAAGATAGATGAGTTCCAGAACCATCTGTCGTCGTAGTTGGTGGTCGAACGGGTTGCGGCCTATACCAATTTGCAGGTGGACATCACATCGGCAATGTCCGGATTCACCAGATAGGGCCGCGCGGCGGCTCGCCCAGCCGTCGCAGGAGCAGCGCGTCCAGCCCCCAGGCGCGCCCGGCCTGCGACAGCCCCACGACCAGCGCCGAAACGGTCAGCAATACATAGGTCCAGATCCAGTCCTGGCCGCCGAGATAGGCCAGGAAGAGGTTGAAAAAGAAGAGCGCCGCGCCGACGGCTGCCAGGGGTGTGAACAGGCCGACCAGCAGCGCCAGACCCATCAACAACTCTGCCACCAATTGAAAGACGGCGAACAGTCCCGGCACCTGCAGAATCGTGCCGTTGATGATCGCCCGGTAGAAGGCCGGTCCGCCCCCGTTGTCATTGAAGAGGTAGTTGAAGAGACCGACGATACCCTGGCCGTCGGCCGCGTAGATTCCCCCTTGCAGGTTGTCAAACCAGGTGGCAACCAGAATCACACCAACTGTTATGCGTAGAATCGCGGCTGCCTGCCGCAATCTGTTTTCTGTCTGACCCATGCTGTTGCTCCCGTTGTGCTCTGTGTCTGCTCTCATGTTCACTTTACGCCTCAACGCGGGGGACGCTCAATTTGTCTGCAGCTGCATAGGGCGCAGCATCCCCATAGCCCGGTCTGCCAGGAAGACGCCCACCAGCATTGCCAGCGTCGTCGTGATGCTGCCGAGGCTCAGGAGCGGCACGCCAACGAGGGAGTGGCCCAGGTTGCAGCCGCCCGAAATGCCTGCGCCAACGCCCATCAGCAGTCCGCCGGCGGCCAACTGCACGTAGCGTCCGGAAGACTCTCCTCTGGCCCAGAATGTGCCGGCATGACGCGAGGCAATCAGTGCGCCGGGCAGCAGGGCCACAAGCGCCACCGGGATCCATAGATTGCCAGGATCGACGCCCCTTACCAGCGCCTCGTAGATCGCGGTCGGCACGCGCGATGTACCGAACGTGTAGTCGGACTCGCCGAGACGGGCCAGCAGCCACGCCAGGGCGGTGAAAAGGCCGACCGACAGGCCGAGGGGTCGCCACGACCAGTATTCCTCCACGCCCAGCCGGGGGCTCCGCCACAGATAGACGGCCGCCGCCGCCAGCAGCAGGACGACGACCGCCGGCCCCAGCGGCGCGCCCAGCGTGTTCACGAGAGTGGCCGTCTGTCCCTCCACCTCGACGACGTTGCGATTTAACGCCTCTCGCCACGGGTTGAGAGGCCCGCGCCAGGTGACTACATCGCCGATCGACCAGGTGGCCAGCCCGACCAGCGTGCCCAGCATGCCATGGCCGAGTTTGTAAAAGATGCCGGTCACACAGGTGGCCGCGACGACCATGCCCGCGCCGAAGATCAGCCCGCCCACAAGGTTCGCCTGCCAGGACCAGGGCGCGATCCAGGGTGAAATCCATCCAAGTGCGGTCATGCCCTGCACGAGAGGCAGGGCGATGAGCAGCGACAGGAGATAGGCGCGTGCCAGGTTCGGTTGGCGCGGTCGCCGTACGAGCCCGCGCAATGTGCTGTGGAAGCAGAAGTCGCCTCGCTCAAAGAGATAGCCTAGGACTGCGCCTGCGGCGAGAGCCAGCAGGATTGTCATACGAGTTCGTTCTTTCTGGCGAAGTCCGGGACATCAGCGTAGTGCAAGAGAGCGCTTTCCGGTCTTACGCCCGGCTTCTCATGCCGTCCACGCCCCAGACGCGGCCGGCGTCGGTTACAAAGAAGAGACCATGCCACATTGCCAGCATGGCGTAGCTCCAGGGCCATTCGCCCGGCACTTCCAACAAGCCGACGCCGAGGTTGATGGCCATGCCCAGGCCCAGCAGCGCGCCGATGCGGGTGAAGGCGCCGGTCAGCAGGCTGAGGCCGACGGCCAACTCCGCCAGGAAGATCAGCCAGGCAAAGAGCGTGAAGTTCGGTAGCACGACCCGCTCGACGAACAGACCGTAGAGCGGAAATGCCGCGTGCGTTACTTCCAACTGCAACCAGTCCATCAGCCCACGGCCGTCCGTCGGCATGAAATCGGGCGGCAGCTTCCAGCGCAGCGAGAAAAGCCACAACAGGCCGATTATCGGCCGCGCGACGGCAACCGGCCACAACGGCGCCTGAGCGCTCATCGTTCCGGTTCCAACGGCAGCAGGTGGATGCGCTCGCGCGGCAGATGCAGCACGATTCTCTCACCGCGATGAAAGCGCTGATAGGGCGGCACGGTCAGTTGCAGCTGTGTATCGCTGACGCCGGCGCCGCAGCGCGCCACCAATCCCTGAAAGCTGTAAGACTCGACGGAACCGACCAGATTGTTGTGGCCGTTGCGCCCTACCTCGACGGCTTCAGGCCGGATCGTCACCAGCACGTCGCCGTCCGGCCTGTCGGTTGCTTCCACCTCCAGCGGGCCAAGCGCGGTTTCGACGATTCGCCCGCGTTTGATGCCCGGCAGGAAGTTGATGCCGCCGAAGAAACGGGCTACTTCACGATCTACCGGGCGTTCGAAGAAGCTGCGCGGCGTGCCGGTCTGACGTACTCTGCCCTGCATCAACAGGCAGATGCGGTCCGCGACCGCGACCGCGTCGGTCTGGTCGTGCGTGACGAAGATCATGGTG
>DAOUHX010000416.1:0-5281 GCA_034428395.1 Caldilineaceae bacterium
GCCCGCGCCACCGCCAGCGTATCTTCATCATACGCGTTGTGGTTGATCACCCACAGCCGCCGGTAGAGCGCCGGGCCAACGATCCCTGCCAGCTCCTCCGCCGTGTTGCCGCGGTGCGTCCCCGTGCCCACGATGACGGTGATGTTCTCCTCCGGCACATGCGCCAGCTCGGCCAGGATCCACGGCAGGAGCCGGTCGGAGGGCAGAGGGCGGGTACCGTCGGCGATGACGATCGCAACGCTTTCATGCGCGCGCACCGTTTCGGCCAGCGGCCGCGCCTCCTTGGGCGCGCGCACCGCTTCCCGGAACGCGGCCTGCTCATCCGGCAGCCCTTCGACAAAGCGCGGGCGAATGATGGTGGCATTTTCGGTCGGCAGCTCGGCTTTCAGCCCGTCGCGGCCGTATTGGAGATGGATCTGCATCTTCGGTACCCATTGGACTGCAGTGGTCGGTGGCCGGTGGCCGGTGGCCAGTAACCAGTTGTGCGCCGGAGTCGTATCCGCTGTGAGTAGCGTAGAATTTGCTTCTCGTGTATTCTAGCCTTCTAGCCGCGAAGCGGCAAGGGATACCGTGCGGCAGCGGTCAGTGGCCGGAGGCCAGTGGCCAGTAGACTATCTACTGCAGTGCAAAGGCAGGCGGGTATGAGCACGTGCAAGGCGGGCCTTCGCAGCAATCGGGTAGAGAGGCTCCAACAGCCACCTGATGAGCCCGACGCCTCGCCCAAACGAGGACGAATGATGGCTGAAGTTTTGGTTGATCTCGCTCGCAGAGGCTCATTCGCCGCGATTGCCGACCCCGTCGCTTGGCAGCGGGAACTGCGTTCTGAGCGTGTCTTGCCTGATCGGAAAGTTTGATGCCGTGCATATCCCTCGCGGAATCCACATGAACTATTCATCGGGAACCGCGCCATGACAGACCTGAAACAGTACCCGCAATCGACGGTCGAACAGGATGGGACGACCTACACGCTCGCGCGCGACGGCAGGCAGAGGAAGCTCTGCGTGCGCGGCGATGCGACCGGCTTCCGCGGCGAGCCCGCGGACGGCATGCTGCTCTGCCCCCTGACCGCCGAAAACGCCAACGCGCTGCGCGGCCGGCTGCCCTGGCTGACGCCCGTTCCCCTCGGCGTGAAGACCTCCTTCGGCTTCGGCGACCGCCTCGGCGCGGCCACGCCCGGCCACGTCCGCTCCGTCCAGGGCACCGCCATCGCGCCCATCTTCGCCCAACAGTCGGTGCGCGAGAACGACCGCATCGGGCGCACGCCGCAGCAGGTGATGGACGATGCCATGTGGGGCGTCGTTCAGATGGGCTGGTGCGCGCCCTGGGGCGCCGACGCCGACCATGTCAAGCTGGTCAGCGACCTGCCCGCCTTCGTCGCCGCCGGCTACACCTTCTACACGATCGACCCCAGCGACCACGTCGACAACGACGCCGAGACCGACTCGCTGGAGACGCTGCGCGCCAAGGTCGATTCGCTGTCCTGGGAAAGGCTCGATACCGACCTGGCCGCGCTGAAGGCCGACTACCTCGCCGCCCCGATCGCACTGGCCGGCCTGACGCTCACTTTCAGCGAAGAGAGCCTGCTGCGCGCGCTGGCCAAGTACGGCCGCGCCATCGTCCACACGCTCGACATCGCCGCCGCGCTCGACGCGCAGATGCAGGGCGCCGCCTACGACCTGGAGATGTCGGTCGACGAGACCGAGACGCCGACGTCGATCTACGAGCACTACTTCATGGCGCACGAACTGCTGCGGCGCGACCTGCCGGTCGTCAGCCTCGCGCCCCGTTTCGTCGGCAAATTCCAGAAGGGCGTCGACTACATCGGCGACACCGCGCCCTTCGAGCAGGAGCTGGTCAAGCACGCGGCCATCCTGAAACATTTCGACGCCTACAAGCTCAGCGTCCACACCGGTTCCGACAAATTCAGCATCTACCCGCTGGTCGCCAAGCACGCCGAGGACCGCGTCCACGTCAAGACCGCCGGTACCAGCTACCTGGAGGCGCTGCGCGTCATCGCCGACCGCGACACGGCGCTCTTCCGCCGCATCCTCGACTACTCGCGCCAAAAGTTCGAGACCGACCGCAAGAGCTACTTTCTCGACTGCGAGCCGGACAAGGTGCCCGCCGACGCCGACCTGGACGACGCCGACCTGCCCGGCCTGCTTGAGCAGTTCGACGCGCGCCAGCTGCTGCACGTGACCTTCGGCTCCAACCTCGACCGCTTCGGCGCCGAGATCCACGCCCTGATCGCCGACCACGAGGATGCCTACCAAGAGGTGCTCAATACCCACTTCAGCCGTCACCTGGCGCCCTTTGTCAACGGCGGTTTTTCGTAGCCGGTTTTTCGTTTTCAGTAACTGCAACGGCCGCATACGCGACTGGTGTTCACTAAAAACCAGAAACCGAAAACCAGAAACTGCAGTAAGGAGAACTCAATGGCAGTCACACAGGAAATGCCATCCCTGCTAGAACAGGACAGACGACAGCTTCACCCGCTGCATCACCCCTCCCAGACCGAAAATCCGCTCATCATCGAGCATGCCGAAGGCGTCTGGCTCTACACGACCGACGGGCGCAAGATCCTCGATTCGATGGCCGGCCTCTGGAACGTCAATGTCGGCTATGGCCGCACCGAGCTGGCAGAAGCCGCCTACGCACAGATGCAGAAGCTGGCCTACACATCCAACTTCGCCGGCATGACCAACCTGCCCGCCAGCGAGCTGGCCTACAAGCTCTCCGGCTACGCCTACCCCAGCCTCAAGACGACCTTCTTCACCTCCGGCGGCTCCGAGTCCAACGACACCGCCTTCAAGACGGCCCGTTACTACTGGAAACGCCAGGGGCAGCCCGACAAGGTCAAGGTCATCTCGCGCCGCGAGTCCTACCACGGCATCACCCTCGCCACCACCAGCGCCACCAGCGTGCCCCGCTACCACAAGATGTTCGGCCCGCTGGTGCCCAACTTCGTCTACTGCCATGCGCCCCATCCCTATCGCTACGAAGGCGAGCTCCAGGATGGCGAGACCGTCGGCGCGGCCGCGGCGCGCGACCTGGAGGAGACGATCCTGCGCGAGGGGCCGGAGACGGTCGCCGCCTTGATCGCCGAGCCCGTCCAGGGCGTCGGCGGCGTCTACGTCCCGCCGGAAGACTACTTCCCGCGCGTGCGCGCCATCTGCGACAAGTACGACGTCCTACTGATCGCCGACGAAGTCATCTGCGGCTTCGGGCGCACCGGCGAGATGTTCGCCCTCAACCGCTACGGCATCGAACCGGATATCCTCGCCTTCGCCAAGGGCATCACCAGCGGCTACCTGCCCTTGGGCGGCATCCAGATCAGCGACCCCATCTTCGACTCGATGAACAGCGCGCCGCAGGACGAGGCTTGGCTGCACGGCTTCACCTACTCCGGCCACGCCGCCTCATGCGCCGTCGGCTTGCGCAACCTCGCAATCCTCGAGGATGAGAAGCTGGCCGAGCGTTCAGCGGCGATGGGCGAATATCTGCGCGACAGGCTGTCCGGGCTGCGCGAATTCGGAAACGTCGGCGACGTACGCGGTCTCGGCCTCCTCTGCGCGGTCGAGTTTGTCAAGGACCAGGAGACCAGGGAGCCGGACAACGACCTGGCGCTGAGCCTGCAGAACGCGGCCGCAGCCCGCGGCGTGCGCACCCGCGCCCTCAACGGCAGCCTCGCCTTCTCGCCGCCGCTCGTCATCAACGAAGAGGAGATCGACCAGGTCGTCGACACCATCGGCGCCGTGCTCGACTCGATGTCGGAAGAGTGATTCTGTCGGTTTGGGTGGGAAAATAGGACAGAAAGACTGCCTTATGTCGTGAGTTAAGAGATGAAAAGTGTAGAGGAAATCCGCGAAATCTTACGCTCTCACCAGACCGAATTGAAGAGACGGTACCATGTGGAGGAGATCGCTCTTTTCGGCTCCTATGCCCGCGGCGAACAGACCGACGCCAGCGACCTCGACATCCTAGTCACGTTGAGCGCACCGTTGGGCTGGGAGTTCGTCGACCTGCACGATTATCTGGTGGAACTGCTGAAAACAGAGGTGGGCCTGCTGACGCGCGGCGCTGTCGACAACAAGCCCTTGCTCAGCCAATACATCGAACAAGACCTGATTCGTGTCTGAACGGGATGCTCGTCTCTAGCTCTCTGAGATGATCCTCTCATGTGAGAGAGTAGCTGACTACATCCAAGAGTTGGATGGAGAGAGATTTCGCAAAACGGCACTCTACCAGGACGCAGTGATTCGCAATCTGGAAATAATCGGCGAAGCTGCCAGTAAACTGCCCAACAATCTGCGAACACGGTATCCAGAAGTACCCTGGAAGGGCATGATCGGTTTTCGTAACATCGCTATCCATGCCTAGTTTGCTGTGGATTTCGCAAATGTATGGCATATTGCCAGCCAGTTACTGCCTGAGTTGGCGTCGCAACTCCAGCAGATCCTGGACGATCTGGGAGGGTTGGCCCCTCAGGAGAACTGAACGTACACAATGACGAAATACGCGTCGCGCATCAGTTAAATCTCTGTCCAACTTCGTGCGGCAGCGGGCAGCTTTCCGCCACCTGTCCACGACTACAGAAATCACCGCTCTCTTACTGGCGCCATAATCCTTGTTCTTACCCTGGAATCTTCCCATGTCATCCGCAAACCCGCCGACCCTGGTCGGCTCCGCCCCCTACTTCTTCATACGCGACCTGTCCTCATCCCTCGACTACTATTGCGATGTGCTCGGCTTTACCCGGCCGCGGCTGTGGGGCGAGCCGCCGACATTCGCCATGCCCGTCCGCGACGGCTTCATCTTCATGCTCAAACAGGTCAACGACCACAGCACGATCCTGCCCAACGAATCGCGCGGCGGCCTCTGGGACGCCTATGTCTGGGTCAGAAACGTGCGGGGCCTCCATGCCGAGTTCGAGGCCAAAGGCGCCGAGTTCGCCTACGGCCTGACACACCAGCACGAATACGACAATATCGAGTTCGCCATACGCGATCCCGACGGGTACGTGATCGCCTTCGGGCAGGGAGCTGAGGACGAAGAATGAACACTACAACGACGGCAGACTGCAGCGTCAACGGACAGACCGGCCAGACAGCCCTCTCTTGCATATCCGGAGTTTCCTGATGTCATCCGCAAACCCGCCGAACCTGATCGGCTCCGCCCCATATTTTGTCGTCAGCGACCTCGCCGCCTCCCTCGACTACTACTGCGACGTGCTCGGCTTCACCCGCCCGCGGCTGTGGGGCGAGCCGCCCAATTTCGCCAT
>DAOUHX010000417.1:0-10964 GCA_034428395.1 Caldilineaceae bacterium
CGACCCGCACAGGTTTGAAAGTCATAAGGGCTACCATTCTCCGATCTTCTGAATCTCCGGCTCCAGTTGCACGCCGCTGTGGCCGGCAACCACGGCCTGAATATGCTCGATCATCGCCACAACTTCCGCCGCCGTCGCCGCGCCAACACCGCCGGGATTGATCAGAAAGTTGGCATGCGTGCGGCTGACCTCGACGCCGCCCAAACGAAAGCCCTTCAACCCGGCCTCCTCGACCAGCCGGCCGGCGAAGTCGTCTTCCGGGTTGACAAATGTGCTGCCCAGCGACGGCTCCACCGGCTGGGTCGCGCGCCGATGGCTCAGAAAGGCCTGGGCGGCGCGGCGGATCGTCTCCGGCTCGCCCTCTTCCAGGCGGAAGTTGGCGCTCAACAGTACGGGGCCGAAGCCGGCGTCGATAACGCGCCCCTGTTTCAGGCTGCTGCGGCGGTAGTCGTAGGCAAGCTCCTCCACGCCATAGACCTGGATATCGCCGCGCTCGTCCAGCAGCAGAACGTCCCAAAGGCAGTCCTTCACTTCCCCGCCGTGCGCGCCGGCGTTGTTGACGACCGCGCCGCCGACCGAGCCGGGCACGCTCACCGCCCACTCAAGACCGGTCAGCCCGGCGTTGATCGCGGTACGGGCCGCGCCGGCCATCAGCGCGCCGCTCTCCGCGAAGAGGTAGGGCCGCGTGTCTGCGGGGTAGTCGCAGCAGGGCGCATCCTGCACCTTCACAGCTTTGCAGCGGTTCTGGATCACCAGCCCGCGCACGCCCCGGTCGCTGATCAACACATTGCTGCCGCCGCCCAGGATCAGGTAGGGCAGGTCGTGCGCCCGCGCCCAACGCACCAGCTTCAACAGTTTGTGCGTGTCGGTGACGGCAGCGAAATAGTCGGCCGCGCCGCCCACCTTTATCGTCGTCAGGTTCGCCAGCGGGTGGTCCTGGCGCAGCTCGACGCCGAGCGCCTCTACCTGTTTGCGCGCGGAGGCAGCGATGTCTCGTTTTGCGCGAGTTGCTGCCGTTACAGTTGCCATGATGCTGAGTTCAGTCGGTCCATAATCAGCCTTCACTGAAGCTGCGTAGTTGCCTCACCGGCCCGTCAACATCCAGCGCAGCCAAACTGCTCGTATCGACCCGGAGCAGCGGTCCCACCAGGTCCAGGGGCGGTTGCGCCGCGCCAGCGCAACGGGATCGAAATCGCCCATCCGCTATCGGTCGACGCGGCCCGGATGCCGTTCGCCGCTGTCGGTCCGCCCGGCGTAACGGCGGCGCAGCAACCCGGCCGGGGTGGAAAGGAGCACCTGTACCTCACGGAACGCATGGCGCGCCTGCAGTGCCTGGAAGCGTAGATTGGCCCGGTCCGGATCGAAGGGCGTCTCCACCGGCAGCGAACAGCGCGCGGCCAGCAGGCGTTCGATCAGCAGATGGACCAGTTCATAGGTCGCCCGGCCAAGCTGCTCCGACCACGCAACGGTCGACCGCCCCAGGGTCGCGAAAGCGACTTCTTCAGGTCGTCGCGCGCGATCAGGGGCAGACCCAGAGCCGGGGCCAGTGTGCGCGCCAGCGTCGTCTTGCCCGTGCCCGGTGCGCCGCACACAACCGGCGGCAGCGGCGGCCTGTCAACCATCGGCCGCCAGTCTCTCCAGCAGCAGCTCACCGATGCGGCGGCTTGTGCCCGCGCCGAGCGTCAGAACGACGTCGCCGGCGGCCACTTCGGCGTAGAGAAGCGCGCTCGTACTCTCCACGTCGCCGCTGTGGCGGATCGAAGGATGGACGCTGGCCGCCGTGACCTCTGCGGCTGCCGCGGCTCTGTCGCCGCTCTCCCTGGCGGCGTAAACATCGGTCACCAACGCCGCGTCGGCGTCGTCGAAGCTGCGCGCAAAGTTGTGCAGCAACGCGCGCGTGCGGCTGAACGTATGCGGCTGAAATACGGCCCAAATGCGGCGATCATCACCGAAGCGAGCGCGGGCCGCGGCCAGCGTTGCCTCTACCTCGGTCGGGTGATGGGCGTAGTCGTCGATCACCGTTACGCCTTTCCGCGTTCCCTTCAGCTCAAAGCGGCGTCCAATGCCCGCATACGCCTGCAGACTCGCGAGGACCTGCGCCGTTGGCACACCGCAGCGCCGCGCAACCGTCAGCGCGGCCAGCGCATTGCGCAAGTTGTGAACGCCCGGCGCCTGCAGCTGCAGCCGGCCAATCGAACTGCCCCCCTGCTCCACGGTGGCGGCGAAGCCTCCGCGCGCCCCGGACGCCGCGCCGACTGCCCGCACATCGCAGCGATCGTTCAGCCCATAGGTCAGCCAGGCCGGGCCGCCTTCGGCCGAGCAGTCCCGGCGCAACGCCTCAGCGCCGGGATCGTCGCCGCAGGAGATGACGCAGCCCTCGCCGCGCACCAGCGCCACAAACTGACGGAAGGCCTCTGAAAAGCTGGCCGGCGACTGATAGCAGTCCGGGTGGTCCCACTCGACATTGGTAACGACTGCAACCGCCGGCGTCAGTCCGTGAAACATACGATCATACTCGTCCGCCTCGATCACAAACAGTTGCCTTGTGCCGGCGTGTGCGTTGCCGTAGCCGGGCAGGTCGGCGCCGATGATATATCCGGCGTCGCAGCCGCTTGCGTGCAGCGTCTGTACGATCATCGCCGTCGTCGTACTCTTGCCGTGCGTGCCGGAGACGGCGATAACCTCGCGTCCGGCCAGAAACGGCGGCAGAAATGACTCCCGTCTGACGATGGGAATCCCCAACCTCTGCGCGGCCCGCCGCTCCTGATTCGCCTCGTCCACCGCGCTGCTGATCAGCACCACGTCCGGCTGTTCGCGGGCCGGCAGACCCGCGAATTCGCCAGCCGCCTCCTGCCGCCCGAATATCCTCGCCCCGGCCTCTGCCAGCCGCCGCGTCCGCTCGCTCTCCTGCCTGTCGCTGCCGCTGACGCGTATGCCCTGTTCCAGCAGGACGTGCGCGATGGCGGAAAGTCCCGCGCCGCCAATCCCGACCAGATGCACCCAGGGCGGTGTATCACCGGTGCTTCCACCCTGCAGGTGCGCACTGGCTGCCTGTTGAAGCCGCTGCTGCCAGGTTTCACGCCGCACTGAAGCCTCCGTGACGGCGGACGCGACCCGGCATCCCCTGCGAAAGGGGGAACTCCGCGCACGCATCCGCACAGCCGCCCCTCATCCGCGCACCCGCATCAGCAGCAGGATCGCGATCGGGATGACCCACGGCGATGGCGACGGCATAATGTTCTGGGGCAGATAGCGTACCAGCTCGACGGCAATCGGCGATAAGTCGGTATCGATCCATCCTATGGAAGAGAGCGGGTAGCCGTAGATGTGCTGGTAATACCAGAGGCTGCCGCTGATCAGGTAGCCGTTGATCGCGCCGACCAGGCAACTGAGAACTGTGCCCTGGGGCATCGGCCATTCCTTGCCGCTGAACGTGATGACCCGCCCTGCATAGCCGGCAAAGACCGTAATCACAAAGATGACCAGGTAAAAATTGCTCAGAAAGAAATTCTGGGTGCCCTGTTCATCGGCCGAGAACACCATCTGCCATACCTTGCTCAGGATCGGATTGAGCCGGTCCTCGACGTAGAGAAGCAGAAAGATCGCCACGATAATGATCATCGTCCTGCCCAGTTCGCGCGCATAGCCCTGGGCGAGGCCAATCAGTGTGATGATGCCGGCGATTGAGCCGAAGTAGATTTCGATCAGACCCATAGCGAGTTCGCAGGTACCGTTGCGTGGACGGTAGAGGGCAGCACTTTGTCCTATTGACGCCCGGTTACGCCTGGCCGCGGCGCAGAGTGCTGATCACCGCAACAAGCAGGACAGTCAGCCCAATCGCGATCAGGACCGGCTGTTGCGGCCCCAATGCCTCCCAGATATTCCCGAAGCTGGAGTGCATCATCTCCGCTATGCCGCCAAAAGCCCCCTGCACGCCGGTGCCGGTCGCCGAGACCTGCTCTACCCCGAGCTCCGGGATGAAAGCGAACAGCCGCGGCGCGAAGGTCGGGATGTAAAATAGACCGTTGCCCATTCCCATCAGCGCCGCCAGCATTCCCGACGAGCTCAGGTTGTCGGGGATCGTCTTGTTGGTCAGGATATAGGTAAGCAGCAGCACGCCCGCCCAGACCAGAAAGGAGACCGTCGGCTGGTCAGCGTCGGAGAGCCAATCCGACGTGCTCAGCGTGTGCACCGGTTCGCCTTCGTTCCCCGCACCGCCTGCGCGCAGCGCGGCCAGCAGCTTGGCGCCGACGACGATGATGCCCCCAAGCAGGCCCAACAGCTGCCGCACGATATCAAGGGCCAGGCCCTGGTTCTGTTGCAGCAGGAAGAAGCCCCCGACCGAGACGATCAGCACAGTCAACTCGCGAAACAGGCCGCGACGAAAGCCGATCCAGCCGAAGAGAAGAACGTAGAACACAAATGCGACGGTTCCTGGAGTTGATTCGCTCATTTTTACACTTCCATGTCCTATGGTGACCCTGTGCAACTACTGGCCGCGAGCTGCGAGCAACTGCAGTTCGCGCGCAATATTGTCTGCCGCCTGCGGACGGGCCAGCGCGCCGACCGCCGCGCCCATCGCCAAGCGGCGCTTCTCATCCGCCAGCAGCCCTGCTACGGTTGGCTCCAGGCTCTCGGCCAGCTTTCGGTCCTCAACGACGATCGCGCCGCCCGATTGCGCCAGCTTTTGCGCGTTGGGCATCTGGTGAGAGCCGGCAATCGGCAGCGGCACCAGCACCGATGGCAGCCGCGCAAGCGGAAACTCGGCCAGCACACTCGCGCCGGCGCGGGCGACCACCAGGTCGGCGCCGGCCAGCGCCCACGGCATCTCCTCGTGCAGATAGGCCACCGGGTGGTAGCGTCCCGCCAGCCTGTTTGCCGACAGGTCGGGTCCTTCCTGTTCCAGCAAGGGCCAGTCGCGCGTGCCGATGACGTGCAGGATCTGGCAGGAGGGCAACAGCGCGGGCGCCGCCTTCCAGATAGCCCGGTTGATGCTGCGTGCGCCTTGGCTGCCGCCGAACACCAGCAGCAGGGGCGCGTCAGGTTTTTCTATCTCCAGCATGCGCGCCAATATCGCGCGCGCCGCATCCTTATCTCTGATCGCTGACATAACCTCGGCGCGCACCGGGTAGCCGGTGTCGACCGCCTTCTGCCCGAAGAAGCCGGCCACCTCGGGGAAGCTGACCGCCACCCGTTGCGCCAGCCGGCTGAGCCAGCGCACCGCCAGCCCGGGCGTCATGTCCGGCAGATAGATGAGTAGCGGAACGCGCCGCATTTGACAGGCTATCGAGACCGGCGCGCACACATAGCCGCCGGTGGCAAGACATACCTGCGGATTAAACTCCTCCAGAATCTGTAAAGACTGTTCAATGCCTCTCAGGTTCTGGGCCAGACTGCGTAATACCGTCACAGGATTGCGTCCTCGCAGCGCGCCGCTTTCGATGCTCCGGAAGGGGATTCCGGCATTGCGTACAAGAGAGCTCTCGATACCCGTCCGGCTGCCCAGCCACAGTAGTTGGGGAGAGGGGAGACTGGAGCGAGGAGGTAGCAACTCCCTCTTCTCTCTGTCCCCTACTCTCTTGTCGCTGTTAGCGGGAGCCAGTGCGTCGGTCAGAGCGTTTGTTCGTAGTTGTTCGACGACGGCGAGAGCCGGATAGACGTGTCCCCCGGTTCCACCAGCCGAGATAAGAAGGCGCATGGGCTTTTTGCCCTGAAGGCCCGGAAGACGAACCGGGTCCGCTCGGTCCCGAAGCGTCGGATGCGGCCCAGATCCCGCCCGGGCGGGCCTGCGGCTCGCTCGCCGCAGAGTGGGAATCGGAGCGGGCGCCGGATTTGGCGCGACGGGACGCACTGGGCGCGGGTTGACCGCGATAGCGGCTGATATTCAACAGAATGCCGGCAGCGCCCATCGAAGTAACCAGCGAACTTCCGCCGAAACTGACGAACGGCAATGTTACGCCGGTGGGGGGCGCGATGGCTACTTCCACCGCGATGTGGATGATGGCCTGCAGGATGATGAGCGCGGTGATGCCCACAGCCAGCAGGGACCCGAATGTGTCCGGCGATTCACTGGCGATGCGCAGGCCTCGATATACGAACAGCGTGAAGAGCAGAATCACGAGCAACGTTCCCAGCAGCCCCATCTCCTCGCCGATGATGGCAAAGATATTGTCCGACCAGCTCAGGGGCAGGCTGCCGGGCAGCTTTTCGGTGCTGTTGCCCAAGCCGACGCCGAGCGGGCCGCCGCGGACGAGCGCAGTGCTGGCTTCACGGATCTGCCACTCGGGGCTGTTCAGGGGAGACTGGATCGACTCCAGGAGGGCGCTGACGCGCCGGCTGGCATAGCTGTTGCGCGTGATCACCAACCAGAAGGTGACCGCGGCGACAAATCCGCCGAGTAGAAGCTGCTTCAGCTCGGCGCCAGCCAGGAAGAAGATGATCAAGGCGGTGACGACGATCAGGATCGTCGTGCTGATATCCGGCTGCGCCACGATCAACCCGCTGACGATCCCCATCAGGATGCCGAAAGGGATGAGCCCGTAGTTGATGTTCTTGATGCGGTTGCCTTTGCTGGTAAGCCAGGTGCTGATGTAGATGAGGACGATCACTTTCACCGGCTCGCTGGGCTGAAAGCGGCCGCCGAAAAAGGTGCGGGTCGCGCCGAAACGCGTGTCGCCGATAAAGATGACTGCCATCAAGGCCAGCAGCCCCAGCGCCATCAGCGGGATGCTCCACCGTTCCCAGAAGCGGTAGGGCACGATCGCCGCGCCGACCAACACCGCCAGGCCGACGCCCAACCAGCGCAGCTGCAGCAATACGTAGTAGAAAGGTGAATCCCGGTTCTCCAGCGCCCAGGGGTAACTGGCGCTGAAGACCATCACGAATCCGAACAGAAGCAGGCAGGTCAGGACCGCGGCCAGGGACCAGTCGAAGCCGCTGCTGTTCCTGTCTATCTGTTTTGCCTGTACCGGGCTGATCTGTAAAGCCATTTGCAGTACGCCGATCTATCGCTGCCGGCCTTCAAGAGCCGGCAGACGTCGCTACATACCCGAGACCAGGTTGCGGAAATGTTCGCCGCGCTGTTCGAAGTTCTTGTAAGCATCGTAGCTTGTGCCGCCGGGCGAGAACAGCACGACCGTGCCCGGCTGCGCCGTCTGCTTGGCCAGCACGACCGCCTCATCGAGCCGTTGGACAACCGCGCAACAGGGGGCGGATATGCGCCGGAAGGAGGCCCGCTCCCGCACTTTGTCCGCGATCATCGGCCCAGCCTCCCCGAACCCAATCAGACATTGCACCCGGTCCAGCACTTCATCGGCAAAGCTGTCCCAGGGCAGGTTCTTGTCCTGCCCGCCGGCCAGGAGAATGAGCGTCTGCGCGCCCGGCGGAAAAACCTGCAGCCCGGCGACCGCCCGCTCCGGCGCGGTGGCGATGCTGTCATTGATCCATACGATGTTGCCCTTGTCCTCAATCACCGTTTGTCGCGTGGATGGCATGTCCCCCGGCTTCGTCGGAACCACCTCCAGCCTGTGCGGCACACCGGCAAAAGAACGGGCGACGCGCCCCATAGCCGCCAAGGATGCCCCGGCCGCGCCGCTGATCGCCGCCGCACCGACAAGGTTGCTGATATTGTGGTCGCCCCGCAGCCGCACCGCGGCGCGGCGGCAGAAAGGCCGGCCTTCAAAAATGAGCTCCTCATCGGATGCCCACGCGCTCAATGCAGGCGCGTCGCCATCTCCGATGCGTTGCTGCTCGCCGCGGGCGCGCCGCGTAAAGAGGCGCATCCGCGTCACACTGCCCAGGGTGGAGCGGCACTGCGCAATGAGGCTGTCCAACGCCCAGTGGGCAGGAAGCGCCTCGCCTGCATGTTGCGGGCGCAGCGCTTCACTCTGCCACCCGGCCATTCGAGCTGTCACCGGATCATCGGCGCTGAAGACGACCGTGCTGGTCGGTTTCAGATGGCGCAACAGGTTGGCCTTGGCCGCGGCGTAGTCGGCCATCGACATATGCCGGTCGAGATGGTTGGGCGTAATATTGAGAATGGCGGCCACGTCCGGCCCCAGCCCGTCAAACGGGCCGTAGGACAGCTCCGGGTCGAACAGTTCGAGTTGAAAACTGCTCAGTTCCAACAACATGATGTCATCGGCGCGAATCGTGTCCAGGCGGTCGACCAACGGTGTGCCGATATTGCCGCCAACGTGGACGGCGCGATCGTCCCCGAAGGTCGCGCGCAACATCTCGCCGACGAGCGTCGTCGTCGTGGTCTTGCCGCTGCTGCCGGTGATGGCGATGACGGGACAGGGCGCCAGCTGCATTGTGAGCAGGCTGTCATTGCTCAACCGAATGCCGCGACGGACGGCTTCCTGTACCAGCGGGACCTGCAGCCCCACGCCCCCGCTCAGGCAGAGCAGGTCGCAGCCGTCCAGCAGGTCGGGCGGATGACCGCCGAGCGCCAGCGCAACCGGCAGCTCGTCCAGATATTTCAACTCTTCCGCCAGCTCCTCCGCCGGCGCAATGTCGCTGATCGTCGTGTTTGCGCCCGCCGCCGTGAAGAAGCGCGCCAGGGCCAATCCCTGACGCGCCATCCCCAGGATGACGACGTTACGCCCCTCGAAATCGAGCTGTCCGCTCTTGGCATTCATGGGAACTATCTCCCTTTTCATCCGTTGCCGCCCGTCCGGGCCGTCGCGGTCGGCGTCGGGAAAGACCGCGCGTGTAAGTCCGGTTCAGTTGAGCGCCAGGGCTACGCCCAACATGCCACTCAGCACACCTACCAGCCAGAACCTCTCTTTGACCTGGGTCTCGCTCCAGCCCATCAACTCGAAGTGATGGTGGATCGGCGTCATCTTGAACAGGCGAATATCACGCCCCAGGTAGCGGCGGCTGAACTTGGCCGACGCCACCTGCAGCAGTACCGAGATCGTTTCCACTACGAACACGAACCCCACCACCGGCAGCAGCAGCCACTGGCCGGTCATCAGCGCGACGAGCGCAAGCGTCGCGCCCAGGGCCAGGCTGCCCGTGTCACCCATGAAGAGTTGTGCAGGGTAGGCGTTGAACCAGAGAAACGCGAACAGGGCGCCCACAACCGTGAAACAGAAGGCGGCCAGGTAGGTCTGCCCCTGCAAATAGGCGATCAGACCGTAGCTGGCAAAGGAGACACTGCTGATGCTGCCGGCCAGACTGTCCAGCCCGTCGGTCAAATTGACGGCATTGCTGAATCCGATAATGATCAGAATTGCCGCGGGAATGAAGAGCCAGCCGATAGGGACGAACTCCGGTCTGCCGGGCACGCCGACGAAGTGCAGGTTCGGCGGCCCGAAATAGAGAACGGCCACGATCGCCGCGGCAAACAGAAACTGGAATCCGCTCTTTACCCAGGCGGACATCCCCTTGCCCCGTCCGCGCAGGCCGAGCCAGTCGTCGATTCCTCCCAAAGTGGCGTGGGCCGCCAGGCAGAAGAAGAGCAGCAGCGTGCTCTGCCCTTCCTGTGTGAAGCCCAGCAGGTGCGCCAGGTTGAACGCGCCGATGATCAACAGAATCGGCACCACGAACAGCAAGCCTCCCATTGTTGGCGTGCCGGTCTTTTCCTGATGCGAATCCGGCCCTTCGACGCGGATCTGCTTGCCTATGCGCTGGTGTTTCAATAAGGAAATCAGCGGTTGCCCCCAAATGACGGCGATGAAGAAGCTGAGTACCCCGAGAACCAATGGGAATGTCATCGGTTCGCCTTTACATCTCCGGACTCTGTCGCGGCAACTGTGGCCCGCTCGGGTGCGAAGCTGGCTGCCGTCTGGCTCCTCTCCTCCTGCGGTCTTGCACATTCCCGGCTCTGCGCCGCCGGTTGCGGGGTCGCACTCGTTCGCGCGCGGCGCGGCGTGACGAGTTCAGACACAATTCGGTCCATGCCGACGGCGCGGCTGCCTTTGACGAGCAGCAGGTCCCCCGGCCGCGTCACCTTCTTGACAATTTGCACAGCCTTCTCGAAGTTGCCGGCTGCGTGGATGGCCCGCGCGGGCAGGCCGGCCCGCCGCGCCTCGTCGGCGATGAAACGGCCCAATTCACCGACCGTTACCAGCAGGTCGGTCACGCGTGCGGCGTGGATGCCCACCTGCTTATGTCCTTCCGCCGTGAAACTGCCCAGCTCCCGCATATCGCCCAGGACAGCGATGCGGCGCCTGGCGGTCCCGGCATTCTTGCCCAAGTCGTCCAGCAGATTGAGCGCGGCCAGGGTGCTGACGGGGCTGGCGTTGTAGGTGTCGTCGATCACCATTGCGCCGTTGATGCCCGGTGTCACGACAAGCCGCAGCTGGCCCGGCGCGTTTTGCAGACCGGCAACGATTTCCGCCCACGTCAGGCCGTTGACGATCCCGACGGCAGCTGCGGCCAGAGCCGTCTGCACCGAATGCTTGCCCAGCAGAGGAAGCTGCACGCGCTCCCTGTGAACGCCGCCTTCCTCCTGCCGGTGATGAAATCGGAAGCGGATGCCTTCCATGCCCAGGCCTTCGACTTCATCGGCCCACAGGTCGGCCTCGGGGCTTAGACCGTAAAAAAAGGGCCTCGCCCCCGTGCGGGTCGCCATCGCCCGCACGCGCGCGTCGTCCCAGTTCAGGATGGCCGCGCCCCCGCAGGACGCGCCGGGCAGCGCCTCGATCAGTTCAGCCTTGGCCTGCGCGATGCGATCAATTGTGCCCAGCCGCTCCAGGTGGGACGGGCCGACATTTGTAACCAGGCCGATTTGGGGCCGCGCCAGGTCGCACAGGAGACGAATCTCCCCCAGGTCGTACATCCCCATCTCCAGTACTGCCCGCTCATGCCCCGTATGCAGGCCCAGCAGAGCCAGCGGCAGCCCCTGTTCGCTGTTCAGGTTGCCGCTGCTGCGATGCGTGCAGAAACGCTGACTCAGGACCGACGCGGCCAGCTCCTTGGTGCTGGTCTTGCCAATGCTGCCGGTCACGCCGGTCACC
>DAOUHX010000418.1:0-3528 GCA_034428395.1 Caldilineaceae bacterium
GAGAACGATCGACGACGGCATCCTCTTCTGGGCGCTGGGCGGGCCGAGTTTCGCCTACCGCACACCCGAGACGATGATCTGGATCGATCCATACTCCTACGGCACGCCCGACGATTCCGTGCCCGACGCTTACCGCGCGACCGCAATTCCAATCAAGCCGGACGAGGTCGGCCTCGCCGATATCATCATCTCAACCCACGATCACGTCGACCACTGCCACGACGGCACCCTCGTCCCCATCGTCAACAATACCGACGCCTTCTGCATAGCGCCGCAGTCCTCGGCCAAACTGATGCGCGAATTCGGCATTGCCGACGAGCGCATCCGCCAGGTCGCGCCCGGCGACACCATCGAATTCCGCGATGTCAAAATCCAGGTCTATCCCTCCTACGACCCTAACGAGCCGCACGCAGTGACCTTCGTCTTCTCCTCAGGTGGAAGAAAGCTGTTCGTCTCGGGCGATACCTGGGACGGACCGGCGATGGCCGAAATCGGGGCGACCCACGACCTCGACCTCGCGCTGCTCGCCTTCGGCCGCACCTGGTATATGGAGGTGGAGGAGCTACTCGAGGTGGCCGAAAAACTCGGCCCCAATACGCTCCTGCCCTTCCACTGGGAATTCTGGCGCAACCACACCGGCGACATCGGCAAGCTCTTCGAGCTCTATTACCGGCAACAACGCGACTTCGAAATTCGCGTCCTGCTGGTGGGTGACTCGATTCACCTGCCCGCCAAGAACGGAGCATAGCGCCGGCAGCGCGGCCGCTTAAGGCCGGAAAGGGCGAAACCGATGGCGAGACTGGAAGGCAAATCGGCGATTGTCACCGGCGCCGGGCAGGGGCTTGGCCGCACGACCGCGCTGCTGTTCGCGGCCGAGGGCGCTAGAGTCGTCGTCGCCGACCTGAACCCGGAAACTGCCCGCGACACGGTGGACGCCATCAAGGACAAGGGAGGCGAGGCCATCGCCGTCGTCGGGGACCTCAGCGCGGCTGCCGGTGCCGAGCGCATGGCCGCGAAAACCTTGGACGAATACGATCGCATCGACATTCTCGTCAACAACGCCGCCACCTTCGGCAGCGGCAAGAATATCGCCGACATCGAGGAGGAGGAGTGGGACCGGGTCATGCGGATCAACCTCAAAGGCCCGTTCCTCTGCACCAAATATGTAATTCCCGCGATGCGCAGCCAAGGCAGCGGCAGCGTCGTCTTCGTCTCCTCCATGTCAGGCGTGGTCGCGAACGAGATGCAGGCAGACTACAACACGTCAAAACACGGCGTCATCGGCCTCGCCCGCTGCCTGGCCCAGGATTGCGGGGAAGACGGCATCCGTGCCAACGTCGTCTGTCCAACCGGCATGAACACGCCGATGATGGCGCGCACGCCCGCCGAAAACGTCGCGCCTTATGCCGCCATGACCATGTTCTCCCGCTTCGCCGAACCCGCCGAGGTAGCCAACGCCATCCTCTTCCTGGCCAGCGATGAGGCCTCTTATATCACGGCTGCAGTGCTGATGGTGGACGGCGGCGCGACCGCAATTCAACCCTCCGCCCGGCAGCTGCGCGAGGGCGCGGCCAGGTATCTGGCCAGGGACGAAGACAACTTTGACTGAAGCGCAAACGACCGGAGGTGTCTGACGAATCGGCAAGAGTGAGTCGCTCTTTGAAAACCCAAAGGAGAGCATCATGCGACACAACCTTCTGCTGCGGACCGATGCCAACGCGCGCTCCTGCCGGACATTGCCGGCGAAAGTCCTTTTGGCGATGCTCCTGATGCTGGCCCTGATGCTGGCCCTGTCGCTGGCAGGCTGTGTGATGCCCGCGCCGCCCGCCGAACCGGAAGCCGAAGAAACGGGGACGCTCTCGGACAAATTGGTCGGGCTCTCCAGCCCCATTCAAATCGAGATCCTGGTCGAGTTCTATGCCGACATGCAACGGGAGGCCGAAAAACCGGAAAACGACATCGACCTCGTGATCGTCGATGCCGATGCCGATGCGGTCAAGCAGTTCTCCGACATCGAGGCTTTCATGGCGCAGGGTTACGACGGCATCTTCTTCCTCTTGCTGACCCCGGAGGGTATGGACGACCTTGTGGCGCGGGCCGTCGAACATGGCATCTGCATGTTTAACCACAGCGCATCGCCCATCACCGGCAGCACGCAAAACGTGGTGCTGGACCAACATTTCAGCGGCTACCAGGTCGGAAAGTTTGCCGCCGAGTGGATCGGCAAGAACTACAGCGATGCCGATGAAGTCCTGGTCGGTATCATGGGCAACCGCGCCGACCCCTTGCTCTCCGAACGGACACAGGGTCTGATTGACGGCGTGACCGAAAACGCCGCCAATGCTGCGATCGCCGGCGAGGTCGAAGCCGTAACCATGGATTCGGGCGCAGAGGGCGCGGCCAACCTGCTGCAGGCCCACCCCGATATCAAAGTCCTGCTGTCCTTCAACGACGATGCCGGATTCGGCGCCTACACCGGGGCGCGTGAAGCGGGCAAGGAGGACCCCAACGAGTTCTTTGTCGGCAGCGCCGACGGCACCAACCTGGTGCTTGACGAAATCGCCAAGGATGGCATCTACCAGGCAACCTGGTCCTATCTCTTCCCCTACAGCTCGACCCAGTGGATGCGCGATATGCAGCGCTGCCTGCGCGGCGAAAACGTACCCCCGACCCGCCTGCAGAAGGGGCTGCTGGTCACCGCCGATAACCTGGAAGAGGTCCAGAAAATCGTCGCCGGGCCGCAAGACCCCGACTATCAGTATCTTTACGACGACCCCGACGTGATGGAGTACAGCGACGAAGCGCTGATGACGCCCACACAGTAAGGCTTAGAAATGCCGGAGCCCGCCCTCACGCCTGGAGATCGACCGAGGCGCGACCGGGAATCAGCGACCTTCGCGGCACCGGAGCGAAGGCCCGGCAACCTATCCACGCTGAGGTGGGGGCAACCGAGACTGAACGCAAACGACCGGAGGTGTCTGACGAATCGGCAAGAGTGAGTCGCACTTTGAAAACACAAAGGAGAGGATCATGCGACACAACACTTTATTGCGGACCGACACGAACGCGCGCTCCTGCCGGGCCTTGCCTGCGAGGTTTCTCTGGCCGGTGCTCCTGATTCTGGCCCTGACGCTGGCAGCCTGTGTTATGCCTGCACCCCCCGCCGAACCGGCCGCCGCAGAAATGCAGACGCTCGCGGACAAGAAGGTGGGGCTCTCCAGCCCGATCCAGGTTGAGATTCTGGTCGAGTTCTATGCCGACATGCAGCGCGAGGCCGAAAAGCCGGAAAACGACATCGACCTCGTGATCGTGGATGCCAACGCCGACGCGGTCAAACAGTTCGGCGACATCGAGGCCTTCATCGCCCAGGGGTATGACGGTATCTTTTTCCTCGTACTCACGCCGGAAGGCATGGACGATCTCGTCGCCCGTGGGATCGAGCAGGGCATCTGCATGTTCAACCACAGCGCCTCGCCCATCACCGGCGCCACGCAGAACGTGGGTCTGGACCAGCACTTCAGCGGCTAC
>DAOUHX010000419.1:0-9322 GCA_034428395.1 Caldilineaceae bacterium
CATAGGCGGCATATAACTTGACGTCCTCGGCGCGGAGGCCGCTGAAGTTCAACCGCAGGCGGATGGGGCCGTCTTCGCACTGCACGGTATCCCCTCCCTGCCAGCTGAGCGGCTGGCAGAGGCCGGACTGGGTCGGCAAATTACAATCCGCTTCGGAGAATCCCGGCAGCGGTTCCAACTTCTCGCTCAGAATCTCCGCAGATACTGCGCTATGCTCGCTGAGTCCGTCAACATTGAGGGCGACTTTCGCCGGGCTGCCGTCGAGGTCGATGGGCGCAGAGACGATGTGAGCCCCCCGTCCGGGCTTCAAGCGCGCGGCAGTGGAGGGCCGGAAGTAGCCGAGGCGGTCGCGCGGCCAGCTCGCGACCCGCACACCGTCGCTGCTCTGTTCGGGCCAGGGCGCGTACCAGAAGAGCGTCTCGTCACCGACCTGTTCAAAACCCTGTCCCTGCATCAGGGCCGGATAGTTGACAAGGGTATGGCCGTCCGGCAACTCCTGCCAACCGTCCTCGGCCGCGGACACGATCGGGTAGTCGGCGACCGGCTCGCGATAGTGAAGCGCGTCGTTGCTGACGGCCAGGCCCAGGTCCATCGTGACCAGGCGGCGGTCGTTGGAGGGGTGGCCGTTCCACATGCCGTAGAAGCCGACGATGACGTTGCCGCGATTCCAGAGGCCGGCGCCGAGGTGAATCTGTTCGCCGCTGCTGCCGCCGGCGACGGCCGGTCGCGGCGAGACGTTTGAACGACGCATGCCCATGCAGGAGGCCTGCGACCAGTTTTCAAAATCGTAGGAGACATAGGTGACCAACTGCCGCACCCCGCCGGCGTGTACGCCGCCCTGCCCGCAGACGTAGTAGCAGCCGTCGTGCCGCGTACCGCCGGCCATCTCCAGCCAGGAGCCGACCGGATTGTCGGGCGACTCGCGCCAGATCAGCCCGTTAGGGCTGTAAGCGGCGGCGAAGCGGTTCTCGTATTTGCGCGACTGGAACAGCATCTTGAAGAGGCGGCTGGGATCGGGATCGTCGGGGTCGTAGTAGACGACGCAGCTCTGTACGTGGTGGTTGCCCTGGTTGAGATCGACGAGGTTGTTGCGGCGGTTGCCGTTGTACTCGACTAGACCGAGCTGCGGCTTGTGCCACTTATAGCCGTCCTTGCTGGTTGCGAAGCAGACACGCTCGAACCAGCCGGGGTCGTCTCCCTGGCCTAGGTACCACATCAGCAGAATGTCGTCGACGCGCACGACGGTCCCGTAATAGACAACGCGCCGGCTGTCCGGCGCACCTTCCTCACCCAGCCCGACGACGACGCGCGTGCGGCCGCAGGGCGTATGGTGGCCGTCCAGGTGCAGCTCGACGCCGCACTGCAGGGGCAGGCTGTGATCGTCGAAAGGAAAAAGTACGATTTCGTCCAACTGCTGGCGCGGTCCGCCGTTGTGAATGATCATCGCAGACTCCGGAGCGTTTCGGTACGACCGCGCCCTGCGGTGGGAGGGCCGCGGCGCGCCGCCTATCAAACCATTTCAGGCTGCATGGCGCCGGCGCCGAACATGATGTTGAACCGGTCCCCGTTAGCGGCGACGGTTGCGGCGTCCATGTAGCATGCGCTGAAGGCGCGGCGAGGGATATCAGTGTTGTTGACCTCAGAGCTGTGCGGCAGGTGGTTGTGGAGGAGGACGGATTCGCCGGCCTCCAATTCCAGATAGACAATTTCGGCGTCGCGTGTCAGCTCCTCGGCCTGTTCCGGCTCCATGAAGCCGGATGGGTTGGAGGGGTTAATGAGGGTATGGTGGGCGCCGGGTACGATCTGTACGCAGCCGTTCTCTATGGTCGCAGGATCGAGGGCGGTCCAGACCGTGATCAGGGGATCGCGGTCGAGATATCTCCAGCGATCCTGGTGCCATATCAAAGGGGTGCCCTCGCGGGCCGGCTTGTTCATGAACATGGCGCGGTAACAGGCAACCGCCGTGGCCTCGCCGTAGACGCGGGCGCAGATGTGGCGGAACAGCGGCTTCTGCATGTAGGCCAGGAAGTTGGGATCGTACTCCAGGTCCTGGATCTTGCGGTAGCTGAGGGTGGCACCCTTGTGGCCCTTGGTCTGGGGGCCTGGCTTGCCGGTGCCGGGCTCGCGGTCGAGCTGCATGGCGATGCGGCTGTAGTCGAGCGGGGCGCGGCCGAGCATAATGTCGTCCATGCGCTCCTGGAGGATGGCGAGTTCATCTTCGCTCAAGACTTTGCCCAGACGCAAGTAGCCCTGGGCTTCATATTGGCGCCACTGTTCGTCCGTCAATGTTTCCTTCATTGTGCTCTCCCGGTCAGTGCGTTGGTCGAGAATCTTTCGTGAGTCTATTCTACAAGAAGAAGGCTGCGGCTGGAATCAGTCGATACGCGTTCTGATTTTGACCTGCCACACCATGACTTCGGGCGGGTCGATAGTGAGTGAGTAGAGCTTGGTACCGGGAGCGATGTGAAAGCGGAGCTTGATGTAGAACTCGGATTGGACAAGGTTTGGGAAGCGGTCGCGGCGGCTGTCGGAGATGGGCGGCCAGCCGGGCTTGCCGTTCCAGGAGAGCGCGGCGTCGAGCGAGTCGGTGCGGATCGGATCGCAGTCAGCGGCGGTGTAACCGGGCATCGGCTCGCCGCTGTCGGCCAGCAGCTCGTAACGGAGCTCACCGGCGGCAGCGTCGACGTTGACATGAATCTGACCACCCTCTTCCTGCCGGAATCGGTGGGTGGTAAGGATACCCGGGGCATAGGCGTCGGCTTCGACGCTGACATAGCCGTCCCGGCGTAGCTGCGCGACGCCTTTGCCGCGGCGGTTAGGCGTCGAGTATGCGCCCTGCCAGGGCTGCGCGCTGTAGCCGCTGTGGGTCAGGTTGCCGGCCATGTAGAAGAACCAGAGTTTGCCGTCGTGCAGGACGGGGCCATCGGCGTAGAGCATGCCTCCGTCCCAGGCGCCCAGTTCGCCGCGCGGGATGAAGGGCCGGCGCCAGCGCGTCCAGGAGACGGTGTCGCGGCTGACCGCCAGCTGAGAATCGACGAAGCCGTCGACGCGCGCGGGCAGGGCGTTGGAGCCGCTCTCCTGGCCCCAGTAGTTTGCCGCGTCGGCGATGGCGTAGGGTTCAGAGAGGTCGGTCAGAAAGGTCTGCAGCGTGATGACGTGGAGGCCGCCGACGGTGCGGGCAACGGGGTCGAAGCCGGCCGAATAGAATTCGGTGCCGGGCGGGTCGAGCAGGTCCTGTTCGATGACGGTGCGCAGGCCGGACCAGTTGAGGAAGTCCTGGCTGTCGCGGCGGCCGAGAACGCGCGTGCGGCGGTTGGAGCCGCGCTGCGAGTAGTAGACATAGGGCGCGTCGGGGTCGATGACGCCGCCGAAGGTCTCGTAGGGGGAGCCGAAGTTGAAGAGCATCTTTTGGTCGCTGTGGCGGTCTTCGGGGTAGAGTTGCCAGTCGAGGCCGTCGTGGGAATAGTAGGCGCGCCAGCGCTCATTGCCGGACTCGTCAACGCCGAACGGCCTGTTGTCGATCATTTTCCAGCGGCGGGCGGCGTCCTGTTCGCGGGGGTCGCAGATCATGGTGAGGTGGTCGGCGGGCGCGTTGGTGATGTTGTTGCGCGTGGAGCCGTCGAACTTGACGAGCCCGAGCTCGGGTCGTTCCCAGTTGAGGCCGTCGCTGGAGTCGAGCGCGCAGAGGTAGGAGCGTTCGCCGTCCCAGGCGCGGTAGTACATGCGGAAGCGGCCCGCCTCTTCGTCGTAGACGACGCGGCCGGGCTGGGCAAACTGCGTGTCCCAGGGCTGGTCGAAGGGGATGTGTAGCGGCCCGTCGACGGTCAGTTTTTGGGGCTGGTTGAGGACGCGGCGCGCGCCGTGAAGGGACTCGATGAAGTAGTCGTCGATGAAGAGCTGTTTGCCGGGTGAGCGTTCCATGTGGAATATCGCGCCTTTCTTCCCCTAAAGAATATTGTAAGTCCTACATTGGGACCTGGAGTGTCCAAGACGGGTTTCGTTCGGAGAACATCGTTGGAAGATTGGGGCCTTAGCAATTTGAATGAAAGCACTCAAGGGCACAAGTCATTTTTCAATAGTCTCCTATGAGAAGCGAACATATAAACATTGCCTCGCGTAAACCGTTTGAAATCCCTCTGCAAGGCTGTATCAGCACCCTTCGCTCTACGTCTGCCGCTCGTTAGCGGTTCATCGGGCTGACGTTGGACGACCAGAACCTTGATTCCCGCAACGAGGGCTAGAGCAATAATGTGTGGATCATCAGACTCCAATTGCCCTTCCAACACTTCTTGCTTTTGTAGTACATCTTCCTTTGGAACCAACTTGAGTCGTCCAGCCCGATTCAATTGTGTGGAATCTAGCCCCCCTGCTTTCCACTCTCGCCGAAATCTATCTGTATCTGAATAAGCAATCTTTCCGTTTCTGATGTCCATCCACTGTCGTACTGGTTGTAAGTCGCTGTTGGCACGGTTTCGAAAATCGCCGATGCAATTCGCATCCAAGATTATGCACACACGCTAGTCCTCAAAGCCCATAAGGCGGTCTGACTCAAGAAGGAAGAAGTCTCTGAATTTGGGCGGAACTCCGATCATGTTGCCCATTTCGTCGAAAGAAATGTTGTGAACCTTGACGGTATTTCTCGACGGTTCCAAATAGATGAGCGAGACATCTTCGGGGCCGATGTTCCCCCGTCTTATCTCGATTCGTGCACGATCTACCAGGTAGTCGCTGTGTGTTTCCACAAGGAAAGTCTGTTTCCCTAGGCTTGCCAGCCGAACCAACAGAGACGAGAACTCCGCTTGCGCTCTTGGGTGCAAATGAACTTCAGGCTGTTGCATAAGGTGGTAAATTGGCATTTCATTGGCATCCGACCGGCTTCGTACTTGCGATTCGGCCAGTACATTTACCAGAATCGGAAAGAGCTGACTTACACCGTATCCAACGTCGGAAAAGCTTACGGTTGGCCCTCTCACTTTGACCCTCATCTGGAAAGGGCCGCTCTTGGTGTCTCCAAGGTTCTTCATACTTATCCGGCTGAAGAGTCCTGAACTCTTGCCGAATGCATCGAGCTGCTGACTCAGCTTCTCCCATTCCTTCGGGTTCGAGACGGCCAAGTTCATAAGGAGAGTTGGGACATTGCTGCCTTCCGGATCCAAGAGTTCGCTGACGGGATCGTAAGTGCGTTTCGGTTCGGTTCGGACCGGTGCCGTGCTCTGCGTGATCAGGTTGCCGTTGACTCCGAGCCGAAAGAGGCCCGGGTTGTTGTCAAGTTTCTCCCTCGTAAACTTTGTCAGTGCCATCTCTTGGTCCATGTCGTCCGCATTGCTTCCTAAGGCGAAACTTTGCAGAAGGAAAAACGGTCTGAATGCCCCAGGAGGGAACGACGCATAGATGACATTGAAGGTATAGGTCTTTGCCTTTCTCAAAACTAATTCACTTTCCCTTCGCGAAGACTGTCTAATCTCAATGCAGATGTCACCGTCGTCGAAACCTATGGCAGTTGCCCCTATGACAGGTTCAATTCCATTTGCTTTTTCGATGAACTCAGCTGAGAGACCAACGTTTTCACCTTCGACGTCAATCGAGAACCCGAGGAGAAAACTCTTGTCAGACTTCCTGCTCTTCCTGACAATGTCCCCAAAAGTACCCATAGAGTATGAACGAGGGTTAAAGTTGACTTCGCCCTTGTCGATAAAATCCGCCAGTACTTGGAAGCAGGCCAGAGCAGTCGTCTTGCCAGTGCTGTTCTCGCCGACAAGGAAGGTCAGAGGCCGGATTTCGAACGTCTGGCGTTCGGCAAAGCAGCGAACCTCTTCGATTGTGAATTGCGTAATGTTCACAGCTCGACCTCCAGCCTAAGCCCCGCCGCCTCTGCGTGTGTTCCAGCGGCCCCAGAATTGTACCCGGCAGTGCCTTGAAAGGACGGCTCCGGGAAAGTGGAAGACTCAATCGAGAAGGGAGTGTTCATTGTGGTGGAGGCAGAGGCCGAAGCACATCCAGAAGGTTCTACGCACGAACTGAACTTCAAGGGCCGACAGCGACATTCTAGAGGATGCAGGCGGGAGAGGCAACTACAGTGAGGAGAGGGGTGCAGCCCACAAGTGTGGTGGAAATCGTCTGGCGGGGAATTCATCTCAGCGATGGCTGGAATTTTACAGAGGCTCTTGGAAGAGCCAGGGACAGGCCTTGTGCCTGCCCCAAACGTGGCGGTGGCGTTCGTTGAATTGGGGGCGGCGCGTGGGGCCGCTGGTTGCGCTGGGCTACATTAGATCCCACACACGTCGGTTGGAGAGGCGTCAGGGGGGCGTTGCATGGGGAGTCCCCCCGCACAAAGGAGGGCCGAAGGCCCAACCGTCCAAAATGCAGTGGCCAGGGGTTAGTTGCCAGGGGGTCAGGAACTGCGGGGGCCGGGCATGGCTCCGTTTCTGCCCGAGGTATCGGAATCTGTACGCCGCCTTTGGGATTCTCCCCAAGAAGTGGAGGATTTCCCCGGTTTGACGAATGTGCGGCGATTGACTATGATTCCGGCGTTGCCAGATGTATTGCCCCTGAGCACGGCGCGGGCGCTTTGCCAGAAGCTGCCCGCATTTCCATGATTGAATCGGAAACCGACTCCCAAAGAGAGATAGAAAGATGTCACTGACACACTCGCAGAAGATGGCGTACGAGCGGGACGGCTTTCTGTTGGTGGAGGAGGTGCTGACGGAGGCGGAGGTCGAGGCGCTGCGCGTGCGTGCGCACGAGATCGGGTCGGGAAAGCTCAAGCATGTTCCGCCTGAGTGGCTGCGCGAGGAGCCCGGAATCCAGGCCGAGGAGGAGGGTGGGCCGAGCGGGATGGAGAGGCTGCGCAAGCTGGAGTTCCTGGCCTGGTACGATGACGTCTACCTGTCGCTGGCCAAGCATCCGAAAATCCTGGCGGTGGTTGAGGAACTGCTGGAGACGCGGGACCTGAAACTGCTGGCAGACGAGATGTTCATGAAGCCGCCGGTGCATGGCTCGGCCAAGGAGTATCACCAGGACGCGACCTCGTGGCCGTGGCTGATTCCGCAAACGTGGGTGACGGCTTGGGTTGCGCTGGACGACGTGACGCTGGAGAACGGCGCGCTGCAGATGGTCGTCGGCAGCCACAAGCTGGGTATGGTGCCGGCCGACTGTGTCGATAAGCTGGAAACCGATGACATCCTGGCGCAGGAGGTGACGGTGCCGGTGAAGGCGGGCGGCTGCATCTTTCTGCACAGTCTTTCGCTGCACGCGTCGGCGGCCAACGAGACACAGGACCGGCGCCGCGCGCATGCGATGCGCTACATCCCGTCGAATTCGAAGTGCCTGATGGACCTGGGCGAGATCGAAGGCTACAGGTCGGATTTGCTGCTGATCCAGGGCGAGGCCTCGAACGTGCCTTATGCTGTTTGATCCAGCCAGGTGATTAAGCCCGAACATGAAAATAAGACAATCTCCATCGATCCAGGAACGGGGAAGTGGATATGTCCGGCGCATCGCCAATTGATGTTGGGACCCGCAAGCAGCTGTTCGCCGACGACTACATTATAGGTGAACGGCAGAACGTCTTCCGCACGCTGAATCAGCCGACCAAGTACAACGACAATCCCATCATCGAGCTGGAGCCGCCGCAACAGGTTGGCGGCGACGAGCACGTCATCGTCATGGGCACGGTGATGTTCGACGAGGATGAGCGCATCTTCAAGATGTGGTATGAGTGCGCCGACTATCCGTGGTCGTTCAACGTGATCGCCTACGCCACCTCGGTGGACGGCATCCAGTGGGAGCGGCCCAACCTGGGGATTATGGAGTTCCGCGGCTCGCGCGAGAACAACTATGTCTTCCACCGCGGCAAGCGCAACGTGACGGCCGGCATCTACAAGGACCCGACGGCGACGGAGGAGAGCCGGCGCTACAAGACAATCTACAACTGCGGCGACGGCGTTGGTGTGGCCTTTTCGCCGGACGGTCTGCGCTGGACGCCGGAACCGGACGTGCGGGTGGCGAAGATCAGCGACAGCCCCCACTCGGTGATGTGGGAGCCGCGGCTGGGGAAGTATGTGGCGCACAGCCGGCACTGGGAGAAGATGGAGTTCGCCGACGGGTACGGGTACGGCGGGCCGCGCGGGCTGGGAACACGGGTGGTGCTGCAGAGCGAGAGCGAGGACTTCATCAACTGGACGCCGTACGGGATCATCATGGCGCCGGACGACGAGGACCCGCCGTGGACGCGGCAATTCTACAACATGGAGTGGATGCCGTACGAGGACGTCTATTTCGGCTTCATCGCCGCCTACCACGTGCTGCCGGGGATGGAGGAGAAGATTACGACGGGCCCGCCGTGGATGGATACCATCGACATCCAACTGAGCTTCAGCCGCGACAACCGCACTTGGATGCGGGCGGGGGACCGGCAGACGTTTATTCCGACGGGGCCGGACGAGTATGACAAAGGCATGGTCTACGTTTTCCAGCATCCGCTGGTAGTAGGCGATGAGATCCGCTTCTACTATGCCGGCTTCAGCGGGCTGCACTGGGCGACGCGACGCGCTGAGCCGCAGGGCGGCGTGGTCTGCATGGCGACGCTGCGGTTGGACGGCTTCGTGTCGATGGACGCGGGCGAAGGTGCGCTGACGACGAAGGCGCTGACGATGGCGGGCGAGCGGCTGGTGATCAACGCGGACGCGAGTCTCGGCTCGATTGCGGTTGAAATCCTTGACGAGGAGGGGCGGGCGATTCCCGGTTTCAGCCGCGCGGAGGCCGACGCCTTCGACGGCGACAGCCTGCGCCACACGGTTACGTGGAACGGCAGCGGCGATGTCAGCTCGCTGCAAGGGCGGCCGGTTGTCGTGCAGTTTCACATGGACCGCACCAAGCTCTACTCTTTTGTCTTTGCCGAATAGCCTGGGGGCGGACTGCGCCCCGGTAATTTCAAACGGTTTGTACGGATTTCCGATTCATTTCATCGAGGAGGAGAACCCTATGAGGAAGTACAGCTGGTTGTTGAGCATCTTACTGGCGCTGAGCGTACTGGTTGCAGCGTGCGCGGGCGCGGCTCCGGCGGATACGGGCGGGGGCGAGGCGATGGCGGAGGAGGAGCCGGCCGCGGAGGAGGAGGTCGCGAGCGGTCCGCAATACGGTGGAACGCTGCGCCTGCTCCTGAGCGAGACCAGCCCGACCTACTATTCGTGGGAGGTATCGATCGCGTTCGACGCGGTGGACGCCAACACGATGACGAAGCTGGTGCCGAGCACCGGCGAAATCGTCGGCGACCTGGCGGAGAGCTGGGATATATCGGATGACGGCCTGACCTACACCTTCC
>DAOUHX010000420.1:0-16481 GCA_034428395.1 Caldilineaceae bacterium
CGTCGCCCGTCGCCATGCGGTCGTAGTTGTCAAGCCCCCGCCAGCGCGGCGGCGTCAGAATATCGTAGCTCGTGAACGAGAGATAAAAGGAATAGATCAGCGGCCCGGCCGTAAAGATCACGAACCCCAACAGGAAGGGGAGCAGGCCGATGTACGCGTCGAGTGTCTCTCTTGCCTGCAAAGACAGTTTCAGTTTCCCGAACATCGGTCGCTCCCCTCTGTCATATCCTAAGTTCTGCCAGGGCCGCTGCAGGTAACCTGCTGCGCTCGCCGCCCTACTCGCGCGCGATCTCCTCGTCGATCGCCGCGTCCGCATCCTGCATCGCCTGCTCGACGCTCTTCTCGCCGATCAACGCCTTTTCCATCTCGGCGCGCACCGTGTCCTGCAGGAAGCGCCCCTTGCGGCCGAACCCGGCCCGGTTGAACATGTTCACGTCCTCGGTGCAGTAGTCGCAGTCCGACATGCCGGCCAGCCGCGCCAGCATGATGCGCGTGATCACACCCAGGTCGCCTTCCGGCAGCGTGTCCAGGTAGTAGGCCGGATCGTACGCCGATATCGTCGCCGCCAGGTCCACCAGCGCCTGCCCGACCTCGTAGTCGGTCGTCTGGATCAGCGCCGCATCCTGCGCCGCCGAAATGTGTTCTGAAGACTTGTTGACGCTCCAGTGATTCGCTCCGACGCCGTGCACGCGGCGTTCGGTAAAGGGCATATGCATGAAGCCAAGCTCAAACGGCAGCTCGGCCGCCAGCAACGACTGGTTCGTCCAGCCGATCGTCGCCGCGGCGATCCCCGCTCGGAACAGGCCGCCCTCGATGCCCTGCTGGGCCTCGATCGTCGGTGCCACCCCATGCACGATCGTCAGATCGATCACATCGTGCGCCGCCTGGATGGCAACGTCCGCATCCAGCAGCGCCTCCGTCTCGGCAAACGACCACGGATCGTCGACCAAGTCGGCGCTGTAGCTCGCCATCTGGTACGCCAGGCTGGTCGCATCCCGAATCGCGCCCGCATAGCCGTACTGCTCGTACGTGCCGTCCGACGCCTGGATCGTGACAGCCTGCAGGAACTCCACAAAGTCGTCCCAATGCCACATGTCGAAGTTGTCGTTGCCGTACAGCGGCAGCGTCGTCTCGTCGTATCCGGCCGCACGCACCAGGTCCAGGTTCAGGTAGACCGAGCGGCCCTGCATCGTGAACAGGCTCAACGCCAGGATATCCCCGTTGTAGCCGACCTCGAGCGCCGGGTCCACGTTCCACTTGCTCATGTCCAGGCCGGAGCCGGCCAGGAAATCGTTGTAGGGAACGAAGATGTTCTTGGGGAAGAAGTCCGAGTTATGGCTCTGATCTAGCTGGATGATATCCGGCGCCACGCCGCCCGCCACCTGGGTCAGGACCTTGGGCTGATACTCGCCCCAGGGATAGATCTCCTCCGCTACCGTGACGTTGGCCTTTTCCTGTACAATCGGCAGCCACTTCTTATGCTGCTCGCCCCACCAGTGCGACAACCGCAGCTCGGTGGGCTCCTCGGCCATCATATCCCCGCCATCTTCGGCGGCGGGCTCGGCTGCCGGCGGCGCTGCACAGGCCGCGAAAAACGCGCCTGCGGTCCCCGCTGCTGTCAGCTGCAAAAAGCTGCGGCGGCTCATTCTCTTGCTGGTCATCTTCGAATCTCCTCCCTGATGATGTCTGCCGTCACCCGGCGCGCACGCGCCTGATCGGCAGCACAGTGGACGATCTCGCAAAATGAGGACTCCCTCTGCTCAAGTCTCGAAAGGCATCACCCCCTTGCGCAGCCGGACACTGCAGCCGGTCGATTTCGACTGTGGACAATGGATTTCTGAGATATAGGATAATGCCAGCAATCTACCACACGTGAGTTGGCTGGTCAATCCGATTTTTCCGACCCAGGTCAGGGCGCTGCTGGGCACATGGACGCGCCGTCAGCCATTCAGAGCCGCTACCGACAGTGTCCACGTGCAAGCATTTCAGAACTGTTTGGGAGGAAGTAACAGATGGAAGGCAATTGCGCAATCTGAATGTCTCGTTGGCTGAAGCCATGCCCCGAAACCGGCCGAAAGCCTCCACTCTCGACCTGCCCGGCTTCGAAGGCTCCAGAGTCCTATGGCAAGGAAAGCGTGCTCCCAAATGCTCTTTCCCGCCACCAATTGGCGAGAAACTCGCGGCCACTGCGCCTCCCTGGAGCAGTTGCGACCGGATTGCACGATCCCGTGGCGAAGATGCCGGTATGGCTCTACCGGTGCTCTGTCTGGTCCCTGCTCTCACTATATTCCGTTTTGGGAATATAATGGATCCATGGCTTGGGAGGTGAAGTACACGGACCAGTTTGGGCAGTGGTGGCAGGCGCTCGTGGAGGGCAGCAGGACGCCGTGGCCGCCAGAGTAGAACTGTTGAGGGAGTACGGTCCTGTACTGCCGTGCCCCACCCCTCGGATATCAGAGGATCATGTCACGGGAGAATGCGCGAGCTGCGCGTGTAAAGCGGCGGCAGGCCTCTGCGGGTCTTCTACGCCTTCGACCCGCGCCGAACGTCAATTCTGCTCATCGGCGGAGACAAGACCGGGAGCGATCGGTTCTACGAGCAGTACCTGCCGGTCACAGATGCCTTGTATGACGAGCATCTGGAGGAACTGCAAAAGGAGGGGTTGATCGAATGAGTGGACGCCATTCGTTCCGCGAGTTAACCAAGGGGTTCACGCCGGCGCGTAGGCGACGCATTGGTGAGATGAAGAAGGAGCTGCTCGCGGAGATGCCGTTGCACGAATTGCGCCGGGCACCCTGGTCAGAACGGCGAAATGTCCAGCCCTGTCAGCACAATACTCCGGAGGGGTCGGGAGGGGAACTTCCCTGAGCTCTTGTGTGCCAAGACGATGCAGGTTTACGGAAAAGTCGTCAATACGGTCATCGAATAATTCGTACTGCTTTGTAGCCTCTCCCATCCCACCTTCGTGTTAATCCGTGCCCCTTCCTGGATCCCACTTCAACCCCCTCCTCTGATCTGCCGCAGCGCCTCGCCGGCAACATCAGACAACGGTTCCGAACCGTTCTCGCTGAGCCACCGGATCTGCTTCTCGGCCCTCTTCTCCCTGAATTCACCCAATTGTCGCACTACGACCTCTCCAAGTCCGGGGCGCGCCGGATACCGGTCCTTAGCGACATGGGCACGTAAGTTGCGCAGAAGACCAAGAAGGTGCCGACGAATCTCCTCTGAGTCGGGTGACACTATCCATACTTCTCTGACATATCCCCTTCCGGAATACTCTCCCCCGTCATTTCGCATGATGGGCCCAATTGGAATCGGATCCCGCTTGGGCCTGCGATGTGGATGGTTTGCGCAGTAAGTCCAGAAGGGATCCTCGATCTCGACATCCCTGATCTCGCAGAATGGTTCCACCTCTCTGTCCCGCGCCCAGCGGTAGCCCTTCTCCCCGCGGTTCTTGCGATTGAACCAGCAGGTCGCACAGCAGTCTGAGCCTCCATTCGGCATGGTCGAAATCTCCGTTCCAGGGGTGTAGGAAAGAAAAAGGCGAGAGCCGATGAAATCGCTCTCGCCCACTGTTTAGCTGTATAAGGTTCGCTGGAAATCAGCCTACTCCTGCACGAGCTCAGCCGTCACGTCCAACTTCGCGCCCACAACCAGCGGCAAAAACTCGTCGACAATCAGCTCCGCGATACCCGGGTCATTCAGCGCCTCCGCAAGCTGCTCCGGCAGCAACGGCGCGGCCAGGTCCAGCACGCGCAGGATCGAAGGCGAATCATAGTGCAGCGTCAGCAGCACCGTGTTGTCGGCAACCACATTCAACTGGTTCGACGTAGAGGTCAACTCCAGCTCCGACACCTTCAGGCCATCCTGCAGAATAAACGCAATGTTCGGCGGCAGAGACGGCAGACTCACGCCCATCTCCTCCAGGTCTGCAGCCGGCAACCCGCCAAATGAGCGAATCTCCGAACCCTCCAGTGTCAGACCAAGCGCGAGCACCGGCCTGAACTCACTCTCGATCACAGGCGGCTCCATCCGCACGGCCGTCACATCGAACTCGGCCGGTACGGCGATCGCATCCACCCCGTCAGCCGGCGGAAGCGTCAACGCCACGCCGATATCGGTGTTCTGGAGGAAGTCAACAATCGCCCCCACCGGCAGGACCGGGCCTAGTAACTCAGCCGCGACCCGCTGCAGCGTCTCCATCGTCTGCTCGGACCAGGAGATAACCGGCAGGTTCCCGCCGTTTGCCGCCAGGTAGAGGCTGGCATCCATGATATTGAGGTCCAGCCGCTGGACGTTCAGCTCCTGCATGCGAACAATTATGTCCGACGGCAGCTTCGGATTGTCCCCCAGTGGGATCCCCAAGACCGCCAGCCCACCGTCCGCCTTCACCTCGACCGGCAGCGAAGTCAGATTCGTCTCCGGCGCATCCTGCCCCGCCAGCGCAACCTGTACGTTCAGCCCCGCGCCGAGAATCTGGGGCAGATTGGGCAGAACGGGAATGTCAATCAGTGTCTGAATGAACGCAATTCTGTCCGACAGCGAGGAAAGCACCACCACCAGCCGGTTCAGCGCCGCATCATCGTACTGCAAAGCCAGCAGCGTGCCCGAGTCGCCCACCAACTCCGTCGTACTGGTCGACGTCGTCAGCCGAAGCGCGTCCGAACCCGTTGCATTCAGAATGTTCATAACCGTCGGCGGCAGACTGATCGGCGCCGGCAGCAGCATCGCCATTTCGGTGAGGGAGATGCCGAGCGCAGACACGACCATGCCATCGCTGCTGATCGATGCCCCGATCTGGCCGACCGTTCCCATCTCCGGCGCGGCCGCAAAGCCGGGCACCGTCACATCATAGTCGTCGGCAAACGTCATCCCATCCTGGCCCGGCAGACCCAGCGACAAAGCCACATCCGTCTTTGCCAGCAGACTCTGCAGCACCGTCAGCCCTGCGTCCACTGCGCCCGAATCGACGCCAAGCAGATTGACCGCGATCTTTCCAATCAGTCCTATCGACGCCTCGTTCCACAAGATCGTCGGCAGCGGCTCCTGGTTCAGCGCCAGGTATATGCCCTCACTCTTGATGCTCAGATCCAACATCAGCACGTTCGAGTCGCCCAGCAACGCAAGCACATCGGCCGGCAGCAGTGAAGCGGACCCGAGGGGAATGCCGAAAGCGCTCGCCGAACCGTCTTCCGCAATGTCGAGCGCAATCGCCGGCAGCAGCGTATCCGCCGCCGGTTCACCCGTAAACGAGACAATAATGTCCAGGTCCGCGCCCTGCAGCATCGGCACCACGTCCGCGATCATGTCGCCCATCGACGGGTCCACAAACGCGCCTAGGATCGGCATCAGGTTTTCCAGGCGCTCGCTGTCATACGCCAGACCGGCCAGCAACGTGTCGTCGAAGGCCAGGTCGATGCCGTTGGGCTGTGTCGCAATGCTGAACTGGTCCGCCCCCACCCCATTGACGATCTGAAGCGCCATCGGCGGCAGCGCCACACCCAGTGATTGGCCCAGCGCCTCTTCAAGCTGTGCCAACGGAATGCCTTCGAACGACGCCTTGCCCTCGGCATCGAATGCAATGCTGGCAAACTGCAACGGCCCAATCGTCGTCTCTGCGCTCTCCCCGCTGACCAGCTCCTCGCCCTGCCAGCGCGGCACGTCGCCGCCGGCCGTCGGCAAAACGATGATCGCGCCCAAGCCAACCCTCCGCAACCACGTAAGCGCGGGCGCCGCCGCCCCTGCGCCGGGGACGTAAGGCAGAATCTCGCCCAGAAGCTCCGTCGACTCGTCGCTCCACTTCAGGTAGGGCAGGGGCTCGCCGTCGGCGTAGAGGAAGACGCCGTGATAGCCGATTCTGGCTTCCAGCACGTCCACGCCGGCTGCAGCGAACTGGTCCAACATCGGCTGCTGCAGTATCTGGCCCATCGGGAAACCGAGCGCGCTGCCGTTGCCGCCGGCATCGACTCGGATCGGCACCGACGGGAGGTTGAACCAGGTCGAGCCGCCGCTACCGCCGCCAGCACAGGCGCCCAACGCCAGGCTGAAGACCAGAACGGCTGCGAATTTGCGGAGTAAGGCAGGCACGAGCCGCCTCCTTATGTGTGCGTTACAAAGATGTGGCAAATAATTGCAGATACCGCGCTACCCATCGACGCGTCCACCATTCATGCTGAATCAGTTATATCACGGAACATTCAGATGCACAATGCCGAAACGCCAAACACGGCACTACACCGTGCTCCTTGCGCACAGCCTTTTGCTGCTCGACATTGAACAGATAAATCGCCAATCCGACCGTGCCGCCTCCCTTCCTCGTTCTGGTATGACGGCCGGCTGCCCCTGCACTCTGGCTCATATAAAGGCTATCACACATCTTACAATACGACATACGGAGGCACAAAACCACTTTCAGACCCAACGGTCCTGCCACAGGAACGGGCCGTCCAACCTAAAACCAGAAACTGAATACTAGGGACGCCCACCGGCTCCCCCTAAGCGCGCACGCAACGCGGCAAGCATAGCCTCCTGCTCGTTCCACGGATACTCCGTCTCGCCAAAGCACATACTCCGTTCATGGCCCTTGCCGAACGAGGCGACCACATCCCCCGCCCGCGCCATCTGCACACCGACCCGGATTGCCTCAGCCCGGTCCGGCACGATCGCATAGCGGGACCCTTGCGGCGCGCCGTCCGCCCCAATCGCGACGCGCAGCGCTTTCTTCCTCTCCTCGGCCTGTCCAACGCCCTCCTCTACTCCCACGGCGATCTCCCGATTGATCGCATCCAGGTCCTCGGTGCGGGGGTCCTCGGCCGTGATGATCGTGAAATCCGCCAAGCGGCCGCTCACCTGCCCCATCAGCCGCCGCTTGCCCCGGTCCCGCAGACCGGCACAGCCAAAAACTGCGATCAGCCGCCCGCCGCGCCCCTCAGCGCCGACGAGTGGGCGCAACGTCTGTAAGGCCCGCTCAAGGCTCGCCGGCGAGTGCGCAAAATCGACCACTGCCAAGAACGCCTGCCCCACGTCCATCCGCTGCATCCGCCCCAGCACCGCTGCAAGAGAGCCAACCCCGCGCGCGATCTGTTGCGGCGAAATCCCCAACCCGAGTGCGACCGCCGCCGCGCACAGAACGTTCGACACGTTGAACTCGCCGATCAGCCGCGTCTCAAGGGGCAGCACGCCCCCGGGCCAGACCAGCTCAAAGCGCGTCGCGTTCGGCAGATACTCAATGCCGCGGGCGTAGACATCTGCGTTCGTGTCCGACACACTATATATATAAGGGGTTACTTCGGCAGTGGGGTTACGCGCCTGCTCCTCGGCCAGCGCCGCCCGCAACGGCTCGCAGCTGCCGTCGTCCTTATTGAAGACCGCGATGCGGGGCCCGGCCGCAGCCTGCCCGCCGCGGAAAAGAGTGCGAAACAGCAGGAACTTGGCCGCACGGTATGCCTCGTAGGACCCGTGGATGTCCAGGTGTTCGTGCGTGATGTTGGTCAGCGCGGCCGCATCATACTCGACCGCCGCCACCCGTTTCTGTTCCAGCCCGAAACTGGTGCTCTCGACCACCGAATACGCGCAGCCCGCCGCACGCATCTGCGCCAGAAGCGCCTGCACCGCCGGCGCCTCCGGCGTCGTCACATGCAGCCCCGTCTCCTGCTCGACCCCGGCAATGCGCGCGCCGACTGTCGTGATCACACCAACGTCGGCCGCTTCGCCCAAAATCGCCTCAAGCAGCGCGCAGGTCGTCGTCTTGCCATCGGTCCCGGTAACGCCGATAACGGTCTGCCCGCGGCTGGGAAAGCCGAAGAACGCCGCGCTCAACCAGGCCAGCGCCTCGCGGCTGTCCTTCACCTGCGTATAGTGTGCGGTGGACGACCGCGGCCACCAGCCCTTGGCTTTCAACAGTTCAAGCGAGTGGCTGCCTACGACCGCGGCCGCGCCTGCCTCTATTGCCTGTGGGATGTAGCGATGGCCGTCCTGCTCAATACCCGGCACCGCCACGAAGAGCGCGCCGTCGCACGCGGCCCGGCTATCCTCGGCGACCGCGCGCACCTGTATTGCAGGAGCCCCTGGATTGCCGGCGGTGTGCAACGCGTGGGGAATCTGCGCCAGTAACCTGTCCAGCGCCCGCGCGCCGTTCTCGCTGGACCCGGGATGCCCGGCGGTCTCGCGCCCCGCATGGCGGCTCACCGGCACGCTCCTCGTCACAAGTCATCGGCATCGCGCGTTCCGTCGCGCGCCACCGAAACGCTGGCAAACAGGATCAGAAGAAAGAAGAGCGCGGCTCCCCCGATCCAGATCGGCGGTATCTGCGTCAGCCGGTCGCCCACGTTTCCCAGCGCGTCCGGCGTCGAGGTCGGCGTTGGGGTCGGGACCTCCTCTTCCTCCTCCGGCGTTTCCGGGGTGCTCGTCGCCGCGTCGGTATCAGGCGCACTCGGCTCCGGCGTCCCGGTCGGCGTGGGCGTCGGCGCGTTCGGGTCCGGCGTCGCGGTCTCCGTCGGCGTCCCGGTCGAGGTGGGCGTCGGCGCGTTCGGGTCCGGCGTCGCGGTCTCCGTCGGCGTGGAAGTCGGATCGCCGGGGACACAGTTCGGAACGTCTGTCGGCGTCGCTGTCGGCGTCTGCGTCGGAACGTTGGGGTCCCAGGTCGGCGTCGGTGTAACCGTCGCAGTCGGCGTATGGGTCGGCAGGTCTGGGGCCCACGTTGGCGTCGCCGTTGCCGTCGCTGTCGGCGTGGAAGTCGGCGCGTTCGGGTCCAGCGTCGCCGTCGCCGTCGGCGTCGCGCTCGCGGTCGGCAGGCGCGGATCACACGTCGGCATGGCCGTCGGCGTCGCTGTCGGCGTGGAAGTCGGTGCGTTGGGGTCCAGCGTCGCCGTCGCCGTCGCCGTCGCGCTCGCGGTCGGCGATGGTGTCTCCGTCGCCGTGGCCGTCACTGTGGGCGTGGGTGTGAAGGTGGGCGTCGGCTGGTCCGGCAGCTCTGCCGGGTCCAACGGTGTTATCTGCGCCGATGAGAGAAAACTGACGCCGCTGTCTATGGTGCGCAGGACGCCGTCCTGCTCCGTCCCGGCGTAGGTGACGCCCACCAGCGTCGCCGACGAAGCCAGCCGGTAGACCGCATTGGCAAAACCTGCGCCATTAACGCTTGCCCGCAACCAGTCCGGCACGCTCTGACTCCACAGGCCGACATTCGTGCCCACAACCACCTGTTCACCGCTCACGACAATATCGTAGATGATGACGCCGGCGGGAAACGATGGGTCCTGCAGCCAGTTCACGCCGTCGTCGCTCAGATAGAGGCCGGAGGCAAAGGTCCCGACATAGAGCCTTCCATCGTGATTAGTCATCCCGCGCGCGATGATGCCTGCCGGCAAATTGACGCGCGTCCACCCACTTGCGCCCAGTGACAGTCGCCAGACGCCGTCGTGCGTCCCCGCAAAGAGTGTTCCGTCCTTCTCGATAAATGCCCGCACGCGCAGCGCGCCCGCGGACAGCCCGTCGCCGAACCACGCCCATGTCAGGCCGCCGTCCGCGCTGCGCACGACACCGTCATAGCGCGTGCCGGCGTAAAAGACGGTCTGCCCCTCTTCGACCCGGGAAAAAAGGCGGCCCACGCCACTGTTGGGCGTCAGTACTTGGTTGATCGAGGTTTCCTGGCGCCAGTTCAGGCCGGCGTCTTCACTGATGAACAGATTTCCCACGCCCCCGTCCGCCGCCAGCACCCGGTTTCCGTCCTGCGGGTCGAACCGGATCGCGCTGATCGACGTGTCGGCCGGCAGGTCAGCAGTGGCGCGGCTCCACGTGTGGCCGCCGTCGCTGCTGCGATAGATCCCCGCCGGCACCGGCACGTTGAGCGTACCGGCCACCACAATACCGCCGTCGTCCGGCGATACGTCCAGGCTGATGATGCTGTTCGTGAAGGGCACGAAGCCCGACTGAGCGTAGATCAGGCCGCCTGCAGGAAGGAGCAGTGCCGCAACCAACGCCAGCGAAAGCGCCAGCTGGCCCAGGATAGTCCGATTCGGCAAAATTTTTCGCGCGCCTTTAGATCCGCGCGCCTTTCGGCGGTTTCCAGCCTGCATAGTCCCTCCCTGAAGGACACCGGAAAGGAAGTGAAAGAACCTAATTATACGCTACAGAAACTATAGCACAAAAGCAACCCATTGTGTCCAACTTCACAATCGTAACAAACGACTGCCAAGCCGAAAGAGCCGGCTCTCCGCCAGCATCCATCCCGCGCCCTGGACATCCTCCCCGCGGCAAGATGAGTCAATGCTCTCCGCGTAATTTCGTGTTAATTCGTGTCCCTTCGTGAAAATTCGTGGATCCCCTCCATGCCCCCCACCGGCAGCCCGGAGCCCGCCTCCCGCACTATGCGTTTTGACCCTCTGCGGGTTATCATGTCTGACCGTGCCCTGCCGGACATTTCAGCAACAATCACCTCCGGCAGCATCGCAACGACAACCCGTAAAAGGAGAAAACTAATGGAGAGCCCCGCACGGCGCGCAATCCTCATCGGCATGGACGGCGCCAGCATGGAACTCATCTACAACATGGTCGACGGCGGACACATGCCCCACCTTGGCAATTTGCTCGACCGCGGCGCTCACCGTCCCATGATCGGTGTCTTCCCCACGCTCACGCCTCCCGGCTGGACTGCCACCTCCACCGGCGCCTGGCCCGGCAACCACGGCGTCATGGACTTCAACATCCGCAAACTGGGCGGCCGGCTCGATGAGACCGTCTGGGGCATCAACACCGAACTGTCCCAGGCCGAATATCTGTGGAACACCGTCGAGCGCGCCGGCGCGATCCCCCTGCTCGTCAAATGGGAAATGTCGTGGCCGCCGACCGTAACCAGCGGCGTTCAGGTGGAGGGGACCGGCCCCGGCGTCTCAAATCATCACCAGATCGCCGGCTATCACCTCTTTGTGGCGGGAAATTGGCAGCGACGCGCTATCGAAGGCCAGCGCGATCCGGAAACGCTCGATCCGAGCGCATTGCAGACCGTCTCCGACGTCGATACGGTCACGCTCAGCGACGCCGAAGGCTGGTCAAACCTGCCGCCCTCTACGCGCCCCTTCAAAGAGGTGCCCTTGACGATCCAGCCCCTCGTCCGGGGCCGCGGCTCGATGCTGCGCGGCGAAAAGGGTACGCCCAAGCCCTTCTACGGCCTGGTCTACGCCGCGGGCGAAAGCGGATACGACCGCGTGCGCATCTGCCGCGCCCGCGACGCCGCCGACCCGATTGCCGAGCTCGCGGTCGGCGAGTGGACTGACTGGTGGCTCGACAGCTTCGAAATCGACGGCGAAGACGTTGACGGCTACGTGCGCATGAAACTGGTCAACCTCACGCCCGAATCCGACGCCTTCGAGCTCTTTGTGCCCCAGATCTGGCCTGCCCTCGGCTATACCGAGCCGCCCGAGGTCGCCGCCGAGCTGGACCGGCACGTCGGCAACTTTCTGCAGAATCCGGGCCGCGACGCGCTCGGCATCATCGACGACGACACCTACTTCGAGCTGCTCGACTTTCATCACGAGCGGCTCGCGGACGTCGCCGGCTACCTCACCGCGACCCGCGCCGACTGGACCATGCTCTTCATCGAAACACACGCCTCCGACTACACCAGCCACTTCTTCCTCGGCCAGGCCGATGACCTGAGCGGCGCCGACAAAGAGACGCAGCAGCGCAGCCTCGACGGCGTCATCCGCACCTACGCCTCAGTCGACGACATGATCGGCCGCATCGTCGAGCTCGCCGGCGAGGACACGCTCGTCTGCCTGGTGTCGGACCATGGCGGCACGCCCAATCAGTTCTGCTCAATTCTGATCGAGGAAGCGCTCGAAGAGGCCGGTCTGCTGGTCTACAGCGAGGAAAACGGCAGGCGTACGGTCGACTGGTCGCGCACACGCGCCGCGCCGGTCGGCCTGGTGCATGTCTTCATCAACCTGCAAGGACGGGAGCCTACCGGAACTGTGCCGGTTTCAGAATACGAGGATACGCAACTGGAGATCATCGACGCACTCCACGCCTACACCGACCCGGAAACCGGCCGCCATCCCTTCGCCCTGGCGGTCACGCGCGCCGACGCCGAGATGGTCAACCTCTGGGGCGATACCGTCGGCGACGTCGTCTACGCCCTGCGCCCCGAGTTCGACGGCGCCCACGGCAAACAGCTGCCGTCCGTCAGCTTCGGCATCGCCGGCCAGCACTGCACCTTTATTCTCGCCGGTCCCGGCGTCAAGGAGGGGATTGCGCTGCGAGGTCAGGTGCGGGCCGTCGACGTGGCGCCCACGCTTTGCTACCTGCTGGGGCTGCCGATGCCCCGCGACGTCGAAGGCGGCGTCGTCTACGAGGCCTTGACCGACCCCGACTGGCACCTGAATTCTTGATCACGTGAAAACGCGGGCGGACGCGCGCGCGTCTGCCGCATCCACATCAGTAGTCGTCGTCTTCTTCGACGCCGCCCGTCGGCATCTCGATCTCCACGACGTGCCCGCCGTCGTCAATGATGACGCGGAAGCCCATCATACCCAGCCACTGGCGCGACTGCTCCGGGATCTCCTGCCCGACCGCCTGGTCGATATTGTCGATCGATGACTCGACGGCTGCCTTCGTGAAAATGTCATTCTTCCCCATCAGGTCCAACATGCCGCTCACCGCCAGGTCCCGGTGCTGGTCGACCTGCCCTTTCAGGTAGTCCAGCACCTGCTGGTCCACCTGCGCGGCGTCTATATGGCGCAGGAACCCGTCCTCGTCGACCACGTAACAGGGGCGCTCACCGACATATTTCACCGGCGCTGCGTTGCGGCGTTCGTCGAAAACGAGCCCTTCAAACATTGCCGATTTAGCCAAGTTTTCCTCCAATGGCAGTGCACCGAGCCCTCACGCCCGCTGCACCCGGCTTTCCAAAAACTCGCGGCTGCGGCGCACGCTGGCGACCGGGTCCTTGGGCAGGTCGTGCTCGACGATGTAACACTCCGCGCCGGCCGCGCGGCAGGCCGGCAGAAGCGCCTCCCAGTCCAGCGTACCGTAGCCGACGTCGGCCAGGCCCATCTGGTCCTCGTTTTCGCCCGCAGGCGCAAGGTCCTTGGCATGAATGCGCGGACAGCGCCCCGCGTACTGCTCCACCATCTCCAGCGGGTCCACGCCGCCGTCGCTGATCCAAGCCAGGTCCGGTTCCCAAAAAAGATTTTCCGGCTCGGCGCTACCCAGCAGCCAGTCGATCGCCCGCGCGCCGTCGTAGATTGCCATCTCGAAAGCATGGTTGTGATAGCCCAAACGGACGCCCTGCTCGCGGCAGCGCCGGCCCAGCTCATTGAGCGTCTGCCCGAAAGCCCGCCACGACTCGCCGCTCTCAGACTCGCGCACCCCCAGCGCCGGCCCCGGCAATACCAGACAGTCGTTGCCCGCGGCCTGATGAAACGCCACCGTCGCGGAAAATTCCTCCGACAGCGCTTCGTAGGGAACGTGGGCAGAAACCGACTGCAGCCCGTGTTCCTCCAGGACCGCCTTCGCCTCGCCTCCCGGACGGTCCGCCAGATGCATCAGTTCGACGCCCTCGTACCCGGCCTGCGCGGCCGCGGCCGCCAATTCCTCGAATTCTTCTGAAAGATGACGCAGACTGTACAGCTGCACCGCGACCAGTGGCTTTACGTTGCTGTTCATGCAAAGATCTCCCTTACCGGGGTCCGGAGCAAACGCGCGGTCAGTCCGCTGTAGCGCCGGGCCTCCTTGTCGTTGCCTACGGCGATCCCGATCGCCTTGGGCTGGCCCACCAGCACCACCAGCCGCTGCGCCCGCGTCACCGCCGTGTAGAGTAGATTGCGCCGCAGCATCATGTAGTGGCCGGTCAGCACCGGTATGACGACCGCCGGGAACTCACTCCCCTGGCTCTTGTGAACGCTGATGGCGTAGGCGTGGACCAGCTCGTCCAGGTCAAGAAAATCGTACGGAACCAGCCGGCCGTCATATTCGACCACCAGACGCTGTTCAACCCCGTCGACACCTTTAATATAGCCCATATCGCCGTTGAATACATCTTTTTCGTAGTTGTTGCGCACCTGCATCACACGGTCGCCGACGCGAAAAACGCGGCTGCCCATCGCCCGCTCGGCCCGCTCGGGCCGGGGCGGATTCAGCGCACCCTGCAACATCTCGTTCAGTGCGCCGACCCCGGCCGGACCGCGGTGCATCGGGCTCAGCACCTGGATCTCCTCCGCCGCAATCCCAAAGCGCCGCGGAATCCGATCCTGCACCAGCTCCACGCACAGCTCGGAGGCCCGCTCCGGCTCCTCGGTGCGAAAGAGAAAGAAATCGACTGCGGCCGCCTCTCCATGCGCCGCCGACCGCGTCAGGACCGGCATCTGCCCACGATTGATGCGGTGCGCATTCTCGACGATGTAACTGCCGGCCGCCTGCCGGAAAATCGTCTCCAGGCGCACAACCGCCGCCTCGCCCCAGACCGCGGCTTCCCCCGTCTGCGCTGCATCGCCGCCACCCTCCTCGATCGCCGCCATCACGTCGCCCAAAACATTGCCCGCCCCCACGCTCGGCAACTGGTCCACGTCGCCCACCAGCAGCAGCGACATCCCAGGTGGGACCGCCTTCAACAGGCTGTTCGTCAGCAGCAGGTCCAGCATCGACGCCTCGTCGACGATCAGCAGGTCGCCTCGCAGCGGATGCTCCTCGTTGCGTTTGAACGAAAAACCCGCGCCCGGCTGAAACTCCAACAGCCGGTGGACCGTCTTGGCCGGGCGCCCCGTCGCCTCGGCCATGCGCTTGGCCGCGCGACCGGTCGGCGCCGCCAGCAGCGCAACCGCTCCCGCCTGCTCGCACAGATCGAGGATCGTGCGCACAACCGTCGTCTTTCCCGTTCCGGGGCCTCCCGTCAGCACCGTCAGCCTGTGCGTCAGCGCCGAGCGCACCGCGGCCTTCTGCCGCGGCTCAAGCCGCAGCCCCGTCCCCTCCGCCCGCGCCCCTTCCTTCTGCGTAAACTTCCGCTCCCAGTCCACCAGTCGCAACCGGTCCAGCGCTGCCAGGCCGCGCACTGCTTCGGGCGACACGTCGCCGCCGCCCCGCAACAGCCGTCCCAGGCGATTGCCGACCCCAACCTCGGCGTAATACATCGGCGTCAGGTAGACCGCCTGCTCCCCCTGCAGCAGCGCCTCGATCCGCTCGTCCGACGGCTCGTCAAACGGGCTGCGGCTCTGCGGAAACAGGGGAAGTGAATCCTGGTCTGACGGCCCGTACACGCCTGCAACCGCCCAGCGAAGCGCGTCCGCCTCCGCGCCCGGCTCCGCCGCCAGCTTCACTCGCTCCGCCCCCTCCAGCCGCAGCACCCCGGCCGCCGTCTTCTCCGGTCCGGCATCGAGAAGCCCGACGGCCTGCGCAACCAGCTCGGGGCTCGGCAGGTAGACATGGCCCTCGCCGCCAGCCTTCTCCAGCGTGTAGGCCACGCCCGCTGCGATCCGCTGCGGCGCGTCCTCTTCAATGCCAAGCGCGCCCGCGATCTTGTCCGCGGTCACAAAGCCAATGCCAAAGATATCCTCCGCCAGCCGGTACGGGTCCTGCTGCACAATGGCGATCGCATCGTCACCGTATCGCTTGTAGATCTTGGTGGCCAGGCCGGCGCTGACCCCGTGCCCCTGCAGAAAGATCATCACCTCCTTGATCGCCTTCATCTCGGCCCAGGCCGCCCGGATCATCGAGACCCTCTTGCGGCCCACCCCGCCGACCTCCGACAGCCGCTCCGGTTCGCCTTCAATTATGTCGAGCGTCCGCTCGCCGAAATGGGCCACCACCCGCTTGGCCGTCACCGGGCCCACGCCCCGAATCAGGCCGCTGCCAAGATATCTCTCGATGCCGGCAACCGTCGCCGGCAGGACAGTCCGCATCGCGCTGACGCTGAACTGCTTGCCGTACTGCGGATGAATCTCCCAGCGTCCCCGCAGCTCGACCGCTTCGCCCACGTTGACGCCGACCATGTTGCCCACGATCGGCGCCTCCTTCTGCCAGTGGGGCAGCTGAGGCGTCGGCATTTCCGGCGCCAGCTTGGCAACCGTATACCCGTTCTCCTCATTGTGAAATGTGATGCGCTCGATCACCCCGCGCAGAGATTCTTGCCCGTCCCCGTTCATGGATGTTAGGGTAACAGAATCAGAATGCCCGATCAAGCCATCCCGGGGACCTCTAGCCGCCTCGCAGCCAGCTGCACAGTGCTCAAATTGCTCCGACCATGACACCTCTGGAACCGCATGGAAGCTGAAGCCGGCTTTGCCCCTCTCCTGATCGTCATCGCCCTGGCATTCTTCGTCCCTCTGCTGCTTGTCCGCTTCAAACGCCTCAGGCTGCCAATCGTTGTCGGCGAAATCCTGGCCGGTATCGTCATCGGACGCAGCGGCTTCGGCTGGGTCACCCACGAGGAGCCCCTGCTAACGCTCCTGGCCGAATTCGGTTTCGTCTTTCTGATGTTCCTCGCCGGGACCGAG
>DAOUHX010000421.1:0-2957 GCA_034428395.1 Caldilineaceae bacterium
CCAGCGCACCCAATTGTCGGCGCGCAGGCTGTGGTCGGTCCACGGCGCGATCAGGATCAGGTCGGACGGGCCGACGGCCGTGCACTCGCCGTCGATGGTGACGGTGGCTTCGCCCTCCAGGATGTACCAGAAGCGCTGTTCGCCGTGCTTTTCCGGTTCGAACGGGTTGACCGGGGTGGTGATGCGCATGGCGAAGTGGTCGATCTGTTCCTGCGCATCGCCGATCTCGTAGCCTTTGCGGAAGTTGACTTCGGGGATTGCGCTGCCTTTGATGATCATGGAAATCCTCACGCGCGGAGCGGGGCGGCTGCGGGACGGCTAGCCGCTCCCGGATTCAGGGTTAGAGGCTTGCGTACGGGTCGGCGGCGTCGCGCATGCCATCGCCCATGAAGTTGAAGGCGGTCACGGCGATCACCACCATGAGAGCGGGCGCGACCATGGTCCAGGGTGCGATGGCGACGGCGCTGATGTTCTGCGCCTCTTGCAGGAGGACGCCCCAGCTGATGGCGGGCGGGCGCAGGCCGAGACCGAGGAAGCTGAGAGCGGTTTCGCTGAGGATCATGGTCGGGATGGCGAGGGTCATGGTGGCGATGATATGGCTGAGGAAGGAGGGCAGCATATGACGCAGAATGATGCGCATTTCGCCGCTGCCGGAGAAGCGTGCCGCCATGACGAACTCTTCCTCGCGCAGCTGCAGGAACTTGCCGCGCACGACGCGGGCCATGCCGGTCCAACCGATAAAGGAGAGAATAACGGTGATGCTGAAGTAGACATAGAGAATCGGCCACCCGGGCGGCAGGGCCGCGCTCAGGCCCATCCACAGCGGGATGGACGGGATGGAACGCAGGAATTCGATAATGCGCTGGATGATATTGTCTATAGTGCCGCCGTAGTAGCCTGACAGGCCGCCCAACAGGATGCCCAGGACCAGACTGATGACCACACCGATGAGGCCGATAGAAAGTGAGAGGCGTGCCCCGTAGGCGACGCGAGAGAACATGTCACGTCCAAGCCGGTCGGTGCCCAAGAGGAAGAAGCCCTGCTCTTCGTGGGGCACGTCCAGACCGAAGAGTTTGGTGGTGGCCGCAATTTCACCCCACAACTCGTATTCTTCGCCCTTGGGGAAGAGGCGAATGGAATGGCGGATTTCCGTATCTTCGTGGTAGTTGTTGCGGAAGGTCTCCGGGTCCCGCTCGCGAATGGTCTGGTAGATGAAGGGCATGTGCCAGTTGCCATCGGCGTCGACGATGTGAATTGGTGTGGGCGGGTGCAACTTATATTTAACGAATTTTGCTTCCGGGTCGTAAGGCGCGACAAATTCGCTGAATGCCGCAATCAGGTAGAAGACAAAGACGACGAAGGTGCTGAATACGGCCACGCGATGGCGGCGGTAACGCCACCAGATCAACTGCCAGAAGGAAGCGACGGCAACCTGTGTTTCGTCCTCGCTGATGTCCAGGTAGCGCTCTTCCTCTTCGGGGTCTTCTTCAAAGGCAGCCGGTCTTTGGTCTTCGTTCGTCATCGCTCGTTCAGGTCCTTGTGGTAACGCTTAAACTGCTCGTGTTGTTCAGATCTGAGAGTCGCATTCAAACGGCGAAACGGTAGCACATCCGCGGGCTATGCCATCTCTTCGAGGCGGATTCGTGGATCGACCCAAGCCAGCAGGAGGTCGGAGAGCAATGTGCCGATCACAGTGAGGACACTGAGCATCATGATAAAGCTGCCGGCCAGGAACATGTCCTGGTTGATCAGGGCCGTAAAGAGCATTGGGCCGGTTGTCTGGAGGCTGAGAACGATCGCCACGATGGTGGTTCCCGAAATCAGATCGGCCAGCGACCAGCCGACTGTGCTGAAGAAGGGGTTGAGGGCGACGCGTGTCGGGTACTTCCAGATGAGCCTCGTCTCCTTGACTCCCTTGGCACGCGCCGTCTCGACATAGGGTTTGTTGAGTTCGTCCAACAGATTGGCGCGGGTGATGCGGATGCCGTTGGCCGTGCTGCCAACCGCCAGGATCACGATTGGGATCCAGACATGGGCCAGCAGATCGAGTAGGCGGTCGAGGGTCCAGGGCGCGTCCATATACTCGGGGCTGAAGAGGCCGCCGACGCTCATTTTGGTATAGACGGTCACGAGCCACATGATTACGAGGGCGAGCATGAATTCCGGCAACCCTTTGCCGATGAAGTTGAGCGCGGTGACGATATAGTCGATCACCGAGTACTGATGGGTCGCCGAATAGACCCCTAATGGGATCGACACGAGCCAGCCGAAGAGCAGGGTGGTAAACGAGAGTATGAAGGTGAGGCCGAGCCGGTCCCAGATCAGTTCCGAGACCGGTTTCTGAAACAACATTGACTCACCCCAGTCGCCTTCCAGGAGGATGCCAGAAATCCATTTGAGGTACTGGATATGCTGGGGCTGGCCGAGGCCGTATCGTCTCTCCAACCGGGCCATTAACACTTCGTCGACCTCATCGCCCTGTTCGCGCAGCTGGGCGGCGTAGGTCGTAAGATAGTCGCCCGGCGGGAGCTGGATGATGATGAAGGTGACGACCGAGATAACGAAGAGGGTCGGAATCATCACGGCAAACCTGCCCAGGATGTATGAGAACATGACGAACCTCGAGGAGAGAGTGAAGAGGAGTGAGGAGAGAGAAAACTGCCTCTCCTCACTCTTGACTCTTCACAACATTGCTTTACATATGCATTGAAGGATCATCCCAATACCAGGTGGCATTGTCGATGATGTGTTCGTAGACGCCGCGGCAGCAGTCCCACGGGTTGCCGGCATGGATGCCTTTGAAGCCGTTCTTGACCATGACGAGGCGGGGCAGCTCGCCGAAGAAGCCGACTGAAGGCAGCTCTTCGGACCAGATTTCGAGAATCTGCTTGAAGAGATCAGCCTGCGCTTGCTCGCCTGGTGTGGCGCGAATCTGGTCCCACAGGTCCCAGATGGTC
>DAOUHX010000422.1:0-3466 GCA_034428395.1 Caldilineaceae bacterium
TTGCCGCCCAAAAGCTGGCAGACGGGCAGGCCGAGGGCCTTGCCCTTCAGGTCCCAAAGGGCCATGTCGATCGCGCTGACGGCGAAGGCGGCGATCCCCTCGGGGCCATACCACCAGATGTGGGCCAGCATCTTGTGCCAGGCGCGCTCGACGTCGCGCGCGTCCTCGCCGATCAGCAGCGGCGCCAGCCCCTGCTCGATGATCAGCTTTGTGGCCAGCGCGGCCTCGCGAAACTGGGAGATGCACTCGCCCCAGGCGACCGTGCCGTCGTCGGCCTCGACCCGCGCCAGCGTGATATAGCGTTCGATGCCTTTGTAATGGGGTTCGGGATAGGCGAGCGCGAATGCCTGAACTGTGCTGATCTTCATCGTAGAATCCCCTCTCGCTGAAACGGCTGCTATCCGCTATCCAGCGTCGGCCTGGCCAGCAGCCTGACGCGCGCCGGAAAACTGACCGTGACGGGGCCGAGCAGACCTGAAACCGTCTGCCCCGGAAAGACATAGTCAGACTCGTACGGCCCCGTGCTGAAATAGTTGGCCAGCGTGTTGTAGACGGTCACTTCCAGCTTGTTGTCGCCCGCGCGCACCTGGCCGGTGATGTCGAAGCGGTAGGGACGCGCCAGTCCGACGCCCACAACCTGCCCGTTGACGGCCACCTCCGCCGTTGTGTTTACTGCGCCCAGGTCGAGAATGACTTCACCCTGCAACTGCTCATGCGTGAGGGAGAATTTCTTCCTGTAGACTGCGCCGCCGGAGTAGCACTCCAACGCGTACTGGCTCCAATCGCCCAAGGGAAGGGACGCCTCCGCGCATTCGAAGCGAACCGGCTGGCGGATGGCCGCGCCGGCGTAGACGCCGGGTTTCTGTTCCACGCGCAACGCAACCTGGGAGACTTCCGCGACCGCCGCATCCAGTCGCACCTGCCCGTCCTGGAATGCCCTTTCGGCGCCGTCAACCCATACCTGAACGCTCTCCGCATCCACGTCCAGATGGAGCGTATGCGTCCCCGCCGGCGCCTCGCACCTGTACCAGCCGACGCGTCTCTCTTTGTGCGAGGCGGTTTCAAATACAAGCTCGGAAGGCTCGGCGAACCAGGTCAGCCGCGCCGCCGGACGGTCTCGCACAGGTGTCGTCGACTGCTCCAGAAGTGCAGCATACGCCCGCAAGGGCTGGGCAGGCGGCTGGACACAAGCGAGCAGGAGAAGGTTCAGCCCTTCCTGCAGGAAGACCTCTGTCGCTGCCTGAACCTGTTCCCCGGAACTGTCCGGCTGCAGAGCCTCCCCGTTCAGCCACGCCTGCTCCACCTGCCCGCTGTCGGCCCCCAGATGAAGGTTCCAGCGCCCAGCCCGCGGCGCCAGCACATGTGTGTACAGATAGCGCACGCTCTCTTCATGCTCGTCGGCAACGTCAAGGCAGAGAAATGAGTCCCCGACACCGTGGCTCCCGCCAAATACGTCGCTTCCCGGCTGCCCGAACTCCTGCGAAAAACAGACCGTCTGCCAGCCAATCTCTCCGGCGTTCAGCGCATCTGCGTCCCCGGCGGCCAATGCCGCCAGTTCAGGCGGGACGCGCCCGCGCGGGAAAGGGCCGCTTGCCCGCCAGTAGGGGCCAAAAGTGTAGTTGAAAACGGGCCAACCTCCGTCGTCGTAGTCGCGGCTGTGCCAGCCCAGCGCTTCGCCCGCCGTCTCCTCCTCCCGGTAGCGGAACTGTCGCGCTTCCGCGCCTATCTTTTCATCACCGGCCGGATCGCGGAAATCGCCCCAGCGGTTGTCCATCGTTGGCGTCAACCGGAACGACCAGTCTCCCGTCAAGTGCAGAGTGGCCGGCGCCGGGCCGAAGCGGGCCTGCGCACCGTACTCGCGCCCCCCATGCCGCACGCGCACCGTTTTGCCGCCCCCGTCTTCGATTGTGCCCCTGATCTCCGCGGTCTCGCCGGCCGCTTCCACATGCGTGATCGCCCCCAGATTGTCCGCCGTCACAGCCGGCCTCCCTGCGGGCGGGCGCATTACCAGGACAATGCCTTGGTTGGCCTCCATCGTCAGCCGTACCGTAGTCCTGTCATCCGTGTGGGAGAAACGGTGCCATGGCGTAAACTCGCCGTTCCAGCAGTCCCAGATCTCCGGTTCGCCGCGCACTCGCAGGGAAAAAGTCAACTCTCTTCGCACCGACTCGACATTATAGAGGAAGTAGACGTCCAGATCACCGATCCTCTGATGCGAGTGGAAGACGTTCCTGCCTGAAGCAACTACATCGCGGTCGATCGCGTCCGAGATAACCGCCGCGATATCGACCCCCCGCTGCGCGGCATGGGGCGTGCGCGCCGTCTCCTGGCCTGGGAGGAAGATACCCAGTCCGCCGTTCTCGTTGCGCTGCCGGTAGATACTGCCAAGCGCCTGGCTGTGCGTCTCAGTCCGGTGGACGGCCTCTTCGCTGGAAGCGATGCCGAAGATGTGCTCCAACAGCGCGCATACTTCAGGATCCTCGCGGCCGTGCTCCTGCGATGCGGCCGGCAGCCGGCGGAAGGCCACGACCGCGCCGCCCCTGTCATAGAACTCCCGCAGCTTCACCAGCGTCTGACGGCGGATCGTCGTCATCGGCGGCAGGAGCACAGCTCGGAACGGGATTCCGGCGATCTCCAGGGTCCCGTCGCGCACAACCGCCTCGCTTAGCAGGCTGTCGTCGACGAAATCGAAGTCGATGCCCGCCTCATAGATCTGGCGGGCGAGCGAGAAGGTGGTCATTGCGCAGTCGTCGGCCGCGCTCGTGAAGGAGTCGCCGCGCAGCCAGTTGGCGTGGACCGTCGTCAGCGGGTAGAGCAGCGCCACATCCGCCACGTGCGTGCCCTGGCTCATCACCGCGCTCAGGCGGGAGACATAGTCCACAAACGTCTGCCAGTGCTCCCAGTAGGGCTGGCGCCAGTGAACTGACGGCGGCACCCACTCGTACCAGCCGCCCAGCGTATTGTAGAGCCCGCCGTGCTGGTTGTAGAGGTTCAGACCGTAGGCATAGTTCTCATTTGTCCAGGCGATGTTCTGCTCCTGGGTCATGCCCCAGCCCGATCCCCAATAGACGCACATCGCAGCCCGCTCGCGCCGGTAGATGTGCAGGACCGAGCTGGAGAGCTTGGCGTCGATGAAGCAGCGCTCGCCCGGCAGGCTCGCGCCGGGGTCCTCGTTGCCGGTCACATGGAACCAGCGCATCAGCCGGAAGAAGTCGCCGTAATGCCACGTCTGCCCCAGCATATCCTGACGGCCCCAAGTCGCGATCGTGCCGTAGCGCATCCCCCGCTCTTCGTGCCATTCGCACAGCGGCCTGTAGAGGTTCTCTTCCAGCAGCGCCGACATCACCTCGTAATAGTCGCAGCGGATTTTGTCGGTGAAGTCGCCGATATCGTGGAAGAGGCCGAACAGATGGGGCGCGGGATCGTAGCCCTTTTCCGCCCTGAACCGCGCGGCCAGCTCAGGCGC
>DAOUHX010000423.1:0-2021 GCA_034428395.1 Caldilineaceae bacterium
AAAGAGATGCTCGGGCGAACTCGTGGCGCAGATGACCAGGTCCACCTTGGCCGGATGCAGGTCCGCTACCTCCAGCGCCTTGCGCGCCGCCTGCGTCCCCAGCGATGCGGTCGTCTCCAGCGGCTCGGCGACCACCCGGCGCTCCTCGATGCCCGTGCGCGTGCGGATCCACTCGTCCTGCGTATCGACGATCTGCTCCAGATCATGGTTCGTGACAACCCGTTCCGGAACTTCGTAACCCCAACCGATGATCTGGGCGTAACGGGGCGGTTGCACCCTGGTCGCGACCGGCTGCGGCGCCCGCTCCGCCGGATAGCGCCCGTTGGTTACGGACCGTTCCGTGCCGTTGAGACTCTCCGCCGTATATTTGCTTTCGGCTTCGTGGTCTTCATGCGCTTGCGCTGTCATGACCCATTCTCCTCGAACCGCCGCAGCATAAGACATGAGTTGTGGCCGCCAAAGCCAAAACTGTTGCTCATTGTGACTGCGACTTCTCTCCGCACAGACCGTAACGGCGTATAGTTCAGATCACAGGTAGGATCGGGGTCGTCCAGATTGATCGTCGGCGGAATAACGCCTTCGCCGATCGCCTTGAGGCAAACAATCGCCTCGATCGCGCCGGCCGCGCCCAGCAGGTGCCCCAGCATCGATTTCGTGCTGCTGACATTCACGTTATAGGCATGTTCGCCCAACGTCCGCTTTATCGCCTTGGTTTCACCTGGATCGTTGAGCTCCGTGCTCGTCCCATGTGCGTTGATATAGTCCACGTCCGCGTGCTTCACACCATAGCACTCGGCCTTGCGTAGCGCCATGTTCATCGCATCTTCAGCCCCCCGGCCGTCAAAGTGGGGTGCGGCCATGTGGTAGGCGTCCGCGCTGTTGCCATAGCCGATCACCTCGGCATAGATGCGCGCCCCGCGTGCCAGCGCGTGTTCAAGAAGCTCCAGGATCAGAATGGCGCTGCCTTCGCTCATCACGAAACCGTCGCGGTCGCTGTCGAACGGGCGGCAGGCCGCCGCCGGGTCGTCGTTGCGCTGGCTCATCGCGCCCATCACGTCAAAACCGGCCATGATGATCGGCAGCAGCGCCGCCTCAGCTCCGCCCGTGACCATTACCTGCGCATCGCCCCGGCGGATCAGTTCAAAGGCCTCGCCCGTCGCTGCCGTTCCGCTGGCACAGGCGTTGACAACCGAAAAATTGGGGCCGCGCAGATCGTAAAGAATCGCAATCTTGCCGGCCGCACTGTCCACCAGCATATTCGGAATCAGAAACGGGCTGACTTTTCGCAGACCGCGCTTATCAGTTAGCCTTAGATTGTCGATCAGCGACGTGAGGCCGCCCGTGCCGCTTGCGATCAACACGCCGATGTCGGTCGGCGTCTCCTTTTCCAAATCAATCTCACTGTCCGCCAGCGCCTGCTCCGTCGCCACGAGAGCGTACTGGATATACGGGTCTAGCCGCCGCGCCTCCTTGCGGTCCATGTAGTTCTTCGCCTCGAAGCCTTTCAGCTCCCCCGCGAAGCGAGTATTCAGCTGGCTGGTGTCGAACTTCGTCACCGTGTCGATGCCCGACTCACCTGCAAGCAGGGCATCCCACGTCTCATCGACCGTCAAGCCCAGGGGTGTCACCGCGCCGATGCCCGTAATGACAACTCGTCGCGGCTGGCCGTTGCTACTATACATGATCCTTCGTTCCCGCGCGGGCCGGCAGGTCCGTTGACATTTACTACGCGAGCGCGCAACCATCAATGCCGTCCCGCATCAGACCATCTTCGTTGATGGCGCCTCGGCGCACCCTCGTCGTCCGTCCCCAATCTGATTGAAAATCCAGACCGGCGGATTCTTATTACTATAACACACAGTTCGGTCAACCGTTGCGCTCCGAGTCTCCATCGGGTGCATCCCAAAATGGGGGTGAGATATACTGAAAGGGAGTGAGGGCGAAAAGGGAAACAAAGGGAAGGGAAAAGGGCAATGGGTCGGAAGCGCAGTCAGGCAGGCAGTCAAGGGGATTTTGAAGAG
>DAOUHX010000424.1:0-180089 GCA_034428395.1 Caldilineaceae bacterium
GCCCCATAAGGCAAAGCCGCCCGACATCCGCAATCTTATGTTCACAAGCATGCAGATCGTGGGACCGGCCGACGCACGAACCGGGACCGATCTGGGAGACTGAGTGAATCGGAACGCTCGGCCTCAAAAAGCCTAAGCATAGATCGCTTTTGAGTCCCCAACTTCTCGGAGTGAGGGCGCGTAAGGTTCAAGCGTCAGTGCCGCACGTTCGTCAGGATGAAACCATTGGTTGCACTAGCGAAACACCTTAGGTTCACGGCTTCCGGCCGTCTATCTGTTCGAATTTGCCTGGTCCTCTGGCTGCTGCTGACAGGGGCAACGCCGGTCGCGGCCGAAGATCCGTCGCCTTTCACCGGCACACAAATGCTGGCAGACGCGGTGCCGGAGGGTTACGACCTCGTTGCCGGCAGCGAGCACCTCGAGCTGTTTATGCACCCGCGCAGCGCGCAGCTGGCCATCCGCGACCTGCGTACGTCGCTTGTGTGGTTGAGTTCGCCGCCCCTGCCGCCGGGGGACGCCGTGCCGGAGAGCCTGCACGGAAAGTTCGGCACCGTCTTCTTCGCCTTTTTCACACGCGGCCAGAGCACGCAGATGCGCCGCGAGGACAGCGTCTCCAAGGTGTCGGGCCTGGAGATCGAGCGCACCGAGCAAGGGGCTGCCGTCCACTACGAGATGGAGGAGCTGGGCGTCGGTCTGACGCTGCGCTACCGCCTCGGGCCGGACTACCTCGAGGTGACCATCGCCGAGGCCGAACTGATCGAGACGGAGGAAAATCTGTTCGTCGGCATCGAGCTGCTGCCCTACCTGGGAGCCGTGCCCCACGCCGAGGAAACGTCGGCCTACTACGTTCTGCCGGACGGGCCCGGCGCGCTGACGTACATCGGCAGGCAGGTCGGTTATCGCAAGCCCTATAGCACGGTCTCCTACGGCACCGACCGCTATTCCTTTGCCCGGCCGTCCGAGCAGCGCACGCCTCTGCCCGTCTACGGCATCGCCCATGAAGACGGCGCCGTGATGGGCGTGGCCACGGTCGGATCGGGCGAGAGCTCGATCGAGGCCGGCATCAGCATCGACCCCATGACCTTCAGCCGTGCAAGTCTGCGGCTGATCTACCGCCGGCTGACGCAGTTTCCACTGCGCAAAGGCGTTTTCAAGGCGTTTTTCGAGACCGACCGGGTCGGCGGCGACCGCGGCATGCGCTTCTTCTTCTTGGCGGGCAAAGAGGCGAACTGGGTTGGCATGGCGCAGCGCTTCCGCCGGCATCTGATCGAGGACCGCGGGCTCGAGCGGCTGGACGCCTCTTCGCAGGCGGGCGAGGGCGCCGGTGAGGATGCCGCGCTGCGGCTGCGTCTCATCATGGGCGCGCAAAAACCGGGCCTGATCTGGCGCAGCTTTGTCAGGGCAACCTCGTTTGCCGAGGCCGCCGAGATCGCCGCCGCCTACGTTGACTTGGGTATGACCCAGCTGGACGTAGTGCTGGTTGGCTGGGAGGCGGACGGCTACCAGGGAAATCTGCCCAAGCGCTGGCCGCCGGACCGCCGGCTGGGCGGCGCGCGCGGGCTGGAGCGGCTCGCGGAACAGTTGCACGGGCTGGATGTCCCCCTGTTGGTCGAGGCCGACTATACCCTGGCATTTCTCCAAAACGGAGGGTTCTTCCCCCTCACCGACGGCGTGATCCAGCCCAACTTGCTGCCGGTGAGCGATCTGGTCGCGTCCGCCGCCAACGTGGAGGTGCCGCGCGAACTGCGTAAGAACCGCTTCTTCCTCAATCCGACTTTCGCCCGCGGCCGCTATCTGGAGAGAGAGGCCCCGCGCCTCGCGCGGCTGGGCGTGGACGGAATGGAGCTGCGCTGGGCGGGAGAGCTTCTGCTCAAAGATGTAAACCCCAGGTTTCCCCTGGAACGGACCGATTTCGCCGCCTCCTGGCGCGAGATGCTGATCTTGATCGGCGACACGTTGGGGTCCGCCGCCGCCCAGGGTGGAAACGGTTACGTCCTCGGCGCGGCCGACACGATCACGCAGCTGCCCCTCTACCGCAGCGACTATCTGTTTTCGGACGAGACGGTTCCGTTCTATCAGATTGCCACGCACGGGCTCGTGCGGCTCTACGGTGAGGCGACGAACCTCGATTCGGACCCGCAGCGGGACTTCCTGACGCGGCTGGACTATGGCATGCTGCCGACCTACGAGCTCACCTACCGCCAGCCGATCGTTCTCAACCGGACGACCTACAATGAGCTGTACAGCGCGCAGTTCGAGGAGTGGATAGATAGGGCCGCGACCGAGTACGCGGTCAGCATCGGGCAGTTGGGCCACACGGTCGACCAGTTTATCGTTGGGCGCCGTCAACTGGCGCCCCAAGTCTTTGCAACGACCTACGAGGACGGCACAACCGTCTACGTTAACTACGGCGACCAGCCCTTTGAAGACGCAGGCATCCGCGTCGATCCACTGGGGTATCTTGTCGTCGAAGGCAAAGACCAGGGACTGGCAGGGTAGCGGCATGAAACTGAGCCTGCGAAAGCAGCAGATCATATGGGGATATATCTTTGTAAGCCCCTGGATTGTGGGTACGCTGCTTCTCTTCGCGTGGCCGCTGGTTCGATCGCTGCTTCTGAGTTTTCAGAGGGTCACCGGGCTGGTCGAGCTGAAGAGCGAGTGGGCCGGACTCACAAACTACAGCGAAGCATTCCGCGAGGACGTGCGCCTGATTCCCACACTGACCGAAACACTCTCCGACCTGGCGCTCGATCTGCCCCTGATTCTCATCTTCTCCCTGATTATGGCGATCCTGCTGGCCAGGGTGCGGCGCGGGCAGACGACGCTGCGGGCCATCTTCTTCATGCCCGTCGTCATCGGTAGCGCCGGCGTCATCCAGGAGCTGCTGCGCGCCGGCGCGGGCGACGAGGTCATGATGTCGACCATGGAGCCAATTCTGGTCTCCGCCGAATCGTCGCCGCTGGAGGGCGGCATCGTTACCCCGATCCAGGCCACGCTGGACCGGCTGACCCTGATTATCTGGCGCACAGGCGTCCAGATCCTGCTCTTCGTCGCCGGCTTGAACAGCATTCCCCCCAGCCTCTACGAGGCCGCGTACGTCGACGGCTCGACCGACTGGGAAGCCTTCTGGAAGATCACCCTGCCGATGCTTTCGCCGGTAATCCTGGTCGCCGCCATCTATACGCTGGTCGACTCCTTCACCGATCCACTCAACAAGGTCGTCGACTACATAATGGACGTCAGCATCGGCGCGTCCCTGCGGCTCGACTACGGCGCCGCGCTGGGCTGGATCTATTTTCTGTTGGTCTTTGTGCTGATCGTACTGCTCGTGCGCCTGTCGTCCGGCCTTGTCTTCTACGCGGGAGAGCGAACATGATCCAAGGGCTTGCCGGGTCGATCGCAAGCCGGCTTGCCCACTGGCGAGCGCGGCCTTTGGGCAGCTGGGAACATACGTGGCGGGTATTCCGGCGGCGCCTCGGCACGCTGCTGCGCTGGATCATCCTGCTCGACTTCGCCTACATCTTCCTCTTTCCGGTGATCTTCATGATCACCACCTCGATCAAAACGGTGCACGAGCTGAACAACCCCGCGGTCAACTGGATTTCTCGCACGCCGACGAATGAAGGCTACCTGCTTGCCTTGGAGGTGCTGCAGTACATGGACGGCGTGCGCGTCAGCCTCGGGACCAGCCTGGCTGCCGCCGTCGGCCAGACGCTGATCGGCGCCATGGTTGCCTACGGCTTCGCCCGCATACGCTTTCCGGGGCGCGATTTTCTGTTCGCCCTGCTGCTGTTCACGATCGTGGTGCCGCCGCAGACGACGATGGTGCCGCAGTTCATGCTGTATACCGACCTGAAGTGGACCAATACCTATCTTCCCCTGGTCGTGCCGCCGTTTCTGAGCTACGGCGTGCGCGGCGGGATTCTCCTGATTGTCTTCCGCCAGTTCTTCCGCGGGCTCCCTTACGAGCTTGAGGACGCGGCCCACGTTGACGGCGCCGGGCCTTTCCGCATCTTCTGGCAGATCATGCTGCCGCTGGCCAAACCAGCCATCCTCGTAGTCATGCTCTTCTCCCTGGTGTGGACCTGGAACGACAACTTCACGCCCTGGCTGGTGCTGCGCGACAATACGCTCTATACGCTGACGCAGCGGATGGAGATTTTCAACTCGCTGCTCAATAACTTCAGCGGTTCAACGTATACCAGGCTGGAGGAGAACACCTTCATGGCTGCTGTCACGTTGACCGTGTTGCCTGTGCTGTTGATCTACCTGTTCGCCCAGCGGTATTTCACGCAGAGCATCGACAGAACGGGCCTGGTGGAGTAGCTGCCATGCGACCAATCAAGAAACTCAGGAATGCGACCCTGCTCCTCGTCTCGGCGCTGTTGCTGTGTCAGGCGCCGGGCGCGGCCAAAGCGTCGGAAGGCGGGAGCCCGGCGCTGCCCGCCGCACAGCAGCAGGAAGGCATCGGTGTCCAGTATTTCCTCGAAACGACATACGCCGACGTCCTCGACGGCTACCTCGCGGCCGGACATCAGCCCGTGTCCGACGTCGATATCAGGATTCCCGGCGGTCAGTACGTTGATGCCGACGCGCCCGGCTTGAGCGTTGCCGACGAATTCGAGGGCGAAGCGGGATCGGTCCTGCTCTGGGAATCGGAAGTGGGATGGGTCGAGTGGGAGTTTGACGCGCCCCGCAGCGGCCTCTACGAGATCGGCATCGACTACTACGCGCTTGAGGGCAAGCGTTCCGCCGTATGGCGCGAGGTGCATATCAACGGCGAACGGCCCTTCGTCGAGGCCAAGCAGTTCCTCTTCCCGCGCATCTGGAACGACCAGCGCGAACCGAGACAGGACAATCGCGGTTGGGACGTGCGGCCGCCGCAGCATGAGATTTTCGCCTGGCAGGAACGGCGCCTGGAAGACGCCAACGGCATGTATCTCGACCCGATTCGCTTCTATTTTCGCGAGGGACCGAACCGCATCCGCTTGATCGCACACAGGGAGCCGATCGCGATCGCGTCACTGCGCGTACTGTCGCCGCTGGCGCTGCCGACCTACGCCGAGCGCCTCGCGCAGTGGCGCGCCTCCGGCTTAGAGGAGGCAAGCGATGTCCTGGTCCAGGTGCAGGCCGAGCATACCTATGCCAAATCTGAACCGACCATCCGCCGCGAGGTCAGCTATGACACGACCGTGATACCCTCCGCCGGCACCGGCTTCAAGCTGAACACCTTCGGCGGCTACCGCTGGCGCCAGGCCGGCCAGACCGCCTCGTGGCAGGTCAGCGTGCCCGAAGACGGCCTCTATAACATCAGCCTGAGAGCGTGGCAGGCCTTCGCTGACGGGAGGCCCTCCTTGCGAACGCTGCGAATCAACGGCGAGATCCCCTTCGCCGAGATGCGCGAGTTCCAGGTCGGATACGACCGCCACTGGCAGACGGTGACCCTTGCCGACGGCGAGGGCAATCCCTATCTGTTCTACCTCGAGCGCGGCGAGCACGTGCTCAGCCTGCAGGCCACCGTCGGCTCGTTCGGTCCTACGGTACGGGCCGTCGAGGAGATTCTGCTGGAGCTGTCGGAGATCTCGCGCCGCATCGTCATGATCACCGGCGCGCGCCCCGACCCCTTCGTCATCTACGAGGTCGACCAGAAGATCCCGAACCTGTTGGGCTGGCTGACCGACATCTCAGACCGGCTGGAGGCCCAGAAGCTCTATCTGACCGGAGTCGCCGGGCAGCGGCCCAACAATGTCGCCACGCTTGAAATCGTCCAGGACCAGCTACACGACCTCGTGCGCGAGCCGGACACCATCCCCTTCCGCCTGGAGGATCTGGGCCGCAGCCAGGGCCAGCTCGGCGACTGGGTCGTGCGCCTCAAAGAGCAGTGGCTGGAACTGGACTGGCTGGCGGTCTCCGCGCCGGAAACCGAAGTGCCCAACAAGCCATACAGCGTGTTCGCCGCGACCATCAGTTCGATCTCACAGTTCCTGGTCTCCTTCAGCCAGGACTACAACTCGGTCGGGAGCGTTTACACCGCGTCGGGTGATGAGGTGCTGCTCACGGTCTGGGTCGGACGCGGCCTTGAGTGGGCGCTGATTCTGCGCGATATGATCGACGACGACTTCACGCCCCGCACCGGCATCAAGGTGAACGTGCGCGTGATGCCGGCCGAGCAGATGAACGTGGGTGGCCTCAACGCCGTCCTGCTGGCGATGACCGCGGGAGAGGCGCCGGACGTGGCCATGGCGTTGAATCCCAACCTGCCGATCGAGTTTGCCATCCGCAACGGCGTCATCGACCTCAGACAGTTTGAAGATTTCGAGGAAGTCGTCGGACGCTTCCGGCCGGGCGCGCTGATCCCGTACCAGTACCGGGAAGGGACCTTTGCCCTGCCGGAGACGCAGGACTTCAATATGCTCTTCTTCCGCACCGACATCCTGAGCGAACTGGACCTGCCGGTGCCCGAGACATGGGAGGAGATCTATACGGCGGTCATCGAGCTGCAGCAGTACGGTCTCAACTTTTTCTACGAGGCGCCCGCACCCAGCGCAGTGGGCGGTCTGACCGATGCCGGGCTGATGCCGATACTTTTCCAGGAGGGAGGAGAGTGGTATACCCAGGACGGGATGCGATCGGCTCTGAATACGCCGGAAGGACTGGCCGCATTCAAGACCTGGACAGAGCTGTTCATCAGCTACAGGCTTCCGCTGCAGGCCGATTTCTTCACCCGGTTCCGCATGGGCCAGATGCCGATGGGAGTCTCCAACTACTGGACGTACGTGCGCTTCAAGACGGCCGCACCTGAGCTGCGCGGCCGCTGGGCAATGGCCCCGATGCCGGGCACACCGCTGGAGGACGGGCGCATCGATCGCACCAATGGCGGCCGCGGCCAGGCTATCGCCATGTTCCGCGATACCGAGCACCCGGAAGAGGCCTGGGAGTTCATGAAGTGGTGGACCGACGAGGACACACAGATCCGCTACGGCTCGGAGGTCGAGGCATTGCTCGGCGTCGAGGCGCGCTGGAATACGGCCAACGTTGCTGCCCTGCAGCGGCTGCCGTGGGACGCACACGATATCGAGGCCATCCTGGAACAGTGGCACTGGTTCAAGGAGACGCCGGTTGTGTTGGGCGGCTACTTTACACCCCGCCACATCTATAACGCCTGGAACAAGACCGTTCTGCAAGGGGAGCATCCCCGCGACGCGCTGGAGGAGGCTGTACGTGAGATCAACAAAGAGATGCGCAAGAAGCAAGAAGAGTTCGGGTTGATCGAGCCATGATGGACCAATTTCAAGAGCGCTGGCGTAGCGAAGGACGCTGGCAGCTGATCGGATACGCCTTCATGGCGCCCTATCTGCTCCTGTTCCTGATCTTTGTCGTCGGGCCTGTCGTCAGCGCCATCTATCTCAGTTTCACCTACTTCAATATCCTCGAGGCACCGCGCTGGATCGGCTGGACCAACTACCGCTCCCTGCTGGTGGATGATGAGATCTTTCTGATCGCCATCGCAAACACCTTCACCTTTGCCTTTGTCACCGGCCCGGTCTCGTTCGTCGCCTCGTTCCTGCTGGCTTGGCTGCTGAACCGGATGCGGTTCCGCACGATCTATGTTCTCGCCTACTACACACCGTCGATCGGCAGTGCGATCGCGGCCTCCTTCGTCTGGCGGATTCTGCTCAGCGGCGACCGCTACGGGACGCTCAACAACGCACTGATCAGCACCGGGATACTCGACGAGCCCATCCAGTTCCTGGCCGAGCAGGCCTACATCATGCCGGCCATCATCGTAGTCTCGCTGTGGATGAGCCTGGGCACCGGCTTCCTTGTCTTTCTGGCCGGTCTGCAGACTGTCCCCAAGGAGCTGTACGAGGCCGGCAAGGTGGACGGCATACCCAACGCCTGGGTTGAATTGGTCAAAATCACACTGCCGATCATGCGCCCGCAACTGCTTTTCGGCACCGTCATCAGCATTGTTAACTCCTTTGCCGTCTTCCAGGTGGCTGTGGCCCTGGTCGGCTTCCCCAGCCCGCTCTACGCCGGCCATGTTATCATCACGCATCTGTATGACTACGCCTTTGTGCGCTTTGAAATGGGCTACGCCTCCGCCATTGCGGTGCTGCTGTTCGCCTTCACCTTCATGCTGGGGCGCGTAAGCGTGCGACTCCTCTCGTCTGAAGATTGAGATGTAAGGATCAGGTACGATGCAATGACCCAAATAGCGCCGACCAAGCCCCGATTCCGCCGCCCCATTCTGCGGGTGAACTGGACCTATGTCTGGATGTTGCCCATGGCGCTGGCGATGATCATCCCCCTCGTCTATACAGTCTCCTTTGCCTTTAAGCCGCTGGAAGAGCTTTTCCTGTTCCCGCCGCCGCTCTTTCCCAAAAGGCCGACGACCGACAACTTCCAGCAGCTGGTCCTGGCGACCTCGAGTATGACGGTGCCCTTTTCACGCAACATCTTCAACACAGTGGTGACCAGTGTCGCGGTCATGGTAGGAACGGTCGCAATCGGCTCGCTGGCGGCCTATCCTCTGGCCAAGTACCCGCTGTGGGGAAAGAACTTCGTATTCGCGGTGGTCATCTCGGCGCTGATGTTTTCGCCGGAAGTGACACAAATCCCGCGTTACCTGATCGTCAATGAGCTGGGCATGATCGACACCTTCGGCGCACTGATTATCCCCAACCTGGCGCTGCCCCTGGGGCTGTTTCTCATGAAGCAGTTCATGGAGGGCGTGCCCTCGGAGCTGCTCGAAGCCTCCCGGATCGACGGCGCAGGTGAGCTGCGGATCTTCGCGCAGATCATGATGCCCCTGACGCGCCCGGCCTGGGCAACGCTTGCGATCTTCAGTTTCATTCCAACCTGGAACGACTACTTCACGCCGCTGATCTTCACACGAAGCGAGTCGATGAAGACCTTGACGCTGGCAATGCAGACGATCGGCAGCGGCGCGACCACGGTCGCCCGCTATGGCGCAGTCTTCGCCGCGGCCTTCTTGGTGCTGCTCCCCCCCGTCGTCCTCTTCATCTTCATGCAGCGAAGGGTACTCGATACGATGGCCTATTCCGGGATCAAGAGCTAGAAAAGGTACGAATGGCGTCGATTGCACTTGACGATTTCCTGGATAGGCCGGATTTCTATTTCGACCCATATCCCGTCTATCACGAGTTGCGCGCATCCGACCCCGTCCACTGGAGCGATATCATGGGCAGCTGGGTGCTGACCCGCTACGATGATGTCGTCGCCACGATGCGCGATCCCCGCCGCTTTTCCAGCGCCGGCCGCCACGCCCTTTCGCTCGACCGCCTGCCCGAGCACGTGCGCAAGAAGGCGAAGCCGATCTACGAACACTACGCCGTCGGCCTCATCCACACCGACCCGCCCGACCACACCCGCATGAGGGCCCTGATCAACAAGGTCTTCACCGTGCGCGCGATGGAAAGCCTGCGCCCGCGCGTGCAGAAGATCGTCGACGACCTGCTCGATGCCGCCGCGCCAAACGGCCATATGGATGTAATGGCCGCGCTCGCCTATCCCCTCCCCGTCGCAATCATCAGCCAGATCCTCGGCATCCCGGCCGAGGACAACGACAACTTCGCCTACTGGAATGAAGGCGTAAACGAGCTGACCGCCTCAGGCCGCACGACCGAGGCCAACCTCGCGCGCGGTCTGCCCATATTCCAACACCTGCGCGCCTATCTTAGGGAGCTGATCGAGAAGCGGCGCCGCGATCCGCAGGATGACCTGCTCAGCGCGCTCGTCATGGTCGAGGAAGAGGGCGACCGGCTCAGCGAAGAAGAGCTGATCACCAACTATCAGACGCTGATCACCGCCGGATTCGAGACTACGATGAACCTGATCGGGACCGGCCTGCTGACTTTGCTGCGCCATCCCGACCAGCTCGCTAGGCTCCGGAGCGACCCATCCCTGACCGCGTCGGCGGTAGAGGAGCTGCTGCGCTACGAGACGCCCTTCCAACGCAACTGGCGCGTGGCCGCCCAGGACGTTGAATTGGGAGGCAAACGGATCAGGCGCGGGCAACTCGTGGCCCAGATGCTGGGCGCCGCCAACCGCGATCCAGAAGTATTCCCCGACCCGGACCGGTTCGATATTTCTCGCAATTCGGGCAGCCACATCGCTTTCGGCTACGGCATCCACTTCTGCATCGGCGCGCCGCTCGCCCGCATCGAGGCCGACATAGCCTTCAGAACCCTGTTGCGGCGCTTTCCCAAGCTGAGGCTCATGCAGGAGATTGCCGACTGGCGCGGCGAGATCGTATTTCGCGGCCTGAACTCGCTGATGGTAGAGTTCTGAGGCAGCGCATGGATGTCCTCAACAATACCAGGCACACGGACGTAAGGAGAGTACATGCCAGCCAGATTCAGAGTCGGCATCATTGGCGCGGGCGAAAACGCGCGCGATCACGGGCGCGCCTGCGGCAATGTTGAGGAGGCCGAGCTGGTCGCCATCTGCGACATATCCACCGAGGCCCTGGAACGTTTTGGCGCCGAATTCAACGTGTCGAAACGCTACACCGACCTGGCGCAGATGCTGGACCAGGAGGATTTGGACATTGTCGTCATTTCGGTCTGGGGCGTCTACCATGCCGAGCTTGCCATCGCCGCCGCCCGCTCAGGCAAGGTGCGGGCCGTCCTCGTAGAAAAGCCGATCAGCATCACCGCCGCCGAGTGTGAGGAGATGATAGCAGTCGCCAATCGAAACGGCGTCCTTCTGGCCGAGGCGTTCAAATGGCGGCACGACCCCCAGCATCTGCGCGTCAAAGAGCTTCTGGACGCCGGTCGCATCGGCCGCCCCGTCTCTGTTCACGGCAGCTTTACCTCGCCGCTGATTCGCTTTGCCGCGCCCGACAACTGGCGCTATGAACGCGCGCGCGGCGGCGGCTCTGTGTTCGATACCGCCGGCTACCTGATCCACTTTGCGCGCTTTGTCTTCGATGCCGAGCCGCATCGCGTGTACGCCGCCGGCACCCCGCCGATCGAGGGAGCCGACGTCGAAATGTCGGCTTCGATCATGCTGCAGTTCCCCGAACACCGGACCGCGCAGCTGACCTCCAGCTACGAGTGGGGCTACTGCCAGGCCACACACGTCCTGGGTACGCGCGGCTGGATCCGCATGGAGCTGCCGTTCGACCAGCGCAGCGTGCGCGAACAGGAGTTTGTCGACAAGGAGGACCTCCCGGCCACCGTACAGGTCTTCCACGACAACTTCAATACCGAGCTCTACAGTTTCACGTCGGTCAACCAGTTCGACCTCCAGCTTAGCCACCTGTGCAGCTGCCTTGCGTCGGACCGGCCCCACCGCATTTCGCCCGAGTTCAGCCTCGGCAATATGCGCACGATAGACGCTGTCTACGAGTCGATCGCCAGCGGCAGGCCGGTTGACCTGCCGGCATAACGGGACTAGGCCACAATCAATTCACGCAAGGAGATAGCGGGATGCAGGTGAACAAAGTCCGCCAGAAGATTCGAAGCGGCCAGAACGCCTTCGGCTGCTTCATGGGCATGGGCAGTACCATGGTTGCCGAACTGATGGGGCACGCCGGCTGCGAATGGCTGGTCGTCGAAATGGAGCACAACGGCATCGATATGGCCGAAGTCGAGCAGATACTGATGGCCATGAACGGGTCCGATACGGTCCCCATGGTGCGAATCCCCTCCGCCGATCCGGTCTTCATTCAGAGGTCTCTGGACATTGGCGGGCTGGGGATCGCGGTGCCGATGGTCAAGACGGCAGCGGAGGCGGAGGCGATCGTGCGCGCCTCCCGTTACCCGCCCCACGGCACGCGCAGTTTCGGGCCGCTGCGGGCATCCAACTATACAATCGACTACGAGGGCTACTTCGACCAGGCCAACGACAACATCCTGATCCTGCTGATCCTGGAGACGGCCGAGGCCGTTGAGAATCTTGAAGAGATCGCCAACGTGCCGGGCATCGACGTCCTCTACATCGGCGCATTCGATCTCTGCCTGTCGCTGGGCCTCAACCCGTTCGACATGCCTTTGCCCGAAATCGACAAGGTCATCGAGCACGCGCAGGCCGTCGCCGCTCGCTGCGATGTCGCGCTCGGTATCGGCTCCGGCAGCCCCGAAGAGCTGCGCCTGCGCGCCGAACAGGGCTTCACCTTTCTCGGCTACGGCCCCGACTACCAACTGCTGCTGGGCACGCTCCGCCCCGGTGTGGAGGCGTTCAAAGCGTTGGGATGAGGGCCAAAAGCACACGCTGAGAAACGAGAATTCCATAAAAAACGCCCCGGCGCCGGCCGGGGCGTTGCATTCTTTCAGCACCTGCTGCAACCGCAATTGGTGCGTTGTCTTTTTCGTTGCGGCGAGAGCCCGCCAACCGGTCCTCTCCTACACCGCCAGCGCCACCGCGCGGACCTCGCCGAACTCCCGCTCCAGCTTGGTCCACGAGTGCCCGCGGTCGGTGCTGCGATAGAGTTGCCCGGCCACGCTGTAGGCGACGATCCAGTCGGGAAGCGCGGGGTTGCTGACAACGGCCCAGATCGTGCTGTTGGCGACGCCGCCCAGATCGGCCCTCTCCCAGGTATCTCCCAGGTCGCTGCTGTGAAACAGACCGCCTTCGTCCCCGGGCGGCCCGTTTCCCGCCCCGACCCAGATGCTGCTTTCGCCGTTGGCCTGGTGCAGCACGCCCCGGCAATAGGGCCAGGGATAGTGGGACCTTACGTTCAGCGGCGTCCAGTTCTGCATGTCGGTCGTCAGACAGACGTCGTTGTTGGTGCTCGCGACCAGCGTTTTGGTCGGACCGGGCACAACCGCAAGCCCATGAATGTCCAGGCTGGAAAGCCCGTCGCTGCCCTCGCGCCACGTATCGCCGCCGTCGCGGCTGATGCGCATACCGTCGACCTCGATTCCGGCGTAAACCGTCTGCGAGTCATCGGGGTCAATCACGATGCTGGTCACACGCGGAACGATCGGCACGCCCACACACTCGTCCGCCAGCTCTACGTCCAGTTCCTGCCAGCTCTTTCCGCCGTCGCGTGTGCGGAAGAGCGCGGAGGGGCAGGTGCCGGCATAGACCGTATCAGGGTTCGTCGGGTCGATGGCGAGCGCCCAGATCTGCAGCTCATTCATGGGCGAGCTGACCGCTGCCCACGTATCGCCGCCGTCCTCAGTCCGGTAGAGACCGGCCTCTGTACCCGCCAGCAGGACGGCCGCATTGTCCGGGCTGACCTCAAGCGCCCGTATGTCCGCCTCCGAAAACATGCCCTGGGTGGCCCTTTCCCAGGATTCGCCGCCATCGCGGCTGCGCCAAACGCTTTGCCCGACCGTGCCCGTGTAGATTGTCGGCTTTGTAGTCACGTCTGTCCTCCTCTCATTTTCTCAACTGAATGTTCGCTGATTGTCTTGCGCCAACGGCAGAAGAGCCGCTGTCGCGCTAACATCCTACAGCAGCCGGCCGTGAGTCAGGCGGCGCCAAGTCAAAGCGAGGGAAACTGAGACAACGACCGCGGTCCGCCTCTCACGGTTCGACCGTTGTCCCTCGAAGTACGACGGCAAGAAAAGAATGCCCTGTGCCGTCGATTTGCAACGCCTCTCTCACTTCCGACGGCGCGACCTCGTAAAGCGACCGGATCGCGGCTCGGTTCACCTCCGACGTTTCCATGCGCCGTGTCCACTCTTCGAACTCCAGGTAGATCCGATAGGTGAACACGACCTCCAGGCCGAACCGGGCCTGCGAAAAGAAACTTCGCCACTCCCCCAGCGTAAAATCGCGCACGTGGGACGAATCGCGCAGAATCTCAATCGCATTCAGATAGGTGTCGCAGACCGGATCATCGAAACCAACTACGTCACTGAGGATAAACTGCCCGCCGTGACGCAGGACGCGCCGGAATTCCCGCAACGCCTGCGCCGGGCTGGGCCAGTGATGCGCACTGTATCGGGATATGACAAGGTCAAATGTACTGCCCTCAAAGGGAAGCGACTCGACGTCGCCGAGCCGCGTAACGATGTTTGGCAGTCCGCGCGTCTTCGCCAGCAGCTCCACTTGCCGCAGCATCGACTCGGTGAAGTCGAGTGCGACCACCTCGGCCGCGTGCGGCGCAAAGTCCGAAGCCGCGTGGCCCGCGCCGCAACCTGCATCGAGCACACGCTCGTCGCCGCGCAGGTTGGCAGCCTCGACCATCTCGGGCAGGTCCTCGCCCTGCGCGTGTACCGCGCTGGTGAGATAGTTGGCCGCCACGCGTCCGAATTGCTGTTGCACGGCAGCTTTCAGATCGCTCTCGCCTTCCGAATTCACCCTGTTGTCTCTTCCTTCTTGTGCCGGCTGCCGCCCGATTCAGGACGCAAGCCCCGTAGAGTACCGGTCCAGCAGCGTCGAAAGCGCCTGCAGTCCGAATTCGACCGCCTCAACCGGCACACGCTCGTCCGCGGCATGGACCGTCGCGCCAAAATCCGTACCGGGCGGCAGTTTCATCGGCAGAAATCCGTAGTTTTGAATGCCGAGCCGCGCGAACATGCGCCCGTCGGTGAAACCGCCCACCATCGACGGGATGACGGTCCCGTCCGGGTCGAGCTCCTCCACAATCTCTTTCAACAGCGCAAACATGCCCATGTCCACGTTCGGCCGCCCCGGGTCATGGCGGATTATCTCGAACTGCAGGTCATCGCCCAGCAGAGCATGCAACTCGGCGATCAGGTCGTCGGAGGTAAAGCCCGGCAGCACCCTTCCATCCAGCTCCAGCTGAATTTCACTGGGAATGACGTTTGTCTTGATGCCGCCCTCGACAACGGTTGCGTTGACCGTGTTGTGCAACAGGGCGTCGAACGTGCGGGCCTGGTGCAGACCGTCGGCCGCCATCTGATCGAGAACTGTGTCTGTGCGGGCCGGGTCCAGCAGCGCCAGGGCAGAGGCGGCCAGTTCGTCCGACGCGCACTCGGCAATCGAGGGCAGCATCTGCTCCATCACCGGCGTGATGTGCACAGGCAGTCGGTTGCTGTTGAGCGTCGTCAGCAGGCTGCCGAGTCGGGCCATCGCCCCGTCGCGCAGCGGCGACGAACCGTGGCCTCCGGGCCCCGAAATGCGCGTGCGAAGCCAGCAGACCTGCTTTTCAGCAACCATCAGCGGGTAGTAGCGCCTGTCTCCGATGTACTGCGCGCTGCCGCCTCCCTCGCCGATGGCATACGCGGCCCCCGCGAACTGCTCGGGATGCTCCTCGGTCAGAAAGCGGGCGCCGAAATCGCTTCCGGCCTCCTCATCGCTCATAATCGTGAGCACGATGTCGCCGGCGGCCCTGCGGCCTTCGGCCGCCGCGCGCAACACCGCGCAGGTCATCATCGTCACGCCGCTCTTCATATCGAGGCTGCCGCGCCCCCAGACGACGTCGTCGACCAGTTCGGCCCCGAAGGGGTCCCGCCGCCAGCTCTGATTGGCGGTCGTCACCACGTCCACGTGCCCTTGCAGCACCAGACCGGGCGCCTCCCCCCTTCCCGGCAACCGGGCGACCAGGTTGGGCCGGCCCGCGTCCTTTGCCAGAATTACAGGCGAGAGCCCAGCCTCCTGCAGAAGACCGGCAATGAAGCCGATACACTCGGCCTCGTTTCCGGGCGGATTCGTCGTGTCAAAGCGGACCAGTGTACGCAAAAGGTCGATCGGTCGTTCATAGATTGGCGTGGACATTGCGCTCCAGTGCTCCTCGGTCGTCCCAGGCCTCGTTTCCAATACACGGCCGCGGGTATGGCCAAAAGCCTATCCTATCCGCGGCGGAAGGGCAAAGTCGACTACACGCAACTAGCCCCCCATGGAGCGGATCTGGGCGGCGCATCGAAACGGGCATGCGACCCTTGTTCGCGATTCCGTCCGCTATTGATACAATTGCGCTAGAGAACTCGCCGCCATGCTTCAGCGACCGTCTGGATAGAGGAGTGACCGCCATGGTGAGACCGCTGAGCGAGAGACTCGCAGACAGCCGACCCATTTTGCTCGATGGCGCAACCGGCACGGAGCTGCAGCGCCGCGGCGTACCCATGGATGGGGTCGCGTGGTGCGGGCTGGCCGTCGCGTCCCATCCCGACACATTGCGCCAGGTGCATCTCGACTACATCCAGGCCGGCGCCGAAGTCATAATCACCAATTCGTTCGCGAGCGGCCGACATCTACTGCGGGCTGCCGGTGCCGAGGAGTTGACTGAATCGGTCAATCGCGAGGCGGTCATGGTGGCCCGACAGGCCAGGGAATGGGCGGCAGAAGCGCAAGCCGGTGCTACCGAGAGTGACTGGACACTGGCTCCCGACGACGTCTGGATCGCCGGTTCAATCTCGCCCATGGCGGCCGGCGCCGGCGCCGCATCGAGGCCCCCTTTGCGCGAGATGCGCGCAATCTTCGCAGAGCAGGCCGAGCTGCTTGCCGATGCCGGTGTTGATCTGCTGATGCTGGAGATGATGCGCGACATAGAGTATAGCTGCGCGGCGCTTGCGGCCGCTTCGGCAACCGGTTTGCCCGTGTGGGTGGGATTCAGCTGCCAGCGGACACCGCAAGGGCGACTGGTAGGCGCTCCTGCATTGGCGGATGAAATCGATTTCGCGGCCTGCGTCACCGCAGTGATGGCCGAAGGTGGCTCGCTGGCAGCCGTCATGCACAGCGACGTCAACGTCATCGGCGATGCCCTTTCCGTCATTCAGTCTGTCTGGGACGGGCCGGCCGGCGCATATCCCGAAAGCGGCTACTTCGAGATGCCGAACTGGCAATTTGTCGATATCATTCAGCCCGGCGCGTTCGCCCAAGAGGCCCTGAAGTGGGTCGACCAGGGCGCGAAACTGATCGGCGGCTGCTGCGGCGTCGGACTCGCACACATTCAAGCGCTGTCAGATCGGCTGCGCAGTTCCGACAACTGAGCCTCGGCCAATGTCGGTGCACGCGCCGCATCATTTTCTGCTCGTAAACACGCTAGAGCGATCGCTAATGACAAATCACCGTCAGTTAGCACGCGTTCGCGCGATTGCAATGTTCGTTTTCCTGGTTACGGTTTCTACGGCGACGGCAAGCTGCGGCCGAGACCAAGAGAGTGAGATCCTCTTCCCGGCAGACGGCCCACCGATCGCGATCACCTACGTGTCACCGGATTTCTCAAGCGTGGCCGCGACCGAACAGGTTGCCATCGAGCGCTTCCTCGAGCGTGCACCTGGCATCGAAATCGACCGTCAGCCCTTGCGCGGCGACGCCGCTGACTATCTGCTCGACACGCCGCCGCCCGATGTGATGTTGCTGTGGGATGGGGTTCTCCTGCGCGGCGCTGCCGAGCAGGGACTGCTTTCAGATCTGGCAGATGTATGGACCGAGGGCAACTTTGCCGAGTCGTATGGAGACCAGTTCCACGATCTGAGCCGGATCGAGGGAACGCCCCGCCTGGTGCCGGCCGGCTTCAGCTGGACCGGAATCTACTACAATGTTGAACTCTTCGACCGCTACGGCCTCGCCCCGCCCGCCGACTGGGAGGCGTTCATCCACATCTGCGATACGCTGCTGGCAATAGGCGAGACGCCTCTCTCGCTGGCCGGGCAGAACCCGTTCATCAGCAGTCTCTGGTTCGACTACCTCAATATGCGCCTTAATGGGCCGCAGTTCCACGCCGAACTCATGGCCGGACGTGTAAGCTACTACGACGAGCGCGTTGCCCGCGTCTGGGAGCTGTGGCTGTCGATGCTGGAGCGGGGATACTTTGTCGAGACGCCGAGCAGCACAACCGACCTCGACAGCATGACTGCTCTCGTGCGCGCGGATGCCGAGAATCCATTGAACAGGGAGAAGGCCGTCATGACGCTCGCCCCCCATTTCAGCGCGGGCGAGCTGCCGCCCGCCTTTGCAAGCGAGCTGGACTTCTTTCAGTTCCCCCGGATCGACCCGGGCCTTGCGATGGGCGAGGTTTCCGTCGTATTTGGCTATGTCATCCCTGCCGCCGCGTTGAACCGCGTCGCGGCCGGTGTGTTCGTGGGCTATATGGGGTCGGCGCAGGCTCAGGAGCTGCAATTGAGGCAGATGGGAGAGGACGATAGCAACGCCGGCTACGTGCCCGTACACCCGGACATTGACCACGAACTGCTTTCTCCGGCCGCGGCAAAAGGTGGGCAGATTGTGCGCGGCGCCGAATCAATCCGACCGCCCCTGACCCTCCTCCTTCCGGACGAAATGCAGCGGGGATACACGACGGTGTTGCGGCGGCTCTTCCTCAAGACCGGCACGCGCTTGCCGGTCTCGGAAATACAGTCAATCCTGGAAGATGCGCGGCAGAAGGCGATCCAGAGTGGAACCTACAGGCCCTGAATAGGGCGCCCGCTGAGGCCGGAGGCCATTGGCGGTCTCCTACTGCGAGAGAACTGCTGTGCCTACGCCGCCTCCGCCTGCGAGCCAACCACCTCCGACATGCCCGGCCATTCCCGCCAAATATCTGTGTAGGCGTCGTAATGGACTTCAGCGACGTCCTTGTGGCGCAGCCGCGCAATCACCGCGTGCCGCACGTTCGGCGAAGCGTTTGGCCCGCCCGTGTGCAGTATCTGGTGGTGAGCGAGGATCAGATCTCCAGCCCTGCCCGTTACCATCACCGGGCCCTCCGGCATATCTATCCTGGGCATCCCGTTCGCCAGTACTTCGTGACCCATCTCTTTGAAGTAGTCCTGGAAGGCTCGGTGGGATTTCGGCCAGACAGTAAAGTTTCCGGCGTTCGATTCCAGCAGGTCGGCAAGGTAGACGACGGCGAAAGCGGTGAATCCCCTCCTGTACACGCCTTTGGCCATGCCATTGGTGCCGTTGCCGATGCCGTCAATGTGACCGCGCGGCTCGGGCGCATCTTCGCCGGGAGGGAGCGGGAAACGCGGATAAGGCTTTGCCGTGACCACGGGCAGGACGTTCCCTTTGCCCATCAACTCCTCGGCGATATCGATAACCGGCGTCCTGTTATAGAGGTCCAGAATCACCGGCGCTTCCAACAGCTCCGCGCAGAAAAAGGCCGACCGGTTGTTTTCCATGTCTTCGCCGCCCAAGCCAACCGAACCGATCGAGTGGTTGACCGCGCGCAAAGCCGCGTCTATCATTACTTTTGGAACGGCGCCGGCGACCCTTAAGTACCCTTGTTCGTGAAACTCACGTTTTTGTGCGAGCGAGAGCATGCAATCCTCCTGAAACATTCGAAAGTTGACACTGTGCGAAATCGTACCGGAATTGGCCGATGCCGTCAAGAAAAGCGCCAAGATATCCAGTTCAATTCCTCATGCCTCCCCGCCGCGTACATGTCAACTCCTCACCCCATTGATTGCCCGATCTCCGCAGCAACTTTCCTTCCATTGCCAGCCGCTTTCTCCAGGCCGCGTTCGGGACGGTTGCAGTCCAAGATTCGTGTAAAATTCCCCACACCTCGTGCAGCACCCAAGCCATCCCCGCCTCCAACAAATCCCGGCCACCGACCACTATCCACTAGCCGCTAGCCACTAGCCACTGGCCACTAGCCACCGGCTGCCGCCTGCTTGTACCCCCCGCCCACACGATCCCAACCCAAATGCGGGCTGCACCCATCGGGGCCTGATATTTGAATCCGAGAGGGCCTTATACTATCATTCAGAGCAGCGACGTCGGCAGGCTACGAACGCGAACTGGTGAATCCGACACCCCATGACGATACCTGACCTTGCGACTGCCTTTGATTTCGCGGGCAGAACAGTGCTTGTAACCGGAGGAAGCCGGGGCATCGGTGCGGGGATCGCTCGGCGCTTCGGCGAAGCCGGCGCCTTCGTGGTGGTTGGCTTCGCCCGGGCGGAATCGGACGCGCAGGAAGTGGCTGACCAGGTCCGCGCCGGGGGCGGCGACGCGCTTGCGCTGCAGGCCGACGTGCGTCGTCCCGGGGACGTTGACCGGCTGATTCGCCGAACTATGGCACATCGCGGACGGCTGGACGTCCTCGTCAATAACGCAGGCATCTATCCGCTTTCCCCGCTATTGGACCTGGCGGACAGCGAGTGGGAAAGTGTCCTGGCGGCCAATCTGACTGGAACGCACCTCTGCACTCAGCGGGCCGCGCATGCGATGCGCGAACTCTCGAAACAGGGAGATGAGGCCGGAACCGGAGGCGCGATCATAAACATCTCCTCGATCGAAGCCACCTCGACTGCCTTCGCTCACAGCCACTACAGCGCCGCCAAGGCCGCTGTCGAGCAGTACACGCGCAGTGCCGCGTTGGAGCTGGCCGGCCACGGAATCCGGGTCAACGCGGTTGCGCCGGGCCTGATCGGCCGGCCCGGGTTGGAGGCGGACTGGCCGGACGGGGTGGCGCGCTGGCTGGAACGCGTTCCTCTCCGCCGGCTAGGCACACCGGAGGACATAGCCGATGCCTGCCTCTTTCTGGCCTCCCCCCTTGCCCGCTGGATTACCGGCGTGACAATTGCCGTCGATGGCGGCGTACAGGTCGCTCCCTCGTTCTGAACGGCAATGCCAAAACACACGCTCTCAGCCGCAGAAGTGATCAGCATCCTCGACCTCGCGCCGCTGCCGGTCGAAGGGGGCTACTACCGCGAGACCTACATCGGCGGTTTGCAGCTGCCGGCGAATGTATTGCCGCCCGAGATTGTCTCCCACAGGTCCGTATCGTCCGCCATCTACTACCTCCTGACGCCCGACTCCAAGTCGCGGCTGCACCGGCTCGTGACGGATGAGATGTGGCACTTTTACCTGGGCGATCCTGTGGACCTGTTTGTGTTTCGATCTGATGATGACTATGCGAAAGTCGAGCTGGGACCGCATATCCTTCAGGGCCATACAGTGCAGGCGGTCGTGCCGGCCAAAAGCTGGTTCGGGGCCCGCTTGCAGGCTGGCGGGGAGTGGGCACTGATGGCCTGTACGCTGGCCCCGGCCTACAGCGAGGAAGATTTCTCAATGCCGGACGCATCCGAGTTTGACGCGCTCATGGCCCAGTTCCCCTCGCAACAGGAAATCCTCCTCGACCTTCGCTGACTTTGATGACTCTCGTACATTGTCAAACATTGGAGCTCCCTGCCATGCGTAAACTGGTTGAACTTGCGCTCTTCACCGATGATGTGCCCGCTCTGACGGCATTCTACGTGCAGCTACTGGGAAGCGAACCTGCCTTCAGTTCGGATCATATGGCCCTCTTTCAGCTGGATGGCCTCCATATTCTGATCCATCACCGAGTGCCGCCTGACCCTGATTACGAAGTCGACAATTCGGGGCCGCCAAACGAGGACCACTTTGCAATCGGAGTCGAAGGACTCGACGACATGTGGTCCGAAAGCGGCTTGAGCGAATCTTCCGGCTCAATCGAGCCAGCTGACTACCCTTGGGGCAGGTCGGCCTATGTGCGCGACCCTGACGGGCGACTCGTTGAGATGCAGGCCAGTTAACGGGCGCTTGTCTATTGGCGAATGACGTGCTACAGTAGCTCCGTCGTCCGGCAATGTGCAGGGTAGCGGCAATCCGGTCCACGAAGTCCGCGAACCAGCGGGAAAGGAGGCTTCCAATGTCAGCTTATGGGGAACGCACGAAGAACGGAAGTGGAAACCGCCTGCAGAGGGAGCGGAAATAGCCGGTTGAGTCCGGACCGACCCATCGCTTTGCCCCATGATGGGTGATCGCACGTTTGCTCGCTGTAAAGCTCCGCAAATTCCCTCCTTCTCGAACGACAGGCTGTAGGTTGTTTCCCGCCCGCGGCCTCCCATACACTTCAGACACCGGAAACTGACGTACACTTCGGCTGCCGTCGGCAGGTCCCGGCTGTTTGCGAATCCTGGCCGCGCAACGCATATGTCAGACAACTGAACCTCCTTTCTGCACCTCCCTTTCTGCGATCAAGGGCTACGCGAAAGGCGTACGAAACACGCAAGGACACTTGTGGCCTTCAGAAGGAAGACAACCAAATTGAACACAGATGAAAGGGCCGAAGAGGCCAACCAAAGGGAGTGGGAACAGCCCCGCGCGGCAGCGCAGGAGACCGACAGCCGCTGGGAGCAAGAAGAAGAGGAACTGGCCTTCTACGCGAAGAAATTCCGTCTGACGCAGGAGAGGGGGTTTCGCGTGCGCCGCGCGCCCAAGAACGAAAGGCAACGCTTCCAGGAGCACAGGGCGGAGGTTGAAGCCGTGGCCGAAGTGGCCGGCCTGGAAAATGTCTGGGAGACCACCTACACGCCCGCGCGCTACGAGGGCGGCTTCCTCCAGGAATCGTTGCAGCCCTTCTACTCGCAGGACCAGATTGTGGACGTGAACGCGCTGGTGAAAGGCGGCAAGGAGGCCAGCGTCTATCGCTGCCGCGCGCACCCGTCGCTGGGCGTTGACTGGATCGCGGCCAAGGTCTACCGGCCTCGCCAATTTCGCAACCTGCGCAACGACGCCATCTACCGTGAAGGCAGGCATCTGCTGACTTCAGAGGACGGGCGGCCAAAGAGCGTCAACCCGCGCGACGGGCGCATTGCGCGTGCGGTCGGCAAAAGGAGCCTGTTCGGTGTTGAGGTGCGGCACACATCCTGGCTGATGTACGAGTACACGGCCCTGCAGACTCTGCACAGCGCCGGGGTATCGGTCCCTGAGCCATACGGCGTCGCCGAGAATGGGATCCTGATGGCCTACGTCGGGAGCGAGGCAAAAGGTGCGCCAACCCTCCATGAGGTCAGGTTGGAAGCTGGTGAGGCCCCATCCTTCTTTGATCAGGTCCTGCAAAGCATAGCCGTTATGCTGGAGAATGGGCTGGTCCACGGCGACCTGTCCGACTACAACATCCTGTACTGGCAGGGGAAGATCACCTTCATCGACTTTCCGCAGGTGGTCAACGCCCATTCAAATCACAGCGCCCAGTCGATTCTGTACCGAGATGTTGCGCGCGTGTGCCGTTACTTTGCTCGTTACGGGATCAGGGTCGATGCGAGTCAGGTCGCCAACGAACTGTGGGAGCGGCACGCAGCGCCGGACCCAGACGACCTCGCCGCCGACCTCTCCCTACTCGAACTGGAGGACGATTCGGAGAATGATGGCCTTGAGGAATGGTAGAGTGCCCCCCCAGCGGCGGCCATGCGGATGGGCGCCTACCAGGGAAGCCGGCGGATGTCGCGCCGTACCGCCCGCCACAGTTCAGTGGCGCGCGCCAGGGCACCCGCGCGCGCCGCAAGGTTCCCGTAGCGATCCTGGCTGATCGCGGCTGTCAGGCCGAGGACGTTTCTGGTCAGACGCCGCCGCCGCTCAGGCTCATTCTCGTGGTCCCGCAGATGGCTCGAAAGACCGCGTCCGTACTCCAGCTCCGTCTCCGTTGAAAGATGGGGACGCCCGATGCGCCGGCCCCATCTAAGCAGTCCAAGCCAGGGGTCCTGCGGCCTTCTCTCAATCCAGGTCCAGGCCGCGAAGAGCAGCGCGGCCAGCGGCAGTAGCCAGAAAAGCGTCTGCCAGTTCCAGTTCCAATCCGGCCCCTGGGGCGCCTCTTCTTCTGCCGCCGGACGCGCATTGAGGGAGCGATCCGTACCAAGCTGAAGGACATTCTGCCGCTGGAGCGATGGCCGCCCAGCGGTCGGCTCAAAAGGCACCCACCCGACCTCGGGAAGGTAGACTTCCGGCCATGAATGGGCTTCAGCCTCAGTAATCGTCCATTCGCCCGTCTCCAAGTCCCAGTAGCCGCCGATGTATCCGGTTGCGAAGCGAGTTGGCAGGCGGTTCAGTCGTGCCAGGACCGCAAACGCTGTCGTGTAGTAGTCGCAATAACCCTCTTGCAGATCAAAGAGGAAAAAATCGGCCACGTCCGTGTCGGGCGGCGGCGGCGGGACTTCGAGATTGTAGGTTATTGCGCGCAGATAAGATTCGATTGCCTCTGCGACTTCGAACGGTCCGGCTTTCCCCGCGGCCAGCTGTTCGGCAAGCTGCCGCGTGCGCGGCGTTACGCTCTCCGAGACATGCAGATGTACGCCAATCTCCGGCGCAAGCGGCAGCGGCGCGTCATTCCAGGCCGGCAGGGACCGTAGCCCGTCGGCCGACATTGCCGGCACGTAGGACACGACGGCGAAGCGGTCAACCGGTCCGACCCCGGACCACACCGCGACCAGGTCGTCCTGGGAACGCCGCTCCAGTTCGTAGTCCATGAGAAATTCGGATGGTTCGCCGGCTGCGGGCAAAACTGCCGTCGGCGCCGTAAGCCGCACTCTCTGTACCAGCGCCACCCGGCCCGGCCAATCTTCTTCCGCCCGCCAGGCCCGGTTGGCATCGAATGCGGCGTCCCTGTCATGTCCAGAGTTGCTCCAGCCGCGGCCGTTGTAATCGGAATATGTGCCCCGCCGCATGTAGAGGCGCGGAGGCGTCTGACCAAGCTCCGTCACCGGGCCAAAAGGATAGTTCGTCGAGACGCGCATCACCTCAAACTGCCCGAGTTCCGTGCCGCCTTCGAGCAGGAAGCGGTTCGGCAGGCCGCTGCTGAGGCGGCCCATGCCCCGTCTCCCACCCTTCAGGTCGGGAAACATCCGCTCGGTCACGTCGTCCACCGAGTCGTAGACCGGCGTCATCGTCTGGTAGACCTTGTTCGCGACCGGACGGATTACGACGTTGGGCATGAAGCCGGCCAGTAGGACCATGGGTGCGGCCACCGCAAAGACCGAGAGCAGCCGATCCGTGATCAGCATCGGACTGAAATCAGTCTCGCGGCCGGCCCAGATCCGTTCCAGCCGTTTCTGATCGAGCAGGACATGCAGCAGCAGGGTCGAGACCATACCAACCAGGATGAGCTGCCGCCCCTGGCGCCCATAAAAGAGGAATGTAGCCAGCACCCACAGGACCGGCGCGCCCACGATCAGGCCGTTTCGGGTTGAATGGACAAGCAGCGCTACGGCCGCACCCAGCAGCCAAAGAACGACGCCGAGAATGGAGAGAAAGACAAAGTCGTCCTGGTACGCTCCGCCGCCCTGAACGCCCTGAAGCCAGTCGCTGTAGCGCCAGGACAGCGCGGACAGGTCGGCCCGAATGCCTGTTACCAGGGACTGCGGATCGCCGGCGGCGACGGCCCGCCACAGATCAATAGGACCTGGAATCCAGTGTACAATCACCTGCGAAACCGTCACGACCCCGAGAGCGGTCCAGAGCAGGGCCCCGGCGAGGCAGCCAAGATAAAAGAGCGCTTTGCCAAGCAGGAGAGTATAACGTTGAGGCGAAGTTCGTTGATTTTCCTCGGGTGGCTGTTGGGATGCGGACACGCGGCGCGCCGACCAGCCGCGCAGGAGGTTGACGAGCCACCAGCCGGCCAGCAGGCTGATTCCGGGAACCCACTCCAGAACGACTTGAATACGGCGCAGGTCGATCCAGCGAGCCTCGCGAATCGCCAGCGCCGGCAGCACCGCCAGCAAGAGCGTCACCGCGAAGACCGGCCACCCAAGCGGAGGACGGAAACGCTGCGCCGCCCTGCGAAAAAGGCGTATGGCGACGTGTTCCTCTTCAAACGCCGTAAACTCGCTCACCCGACGTCCTCCTCGACCTCGTAGGCGACTACGCCGCCGGAGGGCGTTGTGCGCAGGACTGTGCGCGTGCGGCGATAGGTCAGCGCGGGCGTCAGAGCCGTCCCCGCCGCCATGAACTGGACCGGGATTTCGTAGCGGGTCAGGATTTCGGCCAGGTGCGACTGGCTGTCGTCGAGAAATGCGGGCGAAAGAAGAGGCCCTGGCTCCCCTGCTTGCGACGTGGCATGTTCCAGCGCACGGGGCGCTTGATTCTCCGAGTCTCCGTTCCTGGCTGCGCTACCGTACGTGTCTGAGTCTCCTGGAATCGCGGGCGGCGTCACCGCGAGAACGCTCGACGAGACGCCGCCGCGGCGCAGATGGAGCAGTTCCGCCACCCAGTCTGCCCCTTCGTAGCCCGCGTCCGGGGTGACGACCAGGACCGTCTGTCCGGCGCTGAAAACGCCTCGACTGCGCTGCAGCATCTGCTCCAGCGACAGGTCACCGGCCTGAACCGGCGCCAGCGCAGCCAGAATTCGCCAGACCTGACCCTTGCCGGGCAAAGGCGGCACAGCGACAAGATGGGAGTCCGGCTCGCCTGCCGGGTTCCCTGTGGCGCCGCCATTGCTGGCCTCTGCCGCCAGTCCCTCCAGCCCGGATTCAGCCGGATCACCAGCCAGGACGTCGGATTCCCAGCCGGACCGCCGGGCCGGCGAGCTAAGCAGGCCGACGGAGCGACGTTCGCCCCCGCCCAGGTATTCCGCCGCCGCGCTCGCCGCCAGGACAATGCCCGTCTCAAGTGTACTTGTTGCCGCTTCTCCCGATTGAACGCGCCGGTTGACATCGAGCACGATCCACAGGTCGCCGCTCGGCTCGGTCTCTACTTCCGTTACGATCAGCTCGCCCTGCCTTGCACTGGTTGGCCAGTGAACGTGGCGCAGGCTGTCGCCGGGACGGTAAGCCCGGACGACCGGCGCCCGCTCCGTCCCGCTGTAAACCTTGCGGCGGCGGTCCCGCCCCGAAAGGTTGCCCCTGGGCAGATCGAGCGCCGGCATTAGCGCCACCCGGGGATAGACAAGAAGCGTCTCCGATTCCGGACTCTCCATCTCCAGGCTGAAAAGTCCGAACGGATCGCCTGTCCGCAGCACATGCGGCCCCAGCCGGAAGACCCCTCGCTGGCCGCACTGCGCTTCGGCCCGCCACTGGTAGCTGCTCCCGGGACCGCAGCTGACGACCTGGCGCGGGTTGTAGCCGGGTAGCCGCGAGCTGTCGGCGAATTCCAACCAGTGCAGCGGCAAGGCGCTGTCGTTTGTGAGAAGGAATCGCTCCTGCAGCGCGTCGCCCACGACCAACATCGAACCCTCGCGCCGCCGCTCGAAGTAGATGTGCGCGACCTGGGAGCGCAACCAGAAGTAGCTGACTGCGTAGACAATAATGAGCGATACGAGAAGCGCAATCCAGACGGGGCTCGGGCCTAGCAGCTGCATGAAAAGCAGCAGGGGAAGGAAGTAAAGGGGCCAACCGTTGCGCAGTTCGATGCGCCGCGAGGAGGGTAGATTGCGGTTCAGGAGCCGGGCGAACGCCCGCCGTAACAGTTGGCGTAACGGCAGTTCCGTGGTGCTGCCCCTGCTGGGTAGTGTCTCAGTGACCACGATCCGATTGGCTGCCGGCAGGCAGTTATGTCAAAATGGGCCAGGACTGTCCCGGCAAAGGGTCGGACAGTACCGGCGCAAGCCGCGTCGGGCCCGGCCTGGCGACGCGCCAGGTCTGGTATCCGGTTCAGACCTGCCCGCGCGCATACCGGGCACAAACTGTCCAGATTGTACCATAGAATTGGGGCGCCCCCAGGAACCACCCTGCCGGCGTTCGTCGCATGCAGGTCCCGGCAGGCCGGCTGAAAGGTTGTCACTGCGGCGAAGCGGATGGCATTTAAATGTTTCATTTCGGGATGATTTGGGTGGACCCGGGCGCGCTCTTGTGGCAGGTATTGGCCGCAATCGCGGTCGGCGGGATCGTAGTTGTACTCATCTTCGCCATCATCGAACCCGGTCCTCTGGTCAGGAAACGTCCGTTTCCCCGCAGGAAGCGGACTGCGCCGGCAGACGCCGAGCACGAAGAAGCGGAGGCCCCTGGCGAAAAAGAGTGACGACGCCGCGTCGACGGTATGAAAGGCGGCCAGGAGCGTTTCGCTCCGATCGGCGTAGGCTAGCCGGGCGCCAGAGGATCCCACACGATGCCAAAAGAGATTGAGGCAGGGCCGGCCGGGCCTCTGGTGGGGCGGTTCACGGACCCGGTCGAACCGGGGTTGCCGTTCGAGCTACGCCTGCCCCGCGGCGCGGTTCCCCCAACGCAGGGCCTTGCCGGGCGCTATTTTCTGGCGCGCTACAGCGAAGAGGTTGGCATCCAGCGCGACTGCGACTGGTCGATCTATCTGCGCCGACCGCTGTTCATCTGCAGCCGTCAGTCGCGCGGGCAGGACGACTTCTGGCGGCTTTACCCGGGCAGCAGCCCGGTCGTACCAGGCCACCGCGCTGCGGAGGATAGTGAAGGACAGGTCGGCCTGGATCCCGCCTTCCTCTGGCTGGCGCAACGCCGACCGGGCCAGCCGCTCAACCTCCTGGGGCCGTTCGGCAACGGCTTTGCCGTCCCCTCCGAACCGCACAATCTGCTGGTCGCAGCTGACATCAGCGATGACCCGGCCTGGTTCTGGCATCTCTATCTGCTCTGCGAGCAGACGCTTGACCGCGGGGGGCGGGCATCCATCCTTTTGCGATCCGGCAACGAAAAAGAACTTGCCGCGCTGGTCCCATGGCTGCCTGTGCAGGTGGAGGTGCGGACGGCGGCCGATGAGTTCGAGTGGTTGGAGCAGCTTCGGCAGACTGCCGCCTGGGCCGACCTGATATGCGCCGGCGTACCCGCCTCCCGCTTCATGGAGCTGCACCGAGTTGTCGGGGAAAGCCGCTTTCGCGCAGACAGAAACTCCGTCCAGGTCCTGGTCAAAGCCGATCTGGTCTGCGGCGTCGGCGCCTGTCTGGTCTGCGTAGTCCCGACCGGAAGGGGAGGCCTCACGCGCGCCTGCCTTCACGGTCCCGTATTCGACCTGATGGACCTCGTGGACTGAAACGCCCGCGAGCGTCCTGGCTGGATTCACGCTCCGGCACGGCCTCTGTGACCGCATCTCTCGGCGGGGTTGAGGGCTGACCGGTATTGCAGGTCCGACTTGGCCGAAAGAGGCTGTCTGTTTGAGCGTGCCGCGACGGGCCGCCCGCCAGCCCACATTGTGCCGTTGTCTAAATCGCAGGTCGAGTTTGAAACCTGTGTTCGGCGCACCGCCGAGTGTGGTAAAATGTTGCCAAAGGTCGTCGGCAAAAAAGTGCCGCGCAAGCGGCGTGCACGCGACGGCCGGCGAACCCACAGGAGCGTAGAAGTGACCGAGTCCAATGGCCGCGAGCGAACGGTTCGGGCAAGAACCGGCGACGTGCAGGCGGCCGCAGAGAAGGTGTACACTGAGACAGCCTTCGCCGAATTCCGCGAGGAAGTCGAGCGGGTCTGGAACGAGAACTCGGCCTACTGGGACGAGTACATGGGCGAAGGCAATGATTTCGTGAACGTGCTCTGCTGGCCGGTCACGGAGAGGTTGCTGGCGGTTGAGTCCGGACAGACTGTGTTGGACATCGCCTGCGGCAACGGGCTGACCAGCAGAAGGCTGGGCCGTCTGGGTGCGCGGGTTGTCGCATTTGATGTGGCCGAAGGCATGATCTCGAGGGCGAGGCGACGCACGTCGGCCGCAGACGGGAAGATCGAGTACCGCGTGCTTGACGCCGGCGACGAGCAGGGCTTGCGCGCCCTGGGCCAGGCGAGTTTCGACAGCGCGCTCTGCAACATGGCGCTCTTCGATATGGCCGAGATCGAGCCGCTCTTCCGTAATCTGTACTGGCTGATCAAGCCGGGCGGCTGCTTCGTCTTTTCGATGGTGCATCCCTGTTTCAATCAGGCCGACGCCACGCGCTTCTCTGAGTTCGAAGATCGGGACGGCGAATTGTTGACGACCTACGGCGTACGCGTGAGCGGCTATATGACGCCGACAATGCGCCGCGGGCTGGCGTTACACGGGCAGCCTACACCGCAGCCCTACTTTCACCGCCCGCTTGACATGTTGCTGAACGTCGGTCTGAACGCCGGGTTTGTAATGAACGGAATCGAAGAACGGGCATTTCCTGCTACGCATCCGCCTGGCAGGCACGAGCTCGGCTGGGGACCGAACTTCAGCGAGATCCCGCCGGTGATCGTCTTCCGCATGCAGCGACCGTGAGCCATACCCATCGCACAATTCATGTAGCGAAATCGAGGTCATAAAATGGACGAGCGAGTTCACCTGTGGGAGACGCCCGCGGCAAAAGAGAAAGTCATGATCGCCGGCTGGCACCAGTGGGCCGACGCCGGTTCGATTTCATCAGGGCTGCCCGCCTACCTGATTCAGAAGCTGGAGGCGCGCAAGATCGGCGAAATCAGCCGCGATCGATTTTTTCTTTTCCAGATGCCGGGGGCGCATCACTTGCTGCGGCCCGAGGTGCATACGAAAGAAGGGGTCGTTCAGGAGATGCGGGTCATCAAGTCGGAGTTACACTATGCAGAGTTCGGCGATAAGGGGCTCGTAATCTTCCTCGGCGAGGAGCCGCATGTCAACGAGGAGGAGTATGCCGAAGCCTTTCTCGACATCACCGAAGCCCTGGAAGTCAAAAGGGTCATGGCAGTCGGCGGCGTGTACGGCGCCATGCCTTTCAACAAGGACCGGGATATCTCCTGCGTCTTCAGCATGGAGGGGATGCGCAAGGAGATGGAGGAATACGCTGTCCGCTTTTCGAACTATGAAGGTGGTACTACGATTGGCTCCTATCTTGCCTACCACGCCGGGCAGAGGAACGTCGAGTACATCTGCTTCCACGGTTTTGTGCCGGCCTACGATTTCGGGCAGGTGATGCTGCCGGCACAGAGCGTACGCATCGAAGACGACGTCAAAGCCTGGTACGACATCTTGCGCAGGGCCGATTTTATGTTCCACCTGGGCATGGATCTGTCGGAATTGCGGATCCAGAGCGACGAGTTGACAACCTCGATGGAAGAACAGATGGAAGAATTGGCGCGCCAGGCGCCTCAACTCGACGTTCACGCATATATGCAGAAGTTGGAGGAGGAGTTTACCGAGAACCCCTTCATGCCGCTCGATGACGTCTGGGAGCGGGAGCTGGGCGACCTGCTGGACGACCTGGAGAATTGACTTTGACAGATCGTTCGGCATCTACCCGCGCGACGGCGCCCCTGGTTTCCCGCACCGACGCCGTGGCATTGCTGACCAGGCTCGTGGAGATACCCTCAATAAGCGGCCGCGAGCTCGCAGCGAGCCGTTTCCTCGTCGAGTCAATGCATTCGCTGGGATATGAAAGGTGCGAAGTTGACGCCGTTGGCAATGCAGTCGGCGAGATCGGCGCGGCTGACGCGGCCCGGACAGTTGTCCTTCTCGGACACATTGACACGGTCCCCGGAGAGATCCAGGTGCGCGTTGAGGAGCGCGCCGACGGTCCTGTCCTTCACGGCCGCGGCAGTGTAGACGCCAAGGGTCCATTGGCAACCTTCGCCTGCGCCGCGGCGCAGCTTGGCCCGGATTGGGCAAGGCAGAGCGACACCCGCATTGTCGTCGTGGGCGCGGTGGAGGAGGAGGCTGCGACGAGCAAGGGCGCCCGCTTCATCCGCGATCGCTTTGACAGCGCGCGCGCGCCGTTGCCCGACTACTGTGTGATCGGAGAGCCGAGCGGTGCAGCGCGCATCACCCTTGGCTACAAGGGAAGGCTGCTGCTGGAGATGCAGGCCGCCCGGCCGATGGCACACTCCGCCGGACCCCATCCCGGCATCGCCACCCTGGCCGTCGACCTGTGGAATATGGTCCGCGACCACGCCGAAGAGTTCAACCGCGACAGACCCAAGACCTTCGACCAGCTTTCGCCCAGTCTGCGCGAAATTAACACACGGACCGACGACGCCATGCTCGATCGCGTCTGGATAAAAATCGGGCTACGTCTCCCGCCCGACTTCGAGGTCGACGCCTTCTTGGCGGAGGTCTGGCAGTGGGCGCAGGCGCGCACCGGCCACTGTTCGCCGCTGCCGCACCCGCCCTTTGTCGAAGGCAAGGATGCCGCTGCGCAACGCTTTCAGTTCGGTGGCGGGGATTCGCAATTGGAGTTTTGCGTGCACGGCCTGGAACCCGCCTGGCGCGGTGATCGCCAAAACGCGCTCGTCCGCAGTTTCCTGGCGGCTATCCGTGAAGTTACGCCCGACCGGCCTCGATTTGTCAGCAAGAGCGGGACCAGCGACATGAACGTAGTCGGCCCGGCCTGGCGCTGCCCGATCGCAGCCTACGGACCGGGCGACAGCAACCTCGACCACGCACCGAATGAACACATCCGGCTGGACGAATACTGGCAGGCCGTTCTGGTGCTCGAGTCCGCGCTGCGGCGGCTGGGCCTGCAGCCGGTCTGACTTTCTCCCGCAAAAAACTTACTCGAGGGGCGTGAGCCAGCGCTCACCGTCGCGCCCGTCGGCAGCCCATCCTTCGACGCTTCCGTCGTCGGAACGGATCTGGTACCAGAAGTAGTTGTCGGCCGACTGGGGGCCGGCCACTACGTTGAACTGCTGATTTGTGCGCGCGCGTGATACCAGAGGCGAGCTCACGCCAGGAAGCGCGCGTATGCTCAGTTCGCCGACGAGGGTGACAACCACGCGGTCGCCAACGATTGGAGATCGATTGACGGGGCGGGGCTCCCCAACCTGGGGTGAAATCCATTCCTCTCTGCCATCGCCGCCGGCTAGCCAGCCAATATTGCCCTGGTTGTCATCCACTTTCCACCAGACATAGCCGTCCGAGGCGGCCGGGCCCTCTAGAACGAGGACACGCTTGCCCCGGGCGAGAAGGACGACGACCGGGGCGTTCGTGCTGGGTTGCTCGCGGATGTTGAGGCCCGTGTCCGCGACGATGCGGGCCTGGTCACCGACTTTCAGCGCGATTCGCACCGCGACGGTCGGGGTCGGCGACGGCACTGCTGTGGCTGTGGGCGGAGGAGGCTGGGTCGGCGCGGCCGTGGCAGGCGGCTGAACGGCCGCGGGTGAAAGCGGTGTGGACGTTGCGACGACCGGCTGCGGTGACGGCGTAGGGCGCGGCTGAAAACTGCCACAGGCGAGAATCGGGCCGGCCCAGACCAGGCTGAGTGCAACGAAGGCCAGCAGTGGGCGGGATGGAGAAGTCGCGCCGCCGGTCAGGCATGGCCCAGACCCGGATATCGCGGCGCGGCTGCCGCCTTCGCCGAATGCAGCCGCGTGAAGCCAGCCGCAACCGGTGGTTCTTTGCCTGAACTCGTCTCCTGCGCGCTCCGATTTATTCCAGAAACAGTCTGATAGCGAGGGATCTTTGCTCATAACTCTTCGCACAGCTCGACAGCCTTCAGCCAGCGAATGTCCTGTATGCCCGCCAGTTCGGACAGGACCGCGGCCGGCGTCTGCTCGTCCGTGCCCAATACCATGATGGCTTCGCCGCGCGGCGCGCGGCGGCCCACGTGCATGAAGCTTATATTGACATCCGAACGGCCCAGCAACGTACCTACTTTGCCGATGATGCCCGGTCGATCGGTATGCGATGCCAGTAGCAGGTTGCCTTCGGCCGGGAACTCCACCCAAAGGTCGTTGACTGCGACGATTGTCGGTTCGTCCAGCAGGACCGTGCCCAGCACTTTGTTTACACCGCTCGCGCTGGTCAAACGCAAAGTAATCATGCTCGTGTAGCGCTCGTGATCCGGCATCTTTCTTTGCACTATCTCGATGCCGCGAACTTTGGCCAGCAACTCGGCGTTGACCAGATTGACGCGCTCTTCAACAATACCCGACAGTAGACCTCGAATGGCGGATGCAACGATGTAAGCCATGTCGAAGGCGGTCACCGGTCCGTGCCCGGTAATCTCCAGACGGGTAATGCCCTGTTCATCTATTTGACGCAAAAAGCGGCCCATTCGTTCCGCCAGGTCAATGTAGGGGACCACCGTCCTCAGCGCGGTCGGCGGCACGATCGGCGCATTTACCGCGTACCGGGCCGGCCGACCGTTGAGAATGTCGAGCACCTGGAGAGCCACCTCCTCCGCGACGCGGTCCATCGCTTCCACCGTGCTTGCGCCCAGGTGGGGCGTGAGAATGATCCTGTCACTGTTTCGCAGAGGGCTATCTTCGGGCAGAGGTTCGCGCTCGAAGACATCGAGCGCGGCGGCAGCAACGCGGCCGGCCTCTACGGCCGCGGCCAGGGCGCACTCGTCGATGATGCCGCCGCGGGCGACGTTGAGAACGCGCGCGCCCGGTTTCAACTGCACGATGCGAGTCGCGTCGATCATGTTGCGCGTGGCGTCGGTGAGGGGAACGTGCACGGTAAGGAAATCCACCTGCGGCAGCAGTTCGTCGAGCGAGAGCAGAGTCACGCCCCGCTGCAAGGCATACTCCTCGCTCACAAACGGGTCGTGCGCGAGTACGCGCATGCCCAGACTCAGGGCAACTTGAAGCACCTCCTGTGCGATGCGGCCAAGGCCAATGATGCCGAGCGTTTTGTCGCGCACCTCAGTGCCGACGAAACGGCTGCGGTTCCACTGGCCGCTGCGAATGTCCCGGTCGGCCTGGGGCAGGTTGCGCGCCATGGCCATCAGCATGGCAACGGTGTGCTCGGCAGCGGCGACCGTGTTCCCCGTCGGCGTGTTGACAACGGTTACCCCGGCGCGCGTGGCCGCGTCCACGTCGATGTTGTCGACGCCGGTGCCGGCGCGTCCTACCGCCTGAAGGCGCTTTCCGGCCTGTATCAGTTCAGCGGTCACCTGCGTGCTGCTGCGGACGAGAAGGGCATCGTATTCGGGAATCAGGGCTTCCAGCGCCGCCGTACTGAGGTCCGTACGGATATCGACGCACACGCGCTCGTCCTGCAGAAGCGGTTGCAGCCCCTTCTGCGATAGCTTATCGCTGACCAGCACACGGAACTTTTCTGACAATTCGACCATTTCTCAGCAGGCTTTGGCGCCGGGCCAGGTTGGGAAAGCCCGGCTGGCTCGTCACATCGTTTCCGGGGCGGTCATGCCCATCAGACGGAGGACACGCGACAGGGCGGTCCGGGCGGCAAGGCTCAACAGCAGCCTCGCGCGCGCTAGTTCGGGAGGCACATCCGAATGCAGCACCTGACAGTTCTCATAGAAGGCACTAAAGGCCTTCGTCAAATCCTCGGCGAAGTAGGTGAGATTGTGGGGCGACAGCCGCTCTACCGCCAGCTCGACCTGCTCCTCCATTTCGAGCATCTTGCGAATCAGGCTCAGCTCGGCCGGGTGGGAGAGGAGAGCCGCGCTGTCAGCAGCGTCACCCGGCAGCGTTTCCGGGACTTCGTATCCGCTCTGTGCTGCCTTCTGCAAGAGCGAGCAGATGCGGGCGTGTCCGTACTGAACGTAGTAGACGCGATTCTCGTTTTTGCGCTGGACCGCCAAGCTCATGTCGAATTCGACACTCCGTTCCGGGCTGGTGGTCAGAAGCATAAAGCGCACCGCGTCCGACCCGACCTCCTCGACCACTTCGCGTACGGTTAGCAGGTCGCCTGAACGCTTGCTCATTTTGACCTCGCTGCCGTCGCGAATCAGTTTGACCAGGTTGTAGAGCAGAATGACCAGGCGCTCCGGGTCGACGTCAAGCGCCCGCATCACCGCGCCCATGCGGGGGACATGACCCTGGTGGTCGACCGCCCAGACGTTGATAACCCTGTCAAACTTGCGGCGCACGAACTTGTCGTAATGGTAGGCGATGTCGCTGGCAAAATATGTGGGAGCGCCGTTCGAGCGGACGACCACTTCGTCCTTTTCGTTGCCCGGATATTTGCTGGCCACGAACCATTGGGCGCCGTCTCGTTCAATAACTTCGCCATCCGCGGCGAGCTGCTTTAAAAGTGTATCGACCAGGCCTTCGTCGTAGAGACTGCGTTCGCTGAACCAGCGGTCGAAGGATACGCCCAGTTCCTGCAGCTCAGCCTCAAGATCGTTCAGAACAATTTCGCGCCCGATGTCGCGCATGGAGGCAACTGCGGCCTCCCTGTCCATTCTGATGTAGCGGTCGCCTTCCCGCTCCCGCACGATGCGGGCGTAGTCATGGAGATACGCGCCGTGGTAGCCGTCTTCGGGAATCTCTGCGGGGGGGCCCGAGGCTCCGCCTTCCTCTTGACAAAGTTGAACGTAGCAGGCGTAGAGGCTCTCGATGAAGAGCTGGAACTGGCTGCCGCTGTCGTTGACGTAGAACTCCCGCTGGACCTCGTATCCGGCGGCATCCAAAAGGTTGGCAAGTGTATCCCCCAACACCGCGTTGCGCCCGCCGCCATAGTGGAGGGGACCCGTCGGATTGGCGCTGACGTATTCGACCTGCCAGCGCTGTCCCTCACCCTTGTCGATGGCGCCGAAATCTGCGCCGGCCGCGACAATTGCCGGCACCTGTTCCTGCAGCCAGCGCTGGCTGAGGCGAATGTTGATAAAGCCGGGGCCGGCGAGCTCGACGCTGCCAATTGCGTCGGCGTGTCCATTACCGCTCGAACTGCCGCCAGCGAGGTGATTGACGATCGCCTGGGCGATCTGACGCGGGTTGACCTTGCCGCCCGTCGACTTTCTAACCGCTGAGGCGGTGAGCATGGCGACGTTGGAGCTGTAGTCGCCGTGTTCCGGTTGATTGGGGCGTTGGATTTCGACCTGGGGAATGTCGATCTCGGGCAGATCGCCTGCGGCCTGCGCGGCGGCGACGGCGTCGATGACCGCCTGCCGGATCTGATCGCGAATCATTCTCAGTTTCCCGCTTCGCCGGCGCTGGATGTTGAGCCCGGCGCCGGCACGCTGCCGGTCGGGCCCTGTCCAAATGCGCCAGTTCAGTGAGGCTGCGCCTCGGAAAGCGGCAGCTCCTCCATTTCGTACCAGTTCGGGCCGGCTTCGACGTCCACCAGCAGGGGAACATCCAACCTGTAGGCCGATTCCATGACTTCACGCACGATCGGCGCAATCGTACCCAATTCGGCGTGCGGGACTTCAAGCACAAGCTCGTCGTGGACTTGCAGGAGCATCTTGGCTTTCACTCCTTCGCTCTGCAGCCGCTGATGGAGCCGGCACATGGCAATCTTTGTGATGTCGGCGGCAGTGCCCTGAATCGGCGCATTGATTGCCTGTCGCTCCAGCGCCTGTCTCTGGTTGAAGGGCAGCCGCCCCCCGAGCTCGTCGAAACGGCGCCTGCGCCCCAACAGCGTCGTAACGTAGCCGTCTGTATTGGCCTGGTGGATGGTCTCGTCTATGTATTCGCGCACCTTGGGATAGGTGGCGAAGTACTGATCGAGAAACTCCTGCGCCTCGGCCGGTCCCATGTCGGTGCGGCTGCTCAGACCGAAAGCGCTTACGCCGTAGATGGTGGCGAAGTTGATGGTCTTGCCCATGCCGCGCTGGTCGTAGGAGACCTCGTCGAGCGGCACGTCGAACAGCCGGGATGCGGTTACCGCGTGAATGTCCTGTCCCTGGCGAAAGGCGTCGAGCAGCGGTTGCTCCTGCACGATGTGGGCCAGAATGCGCAGCTCAACCTGGCTGTAGTCGGCCGCCAGAAGCAGGTTGCCCTCCGAGGCCTCGAAGGCCTTGCGGACTTCCCGCCCCTGCTCGGTGCGAATCGGAATGTTTTGCAGGTTGGGGTTGTTGCTGCTGAGCCGGCCGGTCGAGGAGCCGGACTGGCTGTAGCTGGTATGGATGCGTCCCGTTTCCGGGTTGACCATTTCGCCGAGCGCGTCGACGTAGGTGCCGCGCAGCTTTTCCAGCTGGCGCTGCTCAAATAGGAGCGTAAGAAACTCGCCCTGGTCGGATGACAGCTCGGCCGCCACGTTTCTCAGCTTTTCCAGCTCGCCGACTGCTGTACTGACGAACCCAGTCCGCGTCTTCTTCAGCCCTTTGGACGGGAATCCCATTTCGTTGAACATCACTTCGCTGAGCTGCCTTGTGCTGCGCAGATTAAAGTCGCGACCGACGATCTGTTTCAGGCGTTCGTCAATCTGACCCAAACGTGCGACAAGCCTGACCGACATTTCCGAGAGAAAGCCGGTATTGACGCGGATGCCGGCCATCTCCATGTCGGCCAGGACCGGCAGCAACGGCAGCTCGATACTCTCGTATAGCTGCCACATCCCTGTTGCGTGCAGCTCTGGCGACAGCGCGTCCCAGAGCTGAATCGTTGCGTCGACGTCCGCGCCGCAATAGGCGGTGACCGCTTCGATATCTGCCTGCCCAATCGAGATCTGATTGCGGCCCGTGCCGATGAGCGATGATATGTCCGTCATCGTCCAGTCGAGCACCGCCTGCGCCTGCGCCTTGAGGCCGAGGGAGCGGCTGCCGGAGTCCAGCAGCCAGGCCGCGGTCAAGGTGTCGTGGATCGGGCCGTCGACTTCGAGCCCGTGACGGCGGCAGACGACAAGGTCGTACTTGCCGTTGTGCGCGACTTTGGGCAGGTCCGCACGGCTGAAGTAGGGCTGCAACCTGTCTCTGACAAGCTCCCAGGGCAGCTGTTCGCCCTCATGGTGGGCGACGGGAATGTAGCAGCCTTCGCCCTTTGCCCAGGCGATGCCTAGGCCAACGAGGCCGGCGATCATCGGGTCGGTGCCGGTGGTCTCAACGTCGAACGAGAGGATTTCTGCCCCTTCGAGAGCATCGACTACTTTTTCCAGCGCGGCCCGGTCCTGAACGCACAGATAGGCCTGTCCATCCGATGCCGGGCCGGTCGCGTCCGGGAGCAGAACGGGCGTGGATTCTGCCAGAGCGCCATCCGGAAAGAGCCCAGACTGCTGCTGCGGTCCACCATCCGCAACGCCGGCCCCGGCAGCTTTGCCCAGTTCGTCGAGCTCGCGCTGCAGGCGGCGGAACTCCAGCTCGGCAAAGAGGCTCTCCACCGCGGCCCTGTCGTACCCGGCAAGGCGGAAGGTGTCGGCGTCAAAGGTAACGTCGAGATCGCACACGATGGTCATCAGCCGCTTGTTGCGGCGGACGTCCTGCTCGGCGTCGCGCAGGTTCTGCTGCGTCTTGGGACCCCGAATCTCATCGATGTGGGCATAGAGGCCGTCGAGCGTACCGTACTGCTGCAGGTAGCGGATGGCCGTCTTTTCGCCGACGCCGGGCGCACCCGGTATATTGTCCGAACTGTCGCCCACCAGCGCCTTCATCTCGAGGAACTGCTCCGGCGTGAGCCCGCCGTAGCGTTCGGCGACTTCGACTAAGCCATAGGCTAAAGTGGTCGGCGAAGGCCCGCCCGACGTGTACACGATGCGGACCCGGTCGGAGGCCAGCTGGAAGAGGTCGCGATCGCCGGTGAGAATCAATACATCGTGTCCGGCAGCGGCGGCCTGCTGCGCCAGCGCGCCGAGTACGTCGTCGGCTTCGTAGTTTTCCAGCGACACAGTCGGGATGCGCAAGACTTCCAGGACCTGCTCGATGCGGTCCATCTGCGGGCGCATGTCGTCCGGCATCGCGTCCCGCGTCGCCTTGTATTCGCTGAACTCCGCGTGCCGCCAGGTGTCGCCCTTGTCAAACGCCACGGCCACGCCGTCGGGGCGGTAGTCGCGCAGCACGCTGAACAGCTTGCTTACAAAACCGAACACCGCGCCGGTCGACTCGCCGCGGGCGGTGCTCATCGGCGCCCTGACGCCAAAGTAGGCGCGGAATGCCTGCGAGTGTCCGTCAATGAGAAGAAATGTCGACACGTTGGCTCACCTGTGGAATCGGCGCAGGGACCGTGCCCTTGTCTTGGTCGGCCGAGACGGGCCCTGCCGGCCTGCCGGCGAGAGTCCGGCGCCTCCCTGACTGCGGAAGCTGTTACTCTTCAACGACAAGCTGACCGCCGGCTACAAGCTCTCGAATCTGCCCGATTTCGAGAATCGAGCGCAGTGTTCGCATGCGGCGTCCCGCGTCGAGTCGGTACTGGCCGGTCGGGAGGTCAAGAATGTAGTTCTTGCCGCTCCGATTCGCGAGGACGATCACGTCCTTCGGGTCCTCGAGCCAGGTAATGTCGTCGTAGCTTCGCTTGGCCACCGGAAAACCTCCCTGCGAACGGGCAACCGGATTGACGGAATCCCTGCGCTGCGCCGCAAATCGCTTCCGCCGCGGCGGGCAGGTCCCGTGTGCAACATAGCGCAATTGTACAGTCGGTATCAGGATTTGACAAGATTCCTGGCGCGGAGCAGGCGAGTGGCAGTTCGGCCGCGCCCCCTTCTACCTGGCCGCGCGAGCCATGACTCGCAAAGCCCAACGACCGCGACCAGCGAGTACCCGCCGGCGTACAGGGCGAGGAAGGGCAGGCTCCACCAATGACCGCCGGCCGCAGCCACGAAGCAGCTTGCGCAGGCATAGGAGGCGAGAAAAAGCTCGCCGCCGACTACCGGCTCCAGTCCCAACGCATAGCCGCTGCTCTGCCAGGCGCCGGGCCTGTTGCGCCCATTAGGGCCGGCCGCGCGTTCGCCGGTCTCATCACGAAACTTGGGCGTGCGCAGAAAGACGCCCCCTTGTCCGAACACGGCCTGGACCGCCGCAACAGAGTTGCTGAGCGAGAGCCCCATGCCCAGGAGCATGAGAAAGGGCAGAAAGGCCCAGCGGCGCAGCCAGTCGCGCGGATGCAGCCGGCGCTGTGCCAGGGCATAGAGCGCCGGCGGACCGATGGAGACCAGGCTCAGGTAGGCCAGGGGCCAGAACGGCTGACTGCCGAGTAGAATCAAAAGCGGAGTGACGAGCAGCAGAAGCAGGAGCAACGGGTGGATCAGATACCCGCCCAGGTGGACGAGCGCGGCGATGCGCTTGAAAAGTGGCCAGCTGCCCTGCCAGATAGGCGCGCCGAGCTTGCGCAGGGTGGCGACGCTGCCTTTCGCCCAGCGGAACTGCTGCCGTTTGAAGGCCAGCAGCTGCGGGGGAAGCTCGGCCGGCGCTTCAACGTCGTCGAGATAGAGGCCGCGCCAACCGGCCATCTGCGCGCGGTAGCTCAGGTCAAGGTCCTCGCACAGCGTGTCCGCCTGCCAGCCGCCGACGGCCGCGTCTTCGATGCAGGCGCGGCGCCAGACGCCGGCGGAGCCGTTGAATCCGAATGGCAGGCCGACGGAATGACGGGCGGCCTGTTCCACTACGAAGTGGCCGTCGAGGGCCAGTGCCTGTGCCCTGGTCAGTGCCGAAAACGCCGGATTCAGATGGGTCCAGCGCGTCTGCACAAAGCCTAACTCGGCGCTGCTGCGCGCTTGAAACGTTGGGATGGTGCGGCGCAGGAAGTCGGGCCGGGGGGCGAAATCTGCGTCAAAGACCGCGATGAACTCTCCCGCGGCAGAGGCGAGCCCTTCCTGCAGGGCGCCGGCCTTGTAGCCGTGCCTGCTGGGACGGCGCACGACCTGTACGTCGATCCCTTTGCGTCGCCAGAAGGCGGCCCGACGTTGGCCCAGCGTGGTGGTGTCGTCATCCGAGTCGTCGAGCACCTGGATCTGTAGGCGGTCCGCGGGATAATCGATACGGGCGCAGGCGTCGATCAGGCGGCTGACGACGTGGAGCTCATTGTACACCGGCAGTTGCACCGTGACCGCGGGCCAGTCCGTGTCATCTCTGCAAGGAGCTGGTCTGGCGGCTCGCCGGGAGTCGTTCGGAGCATAGGGCGTCGAACGGTCCGAACGGACGCGCAGCAAGGTAAGAACGATCGCCTGCAGTCCGTAGGCTGCCAGGCCGAGGGCCCCAATCGTATAGATTAGTTGCAACAAGAACAGTGGCGAAGACTGAGGCACCTATTGCGCTCCTGTGCAGCCTGTGCCTTTTTGGTGATTTGCATGAAAACGCCGACGGTCAACGCCGGCATTTGCAGACTCAGCTAGTATAGTTCAATTGAGGAGAAGGCCTAAAAGCTTACAATCCTCAATCCATACTTTGGACCCACTCAGCCGTCTTTGGCTTCAATGAGGCGATAATTGCGAATCAGTCATACTTCAGCGCGCCAGAATTCATCCTTAGTACTTTTTCGTATGTTTTCTTCTGCTCCCTCAGCCAAACGGCCATCGTTTTCCAATTGCCCCTATCATGCGTATTAACACTAAGCTGTGTCGTGCACCGGGGATTCTTGCCACCCATAAGTCCGGCACCATCCAAGGCAGACTTCAATGCATTTCGGTAAGGTCTGACTCTCGAAAAAACGACTTCGTCGGATTCTTCTCGTTGCCCTGTCAGGTAGACTCTGACGCCATCCGGCCTGAAGTACTGAACAATGTAGAGTTGGGCTTCCTCCACCCTATGCCGCACGCGTCTACAGCTAGATCCCTCAGAGAAAACCGGCCATTGGACAAGGCCCGGATCAACTTGGCCCCAGAATTCTAGAGCGCGTCGATCTTTCCAGCCTCTGGGGTACTCTATCACTTCTAGTGCAGGCACAAGATTCGATGTAAGGTCACGATAAACACTGACCCTAACGGCGAAGAAGCTTGTCGACTCTTCCTGAATATCGTTCAGCCATTGAATTGCCGAAAGGTTCGTACCCCAAAACTTGGGAGCGACCCAGACACTCGTCCGAGCTTTCAACTTGACATGGTAGTGGAGCAACTGACCCAAATGCCTGGAATCGGCATGAGTCAACTGATTCTCGATGACTACACGATTCCCGTCCTCGCGGTTACAAGCAACGAGATCGGCCCTAAAGGGACCGGCCTCGACTTCAGTGCCGACGAGCTCTAAATCCATTCCTAGTTCGGCCGACAACAAGTCCAGATTTTTGGATAGCCACGGCGTGAAGCACTTGGCCTCAAATGGCCATTTTTCTTTCACTCCAACGTTCCAATTCTTACCCAACTATGAATGCCTTTCTTAGGTCTTCAAACATCTCATCGACCCTACTTGTGTCGGCCTACTCCTGCTCGGCCTCTTCCTCTTTGCTCTGCGTGATGACCTGGTCGGCCAGGTGGCCGGGGACCGGCTCGTACCGTTCGAAATCTATGGTGTATATGCCCCGACCCTGTGTCATCGAGCGGAGGTCGGTTCCGTAGCGCAGGATCTCAGCCAGCGGGATCTCGGCGTTGATGATGGCCCGGTTGTTGCGATTCTCCATGCCCTGTACGCGGCCGCGGCGGTTGTTGAGGTCGCCCATGACGTCGCCCATGAACTCGTCGGGAACGGTCACCCTCATGCTGTAGATCGGCTCGAGCAGCACCGGCCGCGCCTCCTGCATCGCAATCTTGAAGACCTCGCGACCGGCCGTCTGGAACGCTATGTCCTTGGAATCAACCGGGTGGTGCTTGCCGTCGAAGACGATGGCCTTGACGTCGACGATGGGGAAGCCCGCGATCACGCCCTGTTCGAGAATCTGGCGGATTCCCTTCTCGATGGAGGGTATGAAGACGCTGGGAATGGAACCGCCAAACACTTCGCTGTCGTAGGCGAAACCGTCGCCCCGGTCTTGTGGTTCTACGCGCAGCTCGACGTCGGCAAACTGCCCTGCGCCTCCGGTCTGCTTCTTGTGGCGATAACGGGCACTGGCAGTCCGGGTCACCGTCTCCTGGTAGGGGACCTTCGGTACCGACGTCTCGACCTTTACGCCGAACTTGTTGTCCAGGCTGCGGATGGCGACGTCGATGTGCGTGTCCCCCATGCCCTGCAGGATGTTCTGCTTTGTGGCGTAAACGTATTCGACCTGCAGCGTCGGGTTCTCTTCGGCCAGCGCCTGCAATCCCTGGCCCATTTTGGCACTGTCGGCCTTGGTTGCCGGCATGACCGAGACCGAGTAGAGCGGCCTTGGATATTCGGGCGGAGCGATGGTGAGCTTCTCTTCGCCGAGCGTGTCCGAGGTGCTCAGGTCCTCCATCTTGGTGATGACGCCGATATCTCCGGCAACCAGGCTGGCAGCCTGTTCCAACTCCTTGCCGCAGACGTGGAAGAGGTTCTGCAGTTTCTCATTCTTGCCGGTTCGCTGAATCGTCACCTGTGAATCGGCCGAGAGCGTGCCGGAAACGACACGCACGTAGTTCATCCGCCCGACGTAACGGTCGACGATGGTCTTGAACACGTAGGCTGCCACCGGCCCATCGGCCGCGGCCTCCAGTTCGGTGATCTCTTCTTCGCCGTTCGCGGCCGGCGAGACGACGTCCTCCGGAGAAGGCACGTAGCTGATCAGCGCCCGCACCAGGCTGCGGAGCCCAATGTTGGCGATGGCGCTGCCGCAGAAGACGGGGATAATCTGGCCCTCTTTGACGCCCTGGCGCAGCCCCTGGCGGACCTCGTCTTCGGTCAGCTCTTCACCTTCCAGGTACTTCATGATCAGTTCGTCGTCGGTCTCGGCGGCGGCGTCAATCAGGGCCTGGCGAGCCTCTTCGGCCGCGTCTTCCATTCCGGCCGGGATCTCGGCCACGCTGGCATCCGCGCCGAGATAGGCCTTCATGTCGACCAGATTGACAACGCCTTCGAAGCTCTCGCCTGCGCCGACCGGCAACTGAAATGGCAGAATGGTACCCGAGAATGCCTCGTTGACACTTGCAAGCGCGCGTTCGAAATTGGCGTTCTCGCGGTCCATCTTGTTGATGAAGATAAGACGGGGCTTCTGCGCGGCATCGAGCTGCTCCCAGGCAAGCTCGGTCCCGACCTCCACGCCTGCAACCGAATCGACCAGGACGAGTCCGGCTTCGGATACCGCGAGACCGCTGATGACTTCGCCCACAAAGTCGAGATAGCCGGGCGTGTCGACCAGGTTCAGCTTGGTGTCTTCCGCTTCTACCGGGACGATTGCGAGATTGATCGAGATGCCGCGGCGCTGCTCCTCGGCGTCCCAATCGGAGACGGTCGAGCCGTCCTCGACGCGCCCGAGTCGGTTCGAGCCGCCGGCGTTGAAGAGAAGCGCCTCGGCAAGAGAGGTCTTGCCGGAACTGCCGTGCCCAAGAATTGTTACGTTTCGTAGTTTGTCGGTTGAAAACTCAGCCATGAATCCTCCTCACAACGCTGACCATCGTCCCCGAACGGAGGGACCAGCCCCATTTATTTGTCCTGCCTATTTCTGCATTTGATTGCCCTTCTCGGACCGCCGCGCGGCAACACTGGCCGGCGAGCAGAAGCCGCAGGCAACCGTCCCACATTTTACTTTCTTTTGCCGCTACTGTCAACGAAACGGAGCAACCGCGTGCAATCCAAAACAGTCGTACAAATCCCCATTCCGCGGACAGCAACCGAGTCTTGCCAGGCCCCCGCCGTTCCCAGCCACTGGCAACTGACCACTGGCCACTGCCGTTTAGAGTTCCGAAATCCGAGTTTCGAGTTTCGGCAGTTCCGGGCCACTAGCAACTGACCACTGGCCACTGCCGTTTAGAGCTCCGAAATCCAAGTTTCGAGTTCCGGCAGTTCCGGCAGTTCCGGGCCACTAGCAGCTGACCACTGGCCACTGCCGTTTGGAGTTCCGAAATCCGAGTTTCGAGTTTCGGCAGTTCCGGCAGTTCCTGCAGTTCCTGCAGTTCAGGGCCACTATCCACTATCCACTATCCACTTTCCACTATCCACCGCCGCTAAAAGTTGAGATCGTTCGGCACGAACGCTAGCGGTTACGGTAGAGTTCCCGTGAAATGATCATCTGCTGGATCTGGGTTGTACCTTCGTAGATCTGGTAGATCTTCGCATCGCGCATCAGCTTTTCGACCGGGTATTCGCGGCTATATCCGTTGCCGCCGAATACCTGGACGGCGTCGGTCGCGTTCTTCATGGCGGCCTCGGCGCAGTAGGCCTTGGCGATCGAGGCCGACATGGTGTTGCGGACGCCCTGGTCGACCTCCCAGGCGGCCTTGTATGCGAGGAGCCGAGCGGCTTCGACGCGAATCGCCATGTCGGCCAGCATGAAGCCGACGCCCTGAAATTGGGAGATGGGCTGGCCGAAGGCGGTCCGCTCGCCCGCGTAGGCCACCGCCTCGTCAAGCGCGCGCCAGGCAACGCCGACTGCGGCAGTGGCAACGCCGGGCCTGCTGATGTCAAATGCCTGCATCGCGATTCTGAAGCCGTCGCCCTCCTCGCCGAGCCGGTTGGCAACCGGCACCTCGACATTCTCAAGGAACACCTGGCAGGCCTGGGCCGCGTGCTGCCCCATCTTCTTCAGCGGCTGGCTCGTACTGACGCCCGGCCAGTCGCGTTCCACGATAAAGCAGCTCATGCCATTGTGGCCCGCCTCGGGATCGGTCTTGGCGAAGACGGCGAAGAAGCTGGCGACAGGGCCGTCGGTTATCCAGGTCTTGAGGCCGTTGAGCAGGTAACTGTCTCCCTGGCGAACGGCAGTTGTCTTGATTCCGGCCACGTCGGAACCGGCATCGGGTTCGGTCACGCAGTAGGCAGCGACCTTGCCTTCGTCGGCGATCCAGGGCAGATAGCTGCTCTTCTGCTCGTCGCTGCCGGCGATCAGGAGGGGCAGAATGGCCAGCTGATTCAACATCAGCGCCGTCTGGATGCCCGAGCAGCCATAGGCCATCGCCTCGGAGATGACGCACTCTTCGAGCGCGCTGGCGCCCAACCCGCCGTACGCCTCGGGAATATTCAAGTTGATGAGGCCGACCTCGCGCGCCTTGTGGAAGATGTCCCAGGGCCACTCGTCGGACTGATCGTAATGCTCAGCGCGTGGGAGGATCTCACGCGCAGTGAACTCGATCGCCAGCTCGCGCAGCATTTTGACATCTTCGGGAAGTTCGTACATTGCAGTCGATCCTCGTGTAAAGCAGTCCTATGAACGTAAGATCGGTCGGGTGGGTGTTATACTCTTAGAAAACTTCGACAGGCGAAACAGTAGGGGGAGGCGATGGGCTCGGACGCAATACTCTTCCAGGAAATACAGGAGCAGCCGGAAGTGATCGCGCGCCTTGCGCACGAAGGGCAGAACGAAGTCGCGCAACTGGCAGCCGCGATGCGCGCTGCCGACATCCGCCAGATCGTGGTTGCTGCCAGAGGTACCAGCGACAACGCAGCCCGGTACGCACAATATCTGCTTGGCGCCGGCAACCGGCTGCCGGTCATGCTGACCACGCCCAGCCTCTTCACATTATACCAGCGCCCTCCGCGTTTTGCCCCAAACACACTGGTACTCGGCATCAGCCAGAGCGGCAAGAGTCCTGACATTGTCAGCGTTCTGGCCGAAGGCAAGCGGCAGGGCTGCCTGACGTCGGCGATCACGAACGCTGTGGATTCCCCCCTGGCGCAGCAGGCTGATCACATCGTTGCCCTGCGGGCCGGCCGCGAGCGGTCGATCGCCGCGACCAAGACCTACACCGCGCAGCTCTTCGCCGTCGGACTTCTGTCTGCGCAGCTTGCCGAGGATGGCGAGCGTATGGCGACGCTGCAGGAGGCGCCCGCCCTCTTGCGCCAGACGCTCGCAATGAACGGGGAAGTCGAGCGCCTGGCTGAACGATATAGGTACATGCGGAACTGTGTCGTCGTTGGCCGCGGCTACAACTATTCGACTTCGTTCGAAATCGCCCTCAAGCTCAAGGAACTGACCTATACGCTGGTCGAACCCTATAGCGCCGCCGACTTCCTGCACGGCCCCGTGAGCCTGATCGAGCCCGGATTTCCCGTGGTCGTAATTGCTTCCAGCGGCGTTCTCGCAACCGAGATGCAGGCCCTTGTCAAACAGCTGAGCGACCTCGAAGCCGAGCTTCTGTGCGTGAGCAGTGACGAGGCCGTCCTCGAAAGGGGGCGTTCCCGTCTTCCATTCCCCCACGTGCCCGACTGGCTGTCGCCGCTGCTGGCGGTCGTGCCCGGGCAGCTGCTCGCCCTCTATCTTGCCCTCGCCCGCGACTTCGACCCAGACCGTCCGCGCGGGCTGAGCAAAGTCACAGAGACCCGCTAGAACCGGGCGTTGGCTGGCGACGGCACTTGAAGTGTGCGCTGGCTGGCTATGGCAGCATTCAAGACTCAGACGACCAAAATGAAAAAAGCAGGCGTAGGCACGCTACGCCTGCTCTTTGACGTTGTTAAAGCCCTTTCCTCAGCAAGACCAGGTGCCTTGAGTTGGTCGGGGCGCCCGCGACTGAGCTAGTTGCCCATGCTAAAACCCGGGAGATAGACCGTGACGTTGACATCGGTCATCTGGATCAGAGGAAGCATCGACTCGACCAGGCCGACGACCTCGTAGATGCTGCCGCCCGGGAACATCGCCTCCACCGTCTCAAGCAGGCCGGACTCCTTCACGATCGCAAGGACATTCTGCACCTCCCCGCTGCCCCAGGAGAGATAGGGAAGGGCGATGTCGTTGACGCCGATGTGAATTCCTTCCTTGTTCGTCTGCAGAGTGATGGTGGAGATTCCGGCCTCCGACAGGTTTGAGATTACCGCCGGCGATAGACGGAAGGCCCAGAAGGGCATGAGCGTCATCGCTGACCACTCGGTGTCGGTCAGCTCGGCAACGGTAAAGCTGCCGTCCGCGTGGTAAACTATTGGGAGGTCAATCGCTGGCAAGCCGCCGATCAGGTCCCTCATCTGCTCCTGGGCCACGCGCGCCCGGATCGCTTCTTCGCTTTCGGGCTGTCCTGTCAACGGGATCAACTCGGTCCCTTCGCCGACCGGGAAACGCAGAACGAGGCCCATGCCGAAGTTTCGGACGAGTGGCAGCACCTTGTTGAGGGCCGGAACGCCCAGACCGCCGACTGCTTCAAGCGCCTCGGAAGTGGCCACCAGCGACCCTCCATCCCATACCAGCGAGGGAATCTGGCGCCCGTTCGCCATCACGAAGATGCCGTCCGGCCCGTTGTTTACCTGCAAGTGCTGGATGTTTGCCGCGGTGAAATACTGGACCCAGGTCGGGTCGAGCGACATGCCGTAGAGGGCGGTAGCGAGGCCCAGCCTGATGCCGGGCGGCAGGACGACACCACCGGGCGCCTCCGTGTTGCCGATGTCCATGTGTGTCAGGCCGCCCACGGATGCCGTGCCGTCGTACGCGTAGTCAACAACAAGGGCCGGCAGGTCGACAAAAAGCGTGTTCGGGTCTCTTTCGACCTCCGAGCCGGCGCCGACCCGGGGCGTGCAGCCTGAAACTGCCAGCGCGACGACAAGCACGAGCACAGCCCAAAGTGTGACGCGATTCTTCATTCGAGACCTCCTGGTGGTTGAAGTAGACTCCCGGTATCGTGAATCCACTGAAGAGCTGCGGCCCTCTGCGTCGCCGTTCTGATTTGATGCCAGTTGCGTCCGACGGACTCTGCCCGCCAGGTCAGGGCGGCAGAAATAGGTTTGGGAAAAGATAGGACCGGAAGGCCCCAGACATACGCCCCCGCTATCGGATCGGCGGGGCCTGCGACCCCTCCGGCTCAACTCAGCAATCCGGGATCGGTGTTGTCGTCAATATGTCCGCGCCAACTTCCTCGAATTGTACACATGCCAATAAACTGTGTCAATTGCAGTTCCCGCGCTTGGCCCGGTTGAGTGCAGCAAGAAGACTGCAAACAAAGGCGCGAGAGTTTCGGAACCGGATGGTCCGCAAGCGCCGCCTCCTTGCCGAACTGCCTTCCATGTGACTATAATCTGTCTGGAGCATCGAGGCTGAGAAGAGTCGCCCGGCGGGTGCCCGGCAGCGGCGCATTGAAGCCGTTGAACAACGAGGAGAACGAGCGTGAGACGAAAGCCGTGACAGCACTGGGCAGTTGCAAGGCCAGGTCAGGCGTAGACGGGACCGGCGAAGGAATCGACTGCTCAGAGGACCCTGCCGGACAGGGGAACGCCGCCTTCCCGACAGGAACCGGCGCGCAGCTGACCAGGGCCGGCGACCTTGTGCTGCTGGTCAGCGGCGGCGGAAAGCGCAACCTCCTGCGACTTGAGCCGGGACGCCAGTTTCACTCGCACTTGGGATCGACCAGGCACGACGACCTGCTCGGCCTCCCCTACGGCACGACGGTGCACAGCCATTTGGGGCACGCCTTGTTGCTCCTGGAGCCGTCGCTCGACGACCGGATAACGCGCATCAAGCGCAACACGCAGATCATTTACCCCAAGGACGCGGCGATGATCGTGCAGCGGCTGAGCCTGCGGTCCGGCTCGCGCGTGATCGAGGCCGGAACGGGCAGCGGCGGCCTGGCAATCGCGCTCGCCTGGGCGGTGGCGCCTGGCGGCCGCGTCTTTTCTTACGAGATTCGCGAAGAGCACTTGATGGTGGCGCGCAGAAATCTGAATCAGATGGGACTGCTGCCTTATGTAGAACTCCACCACGCGTCGATCCTGGACGGCTTTGCGCAGACTGGCGTCGACGCCCTGGTTCTGGACCTGCGCACCCCCTGGCTCTTTGTCGAGAAAGCGCACGCCGCGCTGCGCCCGGGGTCCTACTTTGCCGCGCTGGTCCCCACAACGAATCAGGTCAGTCAGCTGCTTGCCGAGCTCGAGAAAGGCGGCTTTGCCGACATCGGCGTTGAAGAGATACTCCTGCGCAAGTACAAACCGGTCCCCGACCGGCTCCGTCCCGAAGACAGCATGGTAGGCCATACCGGATTCCTGATTTCGGCCCGCCCTGTAGTCGATCCATCCGAGCCGGGGCGCTGGCTCTCGGAAGAGCGCAAGCGGTACGAGGCGCGCAAGGCACTGCAGCAGCGGATCGCCGAAGAGGAGCTGAGGCGGGCCGAGGATCTGGGGGATGGCGAACGCCCCAGGCCGAAACTGCCCTGAATTCAACGACCCTGTATCCCGCGGACGGTGCGTCAGGGCTCTAGCGCCGGTACAGGTGGCAGGGCACCCGTATTGCACTTGGCAAGAAAAGGAGAACTATGGCCTCGATAGGACCCGACGACCAGCTGCACGAATATTTCGGCAATATCCATATGCACACGACCCACAGCGACGGCAGCGGCTCTTTCGACGAACTGATCGACGGCGCCGTGCGCTGGGGGCTGGATTTCGTATTTGTCACTGACCACAATGTGCTGGTTCGGGAGGAGGAGGAGGGATATCGCCGCGGCGTCCTCACGCTCGTCGGCCAGGAGGTCAACGACACCGAGCGGGAGCAGACGGGCAACCACCTGCTCTGTCTGGGCGTCGAGACCGACGTCAGCGACCAGGCCAAAGATCCCCAGCGGCTGATTGACGCGGTGCGCCAACAGAATGCGCTCGCCTTTCTGGCCCATCCGTTCGAGGAGGGTACGAAGCTGTTCTCGCAACTGTATCCCTGGCACAGCTGGGAGGTCACAGGCTATCACGGCGTCGAGCTGTGGAACTTTCTCTCCAGCTTTCGCGGATTCACGACGAGCTACGCCAGGGCCATACTGATGGGCTTCTTTCCACATCGATTTGCGGTCGGCCCGTTGCCGGCTATGCTGGAAAAGTGGGATGAGTTGTTGCAGGAGCGCCCGGTTGTCGCCCTGGGCGGGACCGACGTACACGCCGTCGTCTACCGCAAAGGGCCGATCAGCCGCAGATTCATGACTTACGAAGAGTGCGCCCGCGCCCTGAATACCCATGTGCTGACCAGAGTCCCCTTTCTGGGTCAGCCGCAGGAAGGCGACACCGACTTTCGCCACCGGAATGTGCTGCACGATCGTGAACTGATACTGGATGGACTGCGGCAGGGACACTGCTGGGTGGGGTATGACTTGGCCGGTCCTACCCAGGGCTTTCGCTTCTGGGCTGAGGCGGGGGCAGGGCCCGACGACTATGAATCGGTCGCGATGATGGGAGACACGGTCATGTTGCCTGCAGGGCGCAGTCTCCGTCTGCACGTGCGCACGCCCGACAAGGCTGAAATCCGCCTGCTGCGCAACGGCCGCGTCATCGCCCATGGGCGTGCCGACTCAATGTCCTATGACGTGCGCGACGCGAGTGTGTACCGTGTCGAGGTTTGGAAGCACCGCTGGGGCAAACTGCGAGGCTGGATCTTCAGCAACCCCATCTACGTACGCTGCGCCGCGGACGAGTCACAATGGCAGGCGCTTTGAGCCGCAGGCATTGCCTCCAAGGCTGGTGGCTGCGGCAATCTGAGTTATCTGTAAGCCAGGAGTCCGGTTCAGGACGTCTCTATCACAGCAGGCCAACCATCGACCTGGGCTCGCAGCAGCGCGAGGACTGTCTCTTCGGCCTGCTGCGGGTATGGCGCGCGTAGGATGTCGCACAGTTGCGGAGCGTACCAGCGGTAGAGAACAATCAGCGCGACGGCCTGTCCGATCCAGGATGACTTCAGCGTGCCCGCCCCGGAGTTGGTCCTTCCCATACCCAGGCTCTTCTCGAAAGCATACAGCTGTTCCGGTCCCAGGAACTGATTGACGCGCGCGGTTGACCGCGGACGGGTGGCGCCGTTCAAGGCCACGACTAGGTCAAGCAAAAGCGTGCGCGTTTCGGCGAGCAGTGCGTGCGCGGCAAGATCCTCCCTGCGCGCCAGAACTGCCGGCAGCTGCGCCAGCAAAAGCCAGAACTGGCACAGCTGTGCCCCGACTACTTCCCGATCTGGCGGGCTGAGCGAGTTAGCCCGCCTCTCCAGAGAGGCCCGCAGTTCAAGTGAAAGCCGCTGTGAAAGGTAGATCGGGCGAACCGGGCCCGGGCGGCTCCACAGTTCGATCTCGCAGGGAGCCGCCTCCCACGAAAACCTGAAGAGAACGCCGATCTCTACGCCCTGACCTTCACTACTGCAAGGATGGCTGCCCGCCAGGGTGATGCCCACCAAGCTGTCCACGCCTTCCTTCCGGGACAAGAGCCCCAGCCGATAACCTCCCTTACCCAGTGCCTCGTCCAGCGCATCCTCTAGCTGGTCGCGCCGCCCTGGGGTGGACGCTCCCTGATCGCTCGATCTCCAGACTAGGCAAATATCGACGCTGCTCCACTTGTCCGCGTCCAAGCGCGCCAGGGAACCGGACAGCAGGATTGCGTCGACTGGATCAAGGGCAGCCAATACAGGGACCAGGGCCTGCAATAGCGACCGCTGCCGCGGAAGTTTCGCAACGGGAACGAGGTCGAACGCCCGACTCATCGCTGGAGAAGGAAACGGATAGAGCGCATGCAGGCAAGTATAGCATAGGCGGGCAGTCTCAGGCGATGTAGGGGTCTGGATGCCCGGCAGCCAGGGGCGCGCTCTGTTTCCGGCGCGACCCGAACCCGTGCATCCTGCCTTTCTCTGGTATAATGGTGCGCAAGTGCGCCGGCATCGGCGTGGTGCGACGGGACACCGACCGGGCGCGCGCAGGGTAGAGCTGCTTTCAATTACCCCTGGAACAGTCCCGCTCAACTGACAAGGACGTCGTATGGCTGAACGCAATCCGTTTAACGAACTGCTGGAAAGGCTGGACGAGGACGACTGGGAGCAGATCGAAGAGGAGCTCATGCAGGACGACAACGGGCCTTCAGGGCCGGCCGCGCCGCGTCGCGGCGGCGGGAACGGCGGCCAAGGCGGCGGACGCCTCTTGTGGTGGCTGCTGCTGCCGTTCCTGGCGTTGATCCTGTTCAACACTGTGCTGGGATTCTATACCGACTGGCTTTGGTACGACAGCCTTGAACTAACCTCGGTCTTTTTTACTCGCATCATTGCCTCGCTGGGCTTGTTCGCGGTGGGGGCTGTCGCATTCTGGCTGTTCTTCGTGGCGAACGTGATGGTGGCCCGGCGTCTGAATCCCCAGGGGCTGGCCGAGACGCCCGTAATGGAGGTCATACAGTCGATCGGCGTGCGGCTGACGCCGATCATTGTGCTGGTCGGCGCCTTCTTCGCATTCTTCATGGGCACCGGCGCATCGTCGGCCTGGGAGGAGCTGCTGCTCTTCTTCAATCAGCAGCCGTTCGGCCGGGCAGACCCTATATTCGGTCGCGACGTCAGTTTCTTCCTCTTCACTTTGCCGATCTGGCAGTTCCTGCGCGGCTGGCTCATGACGGCCACAGTGATTACCCTGATTGCCACCGCCCTGGCGAGCGGAATCGGCTGGCGCGGCTGGAATGCGCCGGCCGCAGTGCGCGCCCACCTCAGCCTGCTGGGCGCCCTGATCCTGCTGCTCATCGCCTGGCGCTACCGGCTGGACGCTCTCGAACTGGTCTACAGCGCCCGCGGCGCCGTCTTCGGCGCCGGGTATACCGACGTTCACGCTCAGCTCCCGGCCTTCACCATTCTGGTGTTCGTGACCATCATCGCCGCCATTCTGCTGCTCGTAAACGTATTCCTGCGCCAGGCATGGCGCGCGATAGTCGTTGTTCTCGTCGGTTGGGTCGCCATCTCAGCGCTGGCCGGAAACGTATATCCCAACCTGGTACAACGCTTCCAGGTCAACCCGAACGAGTTCACCCGCGAGCGCGAATACATCGCGCACAACATCGAGTTCACGCGCGCGGCGTTCGGGCTGGACAATATCGTCGACGAGAATTTCGACGCGGCCAGCGAGCTGACCGCCGACGAACTTTTGGACCAGCCGGACACGATTCGCAACATTCGCCTGTGGGACTACCGCCCGCTGCTCCAGACTTACAACCAAGTGCAGGCCTTGCGGCAGCAGTATCAGTTCACCGACATCGACATCGACCGCTACGACATCGAAGGAGAGCGCAGGCAACTGATGTTGTCGGCCCGCGAGCTGATACCGGATCAGCTGGAGCAGCCCGCGCAGACGTGGGTCAATCGCAAGCTGGTCTACACCCACGGGTACGGTGTGGCGGCATCGCCCGTGGCTGAAATTACGCCCGACGGCCTGCCGACATTTGTGCTGAAGGACCTGCCCGTTCAGGGCATCTTGGAGGTAACTCGACCCCAGATCTACTTCGGCGAACGCACCAATGACTACGTCATAGTCAAGACCGAGACCGAGGAGTTCGACTATCCCCGCGGTGAGGGAGGCAACGTCTTCACCACCTTCGAAGGTGACACTGGTATCAACATCGGGGGATTTCTCCCCAGGTTGGCCTTCGCCATTCAGTTCGCAGACATCAACCTGTTCATCAGCCAGGAGCTCAATTCCGAGAGCGAGCTTCTTTGGCGTCGCAATATCCTCTTGCGCACACAGGAGGTTGCCCCTTTCCTGCGCTTCGATTCAGATCCCTATATCGTCGTTGGCCAGAACGGACACCTCTACTGGTTCCTGGACGCGTATACGGTCAGCGGACGTTTTCCCTACAGCGAGCCGACCGCCGTCGGGACAAGGACCCTTCCGCCCGGCTTCAACTACATTCGCAATCCGGTCAAGGTCATTATCGACGCCTACACCGGCGACATGAACTTCTACATCGTCGAACCGGACGAACCGATCGCGGCCGCCTATGCCCGCATCTTCCCTGACCTCTTCAGCACCTATGACGAAATGCCGGACGATTTGAGAGCGCATATCCGCTATCCCAACGACCTGTTCAGCATTCAGGCCGGCGTATTCCGCACCTATCAGATGACCGAGCCGACCGACTTTTACAACCGCGAGGATGTTTGGGCGTGGCCGGAAGAGATCTTCGACAACCAGTCGCGGCCAATGGAGCCCTACTATGTGCTGATGCAGTTGCCGGGCAACAGTGACCTCGACTTCATTCAGATCCTGCCCTTCACACCGGCCAACCGCGAAAACATGATCTCATGGCTGGCTGCCCAAAACGATCCGGCCAAATACGGCGAAATGCTGGTCTATCGATTCGGCAAGGACTCGCTTGTCTTCGGGCCCAAGCAGATAGAGGCGCGCATCGACCAGGACCCTGTTATCAGTTCGCAGCTCAGCCTGTGGAACCAGCAGGGCAGCCAGGTGATCCGAGGCAACCTGCTGGTGATCCCAATCGGCGAAAGCCTTCTCTACGTGGAACCGCTCTATCTGCAGGCGGCCACCGGTAAGATCCCCGAGCTCAAGCGGGTCATACTCGCCACCTCCGAGCGTGTCATCATGGCCGAGAACCTGGGCTTGGCTCTCGCCGAGCAGTTCGGACGGGACGTACTCTCAGATGAGAAACTTGCCGAGCTGGCGCTGAGCGCCGACGGTCGCGTGCCCGCCGACCAGCCGCGCGCGTCGACGCCGGCAGAGACCGTGGACCTGGGCGGCTCGACATTGGTAGAACTGATACTCGAGGCGAACAACCGCTATGACCTGGCGCAGGACGCGTTAACGGCGGGCAACTGGGCTGCCTACGGCGCCGAGTTGGAGGCGCTTCAGCAGGTCCTGGAACGAATGATGGAGGTCAGCGGCGTCTCGCCGGAACCGGCTCTGCAGCCCGTGCCAACGCCGACAGCCGCGGCCGAAACGTCAGGTTAGCCCAACCGAGCAAGCACGGACCCGCCGGTCGCGCTTTCCTGCGTCGTTCCTTCCCGGTAGTCTCGAATGCAGGTCCATTCAGTTCAATGTTAAACAGGGAAATGACTTGATCGGACCAAACGAAGATCCGCCGTCAAGCGTGAAGGAACTGACGCACAGAATTGAGCAGGAGTGGGAAGCACTGCAGCAGGCGATATCGCCTCTTGACGTTGAGCAGATGACCGCGCCGGGCGCCGGTGACTGGTCGGCCAAGGACGAGTTGGCCCATCTCGCAGCCTGGACGAGAGGCGTGGCCGCCCTCCTGCGCAAGCAGCCCCGCTACCCTGCAATGGGTCTGCCTCCCGATCTCCTGCCGCACGCAATTGACCTTGACCGCTTGAACGAGATTATCTTCGAGAACAGGCGCGATATCCCGCTCAAACAGGTTCTGGACGAGGCGCTCGCAGCCCACCTGGACCTGCTGGCCGCAGTATCCGAACTGCGCGACGCAGACCTGATGCGGGCCTACAGCGAGTTTCAACCGCAGGACGGCGAACTGGAGGACGACGAACCGATCCTCTACCAGATTGCCGGCATTTCCTATGGCCACTACGTCGAGCACAGGCAGGATATATTGAAAAATCTTAGCGGCGTCTGAAAACGAGACGAAGACGCGAAGCCATTGAGAGCAATTGCGGGCCGGCGTTCTCACGCTGGCCGCTGCTGGCAGCCTCGCCGGCCGGACCCTGCCGGACTCACTATCCGCTGTTCGGAAAAGAACCTGGTTACGGGCGCAGTGCAGTCTGCCGATGTATGGACGCCAACTGTCTTCGCCGGCTGCATGGAACTGACAAGCCCGCCCAGTAGGCCTTCGCTAGCAAGTCCGCAAATTGGCATAGAATCAAGCCTGTCCCGTCTGCGGAGCGACGTTCCACCTTTTGATGCGTAGATGAAACGAGAGGGAGTCCCATTGTCTGAAATCCCCGATGGTCCGCCGCCAAGCGTGAAGGAAGTGATAGACAGAATCGAGGAGGAGTGGGAAGCCCTTCAGCAGGCGCTTTTCCCTTTCAGCGAGGCACAGATGACCGAGCCGGGTGCCGGCGGCTGGTCGGTCAAGGACGAACTGGCACATCTTGCCGCATGGGCCAGGGGGCTCGCCGCGCTCGTGCGAAAGCAGCCGCGCTACCCTCCAATGGGCCTCCCGGCAGGTTTCGCTCCGCACACCGCCGGCATCGAGCGAATGAATGAGATAATCTACGCGAACAACCGCGACCGCCCTCTCGCGGCCGTCCTCGAAGAACTGCGCACCGCGCACGAGGACGCGCTGGCCGCAGTAGCCAACTTGAGCGACGAGGACCTGGTGCGGCCCTACGAAGACTATCAGCCGCAGGACAACAGGCCCGACGGCCACACGCCCGTCCTGTGGCGGATCGCAGGCAATACCTTCGGCCATTACGCAGAACACAGAGAGACCATCACAAAAATGTGGACCGGGAAATGAATGCAAACAGAAAAGTCGTTGTCACTGGCGCTTCGGGATACATAGCCAGTTTGCTACTGCCGGCCTTTCGCGAGCGCTACGAGCTGACCCTTCTGGATGTGCGTACCGAAGACCGCGACGGCAACACTGTTGCAGGCGTCCAGATCGCCGACCTGACCGATCGCAACCGGGACAGTTATCGCCACCACTTTCGCGGCGCCGATGCCGTCGTTCATTTGGGCTTCACCCAGGCCGATGACAAGTCGGACGCGGTCCAGGACTTCTACGCCGAGCTGTCCAATGTGGAAATGGCCTTCAATGTCTACCAGACTTCGCAGGAGGAGGGCGTGCGCAGGGTCGTTGTCGCCAGCTCAAACCACGCCGCCGACTACTACGAGCGCCTGATTCTCGACAAGAAGTGGGACGTGGTCACGCCCGAGATGCGGCCTTTCTCCGACAACTTCTACGGCTGGGCAAAGGAGACATACGAACACCTTGGCTTCGTGTTCGCTGTCGGCCGGATGCAGTACCGCGGACTCCAGGGCCAGGAATCAGAGCCCCGTCCACTCGAAAACATCCAGGTGCGCATCGGTGGCCCGAGGGAGGATGACCTCGAAAGGATCGCGCCCGGTGACCTCAGGCGGATGTACAGGGGATTGGCTGTCTATATCAGCCAGCGCGACATCCAGCAGCTCTTCATCAAGAGCATCGAGACCGAGTGCATCGAAGACGAAGAGGGAGTGCCGTTCCAGGTCTTCTACGGGATCAGCGGCAACTCGCAGGCCTTCTGGAGCATCGTCAACGCGCGCAAGGTGATCGGGTACGAGCCGCAGGACAACAGCGAGTACCGCTTCAACGATCAGATTCACCGCCATATTCGAGCCGCGCAAGAGAGAAGTTCAGAAACCGAGCCATGACGTTGTGGGGAACTCTTTTGCCGGCGGCAGCTTAAGGTCAATGATGTGACGCAGTTTCGGCAGCCGACTTCCCGTTTATGCTGCGGGTTGATTCGCGAAGTGGGTAGCAGGCCCGTCAGCGGCGTAGTCGTCACCGAACGCGAGGAAATGGTAGCGGCCTTCAAGCCACTCGGTCAGCTGATCGCAGTAATGGTCGGAGCCGGGATGACCCGACTGCCCCTGTGACTCCACCGCCCACATCCCGTTCTCGCCCAGATCGCTGATGAGCCGGTAGTTCGCGCCCATCAGCGCGCCCCAGTTGGGATCGAACCCGGTATTACATACGGTCACGCCGCTCCCGCCGACCGGCAAGCCGCCCCGGTCGAGTAGTTCACCCAGGTCGCCGCGCCCCGACAGTACGTGCCGCAGCTGCACCTTGTGCAGCTCGCCCCATTGCCAGCCCGACATCTCCTTGCCCAGGCGGTCCTCTAGGTCCGCGAGCGCTGCGCGCAGCGCGTCGAGGACCGCCGCCTCGCGGTCCGCCTCGCCAAACCAGCCGGCCGCGTCGCCGTGCAGCAGCGCCGCCGCCAGCCCCCCGCACGACCCGGCCAGTGCCGCGGCCAGTTCGCCGTCGAACCTCTCCTCCGCCACGCGTCGACTCCAGCGGTGGAAAAAGACCTCAAAGATGGAGGACGCGACCGAATCGGGCGCCATGTTGTGGTCCCAGCCGCCCAGGCATTGGCCGGCCTCCCGGAGGATCGGATCGCCACTGTTCCCCAGAAGCGGAAGCAGGGCCGGCAACGCCTCATCTGCCCGCAGCGTGCGCGTGTCCCGCTGCATCTCGGCGAAGGCATCGCGGTCAAAGCTGCCGCGCGCCTCGATCATCTGGCGGATGCGCCGCGCCCTGTGGCCGGTGGCCCACGTGCCTGACAGCGGGTAGGGGAAACTGTCAGGGGCGACGCGATTGTTGGCAGTGGCTATCCAGCCGCGCTCCGGGTCCTCAAGCCGCGGCATTTGCTCGAACGGGATCAAGCCTTGCCACCCGTGGGCAGGGTCCCACCCCGGCCGGTACCCGCGTTGCCAGACTTTGCGAACGGGGATCCCGCCGACGGACTGGTAGCCAATGCTTCCCTCCACGTCGGCGACAACCAGGCTCCAGGTAGGCACACGCCAGCTGCGCGTCGCTTCGCGAAACTCGGCGACAGAGCCGGCCCGGTCAATGCCCAACAGCGAAGGCAGCCATCCGCAATATGTGTGGCCGAGCCAGCGCAGCGATACCGGGCCGGTGCCTGCGGCTTCGGCCGGCAGAATCTCGTCCACGATCGGGCCGTTGCGCGAGAAGCGGATAGTTTTCTCGATTGGACGCCCGCCCCGCACTTCGATCGTCTCAACTACCTTCCTCTCCGCTTCCCACTTGCCGTCGTAGAGGAAGCAGCCCGGATGCTGCGCGTCGGTCCGCTCCCGGTAGAGGTCCCGCTGCGAGCAGATGTTATTGGTGATGCCCCACGCGACGCGGCGGTTGCGTCCAAACATCACCGCCGGCATGCCGGTATACGCCATTCCGGCCACGTCGAACGACCCTCCCGTCAACTGCACCTCGTACCAGCAGGAAACGGCCGCAAAGGCGATGTGCGGGTCGCTGGCAACCATCGGCAGGCCAGACTTCGTCCGCGCGCCGCTGACGACCCAGTTGTTGCTGCCTTCACCCTCGTGCGGGTCCCCAACGCTGGCGCCGACGGGAACAGTGCCCAGCGCGCCGGCCGGGTAGGCGCCCGCGGGAATGATGCTCTCTTCATCGGCCTCGCCGGTTAGAAATGCACGATACAGAGCGTCGTCATTCAGCGCCCGGCGCGCCAATTCCGGCCCGACGATGACGGGGAAGCGTACCGTAAGGTAGTAGCGAAACTCGGCCGCAATGGCCAGGCAGTCCACGGGCGACCAGGGTTCCGGCTCGTAGTCGAGCAGCGCGAATTCAATCGGCAGATTGTCGTGTGTCCTGTCGATCAGCGCATTTAACCCCTCGCTGAACCTCTGCAACAGCGTCCCAGTCTCATCCGGCGTCGCCTCCCATTCGGAGCGGGCCACGCGGTTCAGCCCGACTGTGCGCGCAACCGTGTCCAACGCAAGCCCTTCGGGCCCGAGTACTTCAGCCAGGCGGCCGTGGCCCTTGCGCCGCAGGTAGTCGAGCTGGAAGAGACGGTCCTCGGCCATGGCGTATCCAAATGCGAAGAAGAGGTCCTCGTCGTTCTCTGCCAGGATCCGGGGTATGCCCCAACGGTTGCGGACGATGCGCGTCTCTCCACTGACGCCGGCTGCCACGCGGCCCTCAGAATCGGGGACCCGGCGTCGCGACTCGGCTCGCCACCAGTCGTCGAATTGGGCGCGCGTGATGCCGCTTGTCGCACACAGCGAAGCGATCGACTCACCTCCGCCCAGCCGTTTCACGAGTTCGGCAGAGTTCATTTCCATTTTGTCCCACCCAAGAGTTGCTGTTAAAGAAGCATTCGCCGGTTCACGCCGGCAGACCAACATCCCCGCCTGGCATGACAGTCGGAATGGCAGTTTGCCCTGCTTTGCGTCGGACGCGAGCGAAGCGCAGAAGTGGCAAATGAATGTCTGCCGGATGCCAAGCCATTCGGTTGACGACTATCGATGGGGCTGTCAATGGTGGAAAGCACCGCAGAGCCCATGTTCGGCCTCGGGGAGCTTCACTGAAGTGGCGCGCCAGGCAGGACTCGAACCTGCGACCTTCGCCTCCGCAGGGCGACGCTCTAATCCACTGAGCTACTGGCGCACGTGGCGGGGAGGGAGGGATTTGAACCCTCGAGGGACATTGCTGCCCCTACCCACTTAGCAGGCGGGCGCACTCGACCAGGCTATGCGACCTCCCCGTATTCCTGTGTCGGCTGTTAAAGGCGGAGGGAGAGGGATTCGAACCCCCGGTGACATTGCTGCCACAGTTGTTTTCAAGACAACCGCCTTCGTCCTCTCGGCCATCCCTCCCAGCCCCGGACTTTCCAGCCATTGACCCCTCCAGTATATACGCAGCGCTGACTCAGTGTCAAATGAAATGGGTCCGGGCGTGCAGTCCAGACCGAGGTGCAAATTCCTATACCCCGTGCAGCACTCGAGCCCTACCCACCCCCCGCAATTCCCGGCCACTAGCAACTGACCACTGACCACTGACCACTATCCACTTCCAGGCTCCTGGGCACCGCGACCTAGACCCCGCTCCCGCCCGGCGGCGATATCTCCAACGCCCCTCCAAGGAACGGCCGCAGCACCTCGGGCAATTGGACGCTGCCGTCCGCGCGCTGGTTATTTTCCAACAGCGCGATGATGACTCGCGGCAGCGCCAGCCCCGAACCGTTGAGCGTATAGACGAACTCGGGCCGCGCTCCCTCGCGCGGCCGGTAGCGGATGTTCGCCCGCCGCGCCTGAAAGTCTCGAAAGAGAGAGCAGGAGCTGACCTCCAGCCACTCCCGGCATCCGGCGGCCCACACTTCCAAATCATACTTGATCGACGCCACAAACGAGAGGTCGCCCGTCGCGATGGCTACGCGGCGATAGGGAAGTTCCAGTCGCTGAAGCAGTACCTCCGCCGCCTGAGTCAGCGATTCCAGTTCATCACGGCCGGTCGCTGGCTCCACGAATTTGACCATCTCCACCTTCTGAAACTGGTGCACCCGCTTGATGCCGCGTACATCCTGGCCCGCAGACATTTTTTCACGCCGGAAGCAAGGCGTCGAGGCGACGTAGTAAAGCGGAAGTAGGCCCGGCTCCAGGATCTCGTCACGGTGCAGGTTGGTGACCGAAACCTCCGCCGTCGGGATGAACCAGTAGTCCTCCTCGGCGTCGCGATAGAGGTTGTCGCCAAACTTGGGCAGGTTGCCCGTGCCCTCCATCGCGTGGCCCCGCACCATCATCGGCGGATACAGTTCGGTGTACCCATGCTCGTTGATGTGCACGTCCAGAAACCAGTTCGAAAGGACCCGCTGCAGACGCGCCCCTGCCCCCTTGAGGAAGTAGAAGCGGCTGCCCGACGCCGCGACGCCGCGCTCGAAGTCGATGATGTCCAGCTGCGGCCCCATGTCCCAATGGGCCTGCGGCCTGAATTCGAACTGGGGCAGCTCGCCCCACTGGGAAATGACGACATTGCCCTCCTCGTCTGGCGCAACCGGCACGTCCGGCTCAGGCGGATTCGGAATGCGCATCATCGCGTCGCGGAACTCGGTCTCGACCGAGCGCAGCTCTTCATCGATCTGTGCGATTTCCACGCCAATTTCGCTCATGCTCGCCTTAAACGCGTTGGCCTCTTCCGCCCTCTTTTCTCGGTAGAGCGCGCCGATCTGTTTTGAGCCCGTGTTGCGTTCTTCTCGCAGCCTTTCCCCCCGTTGCAGCAGCTCGCGCCGCCTCCCGTCCAATTCCAGGGCCAGCTCCCAGGGGGCCTCCTGGTCGTTCAGCTTCACCATCGCCTCGGCCAGCGCTTGCCGGTTTTCGCGCATCCATCGAATGTCAAGCATTTCACGCTCCTACAAGGTATGGGGGTCACGGCCCCGTCACACATCCGTCGGGACAAAAAAATCCCCTCGCCTGTTCAGGACGAGAGGACCCGTGGTGCCACCTGAATTCGCAGACACCGCCCGCTTCCGAAAAAAACAGTAACGGCATCTACCTCAATGCGCCTCTAACGGGGCGGTCCGTCCGGCCATTTCCTGCCAGAAGCCTTAGGGGTGCTGTACCGTCTGCCGCCTGTTGCCTCGCAGCGGCCGGCAACTCTCTGAAAGAACGGGCTGACGGACATGGTCCCCGGTCACGGCCACTCTGATCGTATGTGCCGGCAAAGATAGCACAGTGCCGGCTGGCTGTCAATTCTCCGCCAAAGCGAGGTTGGCCAGATCAACCAGCTGAAACATTGCCAGGGGACCGTCGCTGCGAAAACAGAACGCTGCCGGCACCGAAAGATGGGAGGCAAGCCACTCAACGACAGAATCGGGCATGGCAGCCTCGTATTCGAGACGGACGACCGGCGAAGCAAGCTGCTGGTGGCGCTGGCCTCGGCTCCGGGCCTCCAATTCGTCTCCCGAACGCGACCCGTTCGAAGCCCGTAGCACGCGAAACAAAAACGCGCCCTCGATCTGCATCCCCGGGAAGAGCTCGTCAAGAAACCCCGCGACCGCGTCTTCACTCCAAATGTACAGCCGCTCTCCGGCCTCCGAGGGAACTGCCACAAAGCGGGACATGAGCTGCGGCACTTTTATGCGCGCGTGTGAGAGCGGTCCGAATCTGACATCCGGACTGCTGAGATGAACGAGAATATTGATACTGTGCGAGCTGATGAACGGAAACGGATGCCCCGGGTCGACCGCCAGCGGTGTCAGCATCGGGTAGAGCTGCTGGCGAAAGAAGCGGCGCACGTGGTTCCGCTGCTGCATCTCCAGCGAGCCGGGATCACCAATGAGAATGCCGAAGTCCCGTTTCAGCTCGGGCAGAAGTGTCCGACTGAGTTCGATAAGAGCCTGCTCCAGCAGCCGGTCCAGTTGGACCGTTATCTCCTGCCTGCTTGAATCGGTCAAGTCAGGCGCCTGCTCCGCGAAATAGTGGTCGAGAACCGAGGCGAGCAGTCCGATTATTCGCACACGTTCCAGCAGCGGGCAGTCCGGGCTGCGGCTCTCCTCGAGAAGGTAGGTAGCTTCGACGACCGGCGCCGGCTGGCTGCTCGTATGGACCCGTTCCTTCAGTCCCGCCGCCAGGCCCTTGGCCCGGGCGATCGCTTCTTCGTCGGTGGGCGTCGCAAATGCGGGCAATGAGGCTTCGTATCCGGCAGGGGCGAAGGGCCGCTCGCGTGCAGGCTGCCGTCCTTCAATCAGGTCTTGCTTCATCGGAGACTCTCACCGTTCGTTGGCCACAAATTCGATGCGGATCGTAAACTCATCCTGGACCGTGAGCGTGTTCGCGAAGTTGGGAGGATCGAAGCCCAGATCGGTCATGCGCAGGCGGGTCTCAAGACTGCCGCTGATCATGCCGTCCTTCAGAATGGCCTCGACATGCCAGCGGGAGGGCAGTGAGACGCCGCGCAGGGACAGGTCGCCTTCCAGTTGAAAGCGAACGGTCTCGCCCTCCCGGTAGTTTGAAGGCGCGTCGTCTATTTGGGTGGCGACAAAGAGCGCCACCGGGTAGCGGTCCGACTCGAGCGCGTTCTCCCGGATCCAGCCGTCTCGCAGCTTCTGGTCGGTGCGCAGGGTAGGCAGGTAGACCGCGAAGCGATTTGGACCGAGCGACGCGCCTGAGAGGTCGATCTGAACGACTCCGGTCACATCCTGGGTCTCCCCAATAACCTCGGCCTTTCCGGGCTCCAGCCCGTACTTGCGTTTCGCTTCCGCGAAAAACTCCTCGTCCACAATATAGGCCGCCCTCGAACTGGCCGGCTCTATCCGGAAGGTGCGCAACGCCCCGCTGTCTTCCAGTTCAACCGAGGGCAGGTCCGAAAAAGCCGCCGCCGCCTCGCGCGAAAGACTCTCGGCGGCAGGAGCTTCCTCTTGCGCCGAGGACGGTTCCTGCCGCCCACTCTCAGCTGGGGAGCTGTCTCGTCCGCCGCAGCCGACCGCGATCAATAGGGCATACAACAGCAGGAGGTGCTGGAATCTGGTTTTCATGGGCTGACGTCACTCTTACTCAGTTTGGAACACCTGCTTAAGATCGTCGCTGCAACGCGGTTGGGCCATTTCAGGGCGCGGGCACTGCCGGCCGCGGCATTTCGTTGTCAAGACGCACGCCTTCAGGCAAATAGGGAGGCAGGCCGCCGCCGCTTCCGTATGCCGCCAGCAGTTGACGGACGAAGAGCGAATAGAACGCCTCATGGCGGAAGGTCGGTTCCGCGCCCGCAACGGCCAGCCCCTCCTCAAAACCGTACCCACCAAATGATGCAACGAATTGGTCGTTTTTGGCAATGATGTGCAACGGGGTGTCCCAGCCGTCTTCGCCGCGCGAGACGCGCGGCGGCTGGTGGTCGCCCACGAGGACAAAGACCGCCTCCTGGCTGGGCTCGCTGATGATGAATTCGGTCAGCATCTCCAGTTGGTATTCGATGGCATTCCAATAATTCTGGCGCCGTTCCCTGTGTTCGATCAGCTCGGATGAGGCCGGCGGCTGCACCCCGGGAACGTTCAGCGCGCGCCAGTCCTCTTCCAGGGCAGGCAGCGGCGTCCACGGGTAATGTGAGTTCTGTGTGATCGTGAAAAACAGATAGGGCGCGTCCGACTCCTGCCGTATGGCCTGGCGCGCGAACTGCAGAGAGTACTGGTCCGGTGGCGCGGGGCCCCACCCGTATTCAGGGCCGCTGAAATTAAGGTCTTCGTAGAGCAGCCAGCGGTCCACGCCAAAGAAGTCGGCATACTTTTTCCAGGCCGCGGCCGGCAGCCCCATCGAGAGCGCGGTCAAGCGGTAGTAGCGATAGCCCTGGCCCTTGAGGAAACGCCCCAGGTCGGGGTACTCCTCCAGCTGGTACTTGTCGACCAGTGCGTAATACTGGGGGTCCGAACTGACCCGCAGGCCAAAGAGAGCGCTGGTGTAGGACATCCAGGACCCGCCGCCCCAGGTTGGCGCCAGACTCAGGGCCGATGCGGCGTACCAGCCACCGCCGGCCAGCCTCTCTTCGAGTCGTTCTGTCAACGCCCGGTAACGGACGCGCCAGTCAGTGCGCTTGTAGAGAACGCTGCCGTATGATTCGACAAATATGATGTAGATCGGTGGCCGCTCGTCCAGGCTGTAACCGCCGTAGTCATATGCGAGTTGAGCTTGCGCGCCGTCGAACCTCTTCACGTTGCCGTAGACGCGGCGGGACTCGGACAGGTTGCGGCTCAGTTTGGCGGTCAGGCTGCTGAACACCATGCCCGGCCGGCCAGTTGCCTGGCGATAGATGGCCGCCTGCCCGAGGACGAGAACTGCCAGCAGGGCCACCGCCAGGCGCGACAGACGCGTGGGGCCGGTATCAGGCAGTGCCAGCCGCGCCAGGCGGTGGACCGCAAACGCGCCCGCCGCGATGAGCAAGACAGTGCCTGCCACAAAGGCAACCGTCACCCGGGCGTTTTGCAAAAAGAAGGAAAACCCCTCGGTCGCCATCCGGAACTGGCTGTAGAAGACCGGTTCCAGGTTGAAGAACGTGACCGACGCGCCCTCATATAGATAGTAGGCAAAGACGAAGAGATACGCCGCGACGAATCCGGCGCGCAGGCCCGGCCTGCGCAGCCGCGGAAGCACTGTCCACAGCGCGATGGAGAGCACGATTTCGGAGTTGAAGCGCAGCACGTCGGGCCGGCCGCGCCAGAGAAAGAGTTGACGCCAGACCCGCTCCATCGAGCCCCCTTGGAGTTGGATCGCCGGCAGGAGCGCCCCCTCCTCCCTGTCCATCAGGACGACGGGAATAAAGAGCAGTGCGTTCAGAAGGACAAGGACGGCCCAAAATCTGAAATCAGGGTGTATCCGTAGCCCCAATTTCCCCACGCGACCAAGCGGGGCGGAGCCTGCCCGCGCTGCAGAGGAAGCGGTTTCCTTATCAGCAATATCGGTCCGAAACAGGAAATTGAAGGCGCGGGTCAGCGGGCGCATTCCCGGTCAGATCTGCTCCTGTCGGTCGCACCAGGAGAGGGGCAGAAGACCGCTTTCAGTTGCCTGCTCCACGATCGCGGCGACAACGTCGCCCAGCGCTTGCGAGCCTTGCCCGACCGGGGTCATGCGGTCTTCTACTTGTGCTCTCGTGACCCGGTTCTCGCGCCAGGTAATGCCGCAGGTGTGGTAGTTGTGCAAGAAGGGCATGAGCCTGTCGAGCGCAAGCGCGAAGCGGGCTTCCGGCGTCAGTTGGGCTTCGTACTCCTCCCACAGCGCCGTCATCTCCACCGCCTGATCGCGGGGCAACAGGCCGAAGATGCGCAGGGCCGCCGTCCGCTCCCGCTCTATCTTGCCTTCGTGGCTATCATCGTCGTAGGCGTAGGTGTCGCCGGCGTCTATCTCAACGACGTCATGAATCAGCAGCAGCCTCAAGGTATGCAGCAGATCCACCGGTTCGTTGGCGTGTTCAGCCAGCACCAGCGCCATCATCGCCAGATGCCACGAATGCTCGGCCGAGTTCTCACGGCGCTTGCTCTCCAGCAAAAGGGACCGCCGCAGGACGCCCTTCAATCTGTCGATCTCAAGGATGAATGCCAACTGCTTTCTGAGTCGTTCGCTTTCCATTGTCATGGGTCCTGCGCGCCGAATTCAGCGGTCGGAAGTTTGGCACGGCGATAGGCGCGCCAGTAGGCTGCGATGCGCCCGGCGAATCGGCCCGGGCTTTCCTGGTAGATCCGCGCCGCCTGCAGGGAGGCAGTGCCCCGAATATGGCTCCTTTCGCGGGCTACCAGGCTGTCGAGCCGTTCGGCGAAATCCCCGCCTTCCTCCCGTAGTTCCCGTACCTGCCTCGACTGCAGCAGCATCGCCAGGTCGTGTTCATCGCCCAGCCGGTCGGCAAGCCGGTCGCATTCGCGCGCCAGCGCGCCGACCGGGCCCGGCCAAACAGGCCTCAAGATCTGCATGTGGTACCAGAGATACTTGACCCGCTTGCGGAAAGCATGAAAGTTCTCGGTCGTGGGCCGCTTGGCCGCGACGCTCAGTTCGGCGCGTCCGCGGGCGTAGTTCCTCCGCAGACCTGGCGCAAATGGAGTGAAGTCGTCTGCGCGGAACTTCCAGCAATCGACGCGGGATCTCGCTTCCTGGAGTGAGTCCACAATTGACGCCAGCTGCTGCGGCTCACGGGTGTAACCGTCCAAAAGCGTCCTGTGACCTTTCTCCAGGGCGTGGCTCAGCCGGGTGAAGGAGTTGCCGGTCATGCGCGCGCCGTAACGGCCCCGCAGCCGGTCGAAGGTCTCGATGTGGACTGCACTGTCCCGCACGGGCGACAGAATGCGGCCCTGGTCGCGGAAGAAGGCGTTCTCGCGGCGGTAGGTCTTGTCGGGCAGAGCACCGCGCGCCAGGCGCAGGACCGCGCGAATACGCTTGAAATGTTTGCGCGCTTCGTGGATCTCTTCGTTAACGTCGTTGCCGCGTCCAAGCTGACTTATCGCCCCGTCGATCTGTTCATAGACGATGCGGCGCAACGAATTGTCCGGCGTTTCGTCCGGGGAAAGCGAAAAACTCATCGGCGGTTGTTTGCCGTGCCTTTCCTGCAAATAACGCCTCTATCCATCTGAGGCGGCCCGGCCTAGCTTGGTGAACAGATCGCGCAGAATGCTGTCCCGGTCGACATAGCGGGCACTGGCGATCGTGTGCCGGCTCTCGTCGAAGGCCCAGGTCAACCGATCCGTCAGGCGGGGCGCGCTCACCCGTTCCACCTGCGCCCACTGCGGATTCACCAGCCAGCCAACCGGTGCCATATCCCAGATCTGCTTGGAGTAAGCGAACTGGTCTTCGTGGTAGTCGCGGTATATCTCGTGGAGGTAGTCGCCGATCGCCCCGCGGCCCTTCACGTGAGCTGCGATCTCTGGCAGCGTCGTGTGCAGGTGGGAGACGACGCCCATGCAGGGGAACCGTATGAGTGGTACCCCGCAATCGAGGACGACGCGGCTGGCCGCCGGGTCCTGGTACAGGTTGAACTCACGCGTGTCCGGCCAGTGGCGCGCGTGGCCGCCCAGCCACACCACCACGATGCGCTCGCGGATTGCCGGCTCCATCAGGAGCGCGCAGGCGACGTTTGTGATCGCGCCGATCGCGACGACGTAAAGGGGGTCATCAAACGCCGACGCCAGCGCCTTTTCAATAAGATCGGACGCGGCATCGCTTTCAAACGGTTGGCGCTCGTCGGCCAGCCATGCCGCCGAGCCGCGCTGGACAAAGCCGGACCGGGGAAGATCCAGGAATGTCAGGCGAGCCAGAAGTCGATGAATCTCCTCGTAGCTCTTCTCCATGCCGTCTCCGGGCCCGGCGCTGCGTCCGTTGTGGAACGGCGCCGCGTAAAGGGCCTCCACCCGCAGCCGTTCCGGCGAGAGCAGCGAGTACACCACGGCGAACTGGTCGTCAATCTCATTGTACGTATCGGTGTCCAGCACCATGCGCACGCGCCCGCCGGGCGGATTGAGGCGGTCTTCGAGCTGTTGTTGGTCGAGCGGTGCGAAATTCATGTGTCAATTCTCAACAGTTCCAGTAGCTGGAACCGCATCTGCCTGCTATGCCGCCAGCCGGTTCACCATCTCGAGCATGGCCGTCATGTAGCCGATGGCGTAAGCGCGGCCTCGGTGGCCCCAGTCGCTGTCTTCAACCATCTGCGGCACGTGATCTGTGATCATGAAGCCGGTGAATCCCACCTCTTTAAGCGTTTTCATCACCTCGAACGGGTCAACATTGCCCTCGTTGATGAAACACTCGTTGAAGTTGGGCACGGTCCCTTGCACGTCACGAAAATGGACGTAAACGATGCGGCCTCGCCCGCCGAAGTGGCGCACCGCGTCAATCACGTAGTCGTGCCCATTCATCTCAGACCAGCAGCCCATGCAGAAGTCAAGGCCGTGATTTGGGCTGTCAAAACGGTCAATGGCCCGCTTGAACCCTTCAAAGTTACGGAAAATGCGCGCCACGCCGCCGAGACTCTCCACCGGCGGGTCGTCCGGGTGAAGCGCCAGCGTAACACCGGCCTCCTCGGCAACCGGCAGCAGCCGCTCCAGGTAATACTCGTAGTTGGCCCACATCTCCTCTTGGTCGTAGACCCGACCGTGCGTCAGCTCTTCCGGGTCGTGTTCAGCGAGATTGAAGCGCGTGCCCCGCGCGCCGCCGCGCAGCCTCGCCGGTTCCTGCGTGCGCCAGACAGAGTTCGGCATCCAGTGATAACCGAGGATTGGGATTCCCGCTCTGCCCATGTTGCGGACCGTGGTCTGCATGTGGGCGATCTGCTCGTCGCGCCCTGGCAGCCCAAGCATCGCCTTGTCGTAGAAGGTGATCGGCACGTTTTCAAGGCAGATCAGGCGCAGACCGGCCGCCTCTGCCCGGTCTACGGCCGCCTTCAAGTCGCCGTACTCCCACTGCTTGTCGCCGGGGAGCCTGGGCGTATTCATCAGAAAGTCATCCGCGCCAAGCTGCTTGATGAAGGCCAGCTTCTCGTCCGTGAGCTCATTGAACTGCCCCAGGCCGATTCGCATTTGCAACGACATGAAAACGCTCCTTTGGCTTGCAGAGTACGGTTCAAGTCGACGGGCGGACCTCTTCTCAGGCCGCGACCGGCCGCGAAAGTTTCGCCAGCAGCTGTGCCTGCTCATCTTCGGTCAGGTCGACCAGCGGCGGACGTACGCGGCTCCACCCAGGCCGGCCCGTCTGGTCGGCCACGATAACCTTCAGCGCGGCAATCATGTTGAGACCGGAATCAAGAATCGCGTTGCGAATCCAATTGGTGCGCGTCTGGCGCTCCTCGGCGTCGGGGGCCTGCCAGTTCTCATAGAGGTCGCGGATGACATGGGGCAGCACGTTGGCCATGCCCGAGATACAGCCACCGCCGCCGCCCTGCATATTCTTCAGCAGGAGACCCTCCGAGCCGCAGAAAACGGCGAATCCCGGGAATTGGCGTGCGACCGCGTGCAATCCGAGCAGCGTATCGACGTCACCCGAGCTGTCCTTCACACCGGCCGCGAGGCGCGGATAGGCCGCGGCCAGCCTTGCCAGCAGCGCAGGCGAGAGAGGCACCCCGCTGACCTGCGGGATGTGGTAGAAGTAGATTCGCAGCCGCTCGTCGTCGACGCCGTCAAGAATCGCTGCGAAGGACCGAAACAGACCCTCATCGGAAACATTGGGATAGTAGAACGGCGGCAGCGTCAGGACCCCGCGGCACCCGGCCTGCACTGCGTGGCGGGACAACGCCACCGCCTCCGTGATGGCGGCCGCACCGGTCCCGATCACCAATCGATCAGCCGGGATGCCGGCTTCGATCACGGCGTCAACCGCAGCCATCCGCTCAGCCGCGCAAAAGGAGGTCGCCTCACTGTTGGTCCCGAAGAGGACCAGGCCGTGGCAGCCTCCTTCAAGCAGACGTTTGCAGAACTCGACATAAGCCGGTAGATCGATAGCGAGGTCGGCCTCTACAGGCGTCAGTGTCGGGGCGAAAACACCGCGCATAGATAAGTCGGCCATTCGATGGCTCCTTTGCTTCTGGCGCAGCCGTCTGCTGTCAAAGAGAGCGGGAATATAGCTACATGGTAAGGCGAGCAGGACGCCATTGTCAAGTGAAGCCGACGTTCCCCAAGTCATTGCGTGCAACCCGGAACTCCACTGCAAGCATCCAGACCCCTGGCAGCAACTAAGTCATTCGCGGCCCCCGCAGTTCCTGGCCACTGACAACTGCCAACTGGCTACTGCCGTTGTACGGTCGGGCCGTTCCGGCCCTCCCTTGTGCGGGGGGACACCCCCCCGCAACGCCCCCCTGTAGCTATGCCACCGTGCGTGCGCTTCTCCAGTTTGTGTGCCAGCGCCCGGGAGATGATGCCACCGTGCCTGCGCGTCTCCAGCCTGCGTGCCAGCGACCGGGAGATGCTGCCACCGTGCCTGCGCAATTCCAACTTGGCGCCGACCCCCCGCGTACACGACGCCAGCATGCCCGCCCGGCTCCCGCAGTTCGAATCACGACTCACGACTCACGACCCACGGCCGTTCCGGCCCTCCCTTGTGCGGGGGGACACCCCCCGCAACGCCCCCCTGTAGCTATGCCACCGTGCGTGCGCGTCTCCAGCCTGTGTGCCAGCGACCAGGAGATGATTCCACCGTGCCTGCGCGTCTCCAGCCTGCGTGCCAGCGACCGGGAGATGCTGCCACCGTGCCTGCGCAATTCCAACTTGCCGCCGACCCCCCGCGTACACGACGTCTGCGTGCCCGCCCGGCGCCCACATTTCGACTCACGACCCACGACTCACGACCCACGACTCACGACTCACGGCCGTTCCGGCCCTCCCTTGTGCAGGGGGACTCCCCCCGCAACGCCCCCTGTAGCTCTGCAACCGTGCGTGCGCGTCCCCACCTCGTCGCCAACCGAGCCCCGGTTCGACCCAGCTCCCACCTTCCCCACCGGTTCCTCGCCACTGGCAACCGGCAACTGGCAACTATCCACTATCCACTATCCACTATCCTCTGTCCTCTGTCCACTGGCCACTGCAGTTCTGCGCATCCGGTCCCGCCGTCCCCTGCAAGAGGCTCCGAAACGTGCTATACTGCAAGGTCGAGCCCGAACACAACCAGGCTCTGGACCCCAACGCGCTGCATGCACACACCTGCCCGCCCACCATGCCCGGACCGCCATTCATGTCGACCTGCTCCGAACCGAACGTCCGTATCCTGCCCCAAGCGAACTTCGCTCCGGGCATTGCCGGTAACAACTCGAAATGCGCAGACCTGCCGTCCGCCGCGCCGCCCGCACACACTGTAGTGACGCACGCCATGCGGCACATGCCGGCGCCGCCGTCATCCGGTTCTGTATCCTGTCACGAAAAGCAGGCAGCTGTCGCTGTATTGCGCAATTCCTGCGCTCAAAACGACATCTTTTGCGCGTTCTCACGACAAAAACGACAGGAACTGACCGCGGCCGCATCCTGCTACGAGAGTCCATGCCGATATCCTGTCACGAGAAGACCGAAAAATTTTTTAAAGTTAGGCCAAACAGGCCAAAACAGGCAATTCGATACCCTTTCGATTCCCTGTCGATTCCCGATTTCCGAAAAATTCGCAGCCACTTTACGTCACAATACGACGCTCTTGGGCCTATTCCGGAAAGAATCGGCCGTATTCTTGCCCCTATGTGCGGCTTCACCGACAAGGAAACTGACGCCACTACTGACTTCGACCCTGATTTCAGCGCGCGCAGGCCAGGTGGCCCGCGACGAAGTCCTCAAATCGTCCAAAAGGCCGGAAGCCGCCATCCCGCCGTTCCCGCTGCTACAACACTGCCCCAAGAAAAGGAAAGCGGGGCAGACAACGAATACGAAACCTGAGCACGGATGGAGTTGGGAACCATTCGCAAGCAGGATTAATTTTGGTACTTTTCAGTCAACCGATTTTGGTATAGAATTGCCAACCATGCCCCGCTCGGCAACCGTATGGCGCACCCGTCGTCTCAAGGTAAGTCTTCACGAGCGCGGCGCTGCCAAGCCGCAATCTTGAATTGCGCAACTGTTCAAATAGGCCATCCTCCCGCCTTGCAGGCAGCAATCCAGAAATCTTCACAAGGATTGGCAGGTATCAGCGTGGCAACGCAAAAGGAAACGGAAATACCCCCCGGTCTGGCTCTGTTCAGTAACTATGCCCTGGACACCGACTACTTCGACGAGATGTTCCAGATGGATGGTAGGCCGCGCGATTCCTACCGAAAACTACTGCAAAGTATCCTTGAGCTGCAGGCGAACGAGCTGACGCAGCGTCAGCAGGCGGCCGACCTGACCTTCTTGAACCGGGGCATTACCTTCACGGTCTACGGCGAAGAATCGACCATCGAGCGGATCTTCCCCTATGACATTCTGCCCCGTATCGTCAGCGCGCAGGAGTGGGACACGATAGAGCGCGGCCTCATTCAGCGGATACACGCGATCAATCTTTACCTGCGCGATGTCTACCATGAGGGCCGCATTTTGCAGGAGGGGGTCATCCCGTTCGATCTGGTGTACAGTTGCCAGAACTACCAGCGGGAAATGCGCGGGCTCCATGTCGCCAACGACGTCTACACCACAATCGTCGGCACCGACCTTGTCCGCCTTCCCAGCGGAGAATTCGCCGTGCTGGAGGATAACCTGCGCGTTCCCAGCGGCGTCTCCTATATGCTCGCCAACCGCGAGGTGATGACCCAGGTCTTCCCGGGCATGTTCGGCGGCTACGGAATCCGATCGATCGCCCACTACGGGCAGGCGCTTCTGGAGCGGCTCCAGGCGCTGACGCCCAAAGGGCGCGACGCCACCGTCGTGCTGCTGACGCCCGGCATCTTTAACTCCGCCTACTTCGAACACACATTCCTGGCGCGCGTGATGGGGATCGAGCTGGTCGAAGGCGCCGACCTGCTGATACGCGACGGCTTCGTCTACATGCGCACGACCGGCGGTCTCCAACGCGTTGACGTCATCTACCGCCGCGTCGACGATGAGTACATCGACCCGCTGCACTTCCGTACCGACTCGGTCCTCGGCATTCCTGGCCTCTTCAACGCCTATCGCGCCGGCAACGTAACGCTTGCCAACGCCATGGGCACCGGAATCGCCGACGACAAGGCGGTCTACGCATTCGTACCCGAGATGATCCGATACTACCTGGGCGAGGACCCAATTCTGCAGAATGTCGAGACCTATCTGTGTTCGCGCGAGGACGAACGGGCGCACGTTCTCGAAAACCTGGACAAGCTGGTGGTAAAGGCGGTCGGCGAGTCTGGCGGTTATGGCATGCTGATCGGGCCCTTCAGCACCAAGGACGAAAGGGAGAAGTTCCACCGGCAGATCCAGGCCGACCCCCGCAACTACATCGCACAGCCAACACTCCGCCTTTCACGCGCGCCCTGCTATATCGACGGCAACGTCGTCTCCCGCCACGTCGACCTGCGGCCGTTCATTCTGTACGGCGGCTCCCCCGACGATACGGTCATCGTCCCCGGGGGCCTCACGCGCGTCGCGCTACCCGAAGGGTCGCTTGTTGTCAACTCCTCCCAGGGCGGCGGCAGCAAGGACACCTGGGTGCTGGAGAACAACTGAGTGATAGGAGCGAGAAACTTAGCTCATGCTTTCACGATCTGCTGACAGTCTGTACTGGCTCGGACGCTACATGGAGCGGGCCGAACACACGGTCCGTCTCTTGAGAGTCCGGCTCAACTTTATGGTGGGGCAGGCGCGGCCGCGACAGGCCGGGAACGATAAGGGCTGGCAGCAGTTCTTCACTGCCTTGCGCCAGCCCGCGCCGTTGACCGAGAGAGGGTATGTGGACGGCGAAGCCGCCCTGAAGATGGCCCATGATCTCACCTTCAATGGCGACAATCCGCATTCCATCTCCGGTTGCATCAGCTTGGCCCGCCAGAACGCCCGCTTCGTGCGCTCCCAACTGAGCAGCCAGGTATGGGAGCACATGAACCGGCTCTATTTGCGGCTGCACTCGTGGCAAGGGCACCACAACTGGCACGACGAGCGCGACAACTTCTTTCGCGAGCTCGAAAGCAGCGTCTCTCTCTTCCAAGGTCTCGCCGTCTCTTCGCTCCTGCACGATGAGGGCTGGCACTTCATCCAGGTCGGCTCGCACCTGGAGCGCGTCCAGGCTGTCTGCAGCCTCATGGACGCCCACTTTAGATACTTCGGCGTCGACGGTGGGAAGAAATTGGCGACGGAGGATCCGCTCAGCGGGATCGGCGTCCTGCGGGCATGCAACTCCTTTGAGCCGTACTGCCGCGTCTACGACCCGCGCCCTGAAATCAGCCAAGTGACTTCATTCCTGCTTCTGAGCCCCGACCTGCCCAATTCGGTTAGATTCAACGTGACGCAGATCTCGCAGCAGCTTGAACAGTTGGCCGCAGCCACAGAGACGCGCCTTGCCGCCGACCTCAACCGGATGGCGGGCAAGCTGCAGGCCCATCTGCAATACAGCCAGCTCGAAGATGTGATCGAAGTGGGGCCGGCTGCCTTTCTGGGAGAGGTCTTGAGCGCGTGCGACCAGATCCACGAAGCGCTCTACGATACATACATCAACTATCCGGCCGAAGAGGCGTTTGCCTGACAGCCCCCAAGAACTCCTGGAGCGATGAACTACTACACGATTCACCACCACACGCGCTACCGCTATGAAGCTGCGGTCAGCGAGAGCACGATGGAAGTGCGGATGCAGCCCCGCACCGACCGGCAGCAGCGCTGCCTCAACTTTCAGCTGGCCATCAACCCGCATGCCCAGGTTCTGACCACCGACGACTGCGTGCAAAATGTGATCCACTATTTCGACATTCCTAGGAGCCACGCCGAACTGGTCCTGCGCGCGCAAAGCCTTGTTATGGTACAGGAAGGTCCCGCCCTGCCTGACGCATTGGCTGGGTCGGAATGGGATGCCCTGGAGGAGACAGCGGCCGCAGGGCGGATGTGGGACTGGCTGGCGCCGAGCCACTACGCACGCCCGACGTCCCTCCTCACCGCATTTTCAGAGGAGATCGGCTTCAGCCGCCAACAGGACCCACTGACCGCCATCCTGCACCTGAATGAAAGCGTTCACGACGCCTTCGAGTATATGCCGAAGAGCACCGCGGTCGATTCCCCGATCGACACGGCGTTGGAGAACCGCCGCGGCGTCTGCCAAGACTTTACACACGTGATGACTGCGGTGCTGCGCCAGCAGGGCATACCGGCCCGCTACATCAGCGGATACGTGTTTCAGGACCCGGAGAAAAAGAAGGAGCAGGACCTGTCGAGCGCCTCGCATGCCTGGGTTGAGGCCTTTCTGCCTGCCGTCGGTTGGATTGGGCTGGACCCCACCAACAATTCGCTTGTCGAAGACAAGCATGTCCGCATCGCCATTGGACGCGATTACGCCGACGTCCCACCGACCAGGGGCGTCTACAAGGGGAATGTCAAGAGCGAACTGACCGTCGGCGTCCACATCTCCGAGACCGAAGACGAGGAAATCCCGACCGACCTGCTCGATAACGGACACTGGACGCCGAGGGAGCAAGTAGAGCAACTGGTCGCCGAGGAGAAGCAGCGCGCCGACCAGCAACAACAGCAACAACAGCAGTAAAATGGCCGGCCCCGAGTTCAGACCGGCGGGCTGACACCTTTCGCAAATGCCTCGGCTACTGCATTACCGACTTGGCAGTAGGCACGAGGCGCATCACCTTAATCGTCTCGCGATTGATAAGTTCGGGAATGCGGGGCGCGATCTGGTCCAGCCACTCGTTCGACTCGTAGACAGCCCCGTACAGCGCCTCCCGTTCGGCCTCGTCAGCGAAACGGCGCATCCACACGTAGCGGTCTTCATCCTGCTCGTCGATGAACGAGCCGGCAATGACCATCCCTTTTGAAACCTGGAACGGAATGATAACGCTTTCCATGTAGGTCACCCATTCGGCGCGCTTGCCGGGCCGACACTCGTAGATTCGATATTCGTACAGCATACGACGCACTCCTGTCTCTCGGCTGATGAATTTGTTCAGTCGGCCATGGCCGGCTCCGCCTGCGCCTCGGACAGCAGACGCATGGGACGGTCGCCCTCGACTTCGTAGGTGGAAAAAGTCGGCAGGTGCTCGATGTTGGCCTCAAACATCCGGTTGACCATGTCGCGTATCTCGGCCATCGTCAGCACCGCCGTGGTCAGCGGATCGTGCAGGATCGCCTGGAAGATCTTGCGCGGGTCCCCCTCGAGAATGCCATCGACAGCCATCTCCTCTATCTGTGCGCTCAACCCGGTCAACATGGCCACCGAGGGCGGGAGCGGGCCAACGCGGACGCTCTCCAACCCGTTCCTGCTTGCCCAAACGGGGATCTCGACGCAGGCCCCGATCGGCAGATTGTCCACGAGGGGCGTCTCGCCGCTGCCATTGGGCACGTTGCCATTGAATTGGAACGGCTCGCCACCCTCAAGCGCATTGATGATGTAGGCAGCGTACTCGTAACCGCGCGTCAGGTCGAGCGGCGCCGGGTTGTCCAGCCATTCGATGATCTGCTCGCGCCAAGTCTCCTCGCGCCCCGAATAGTGCTTTAGAACATAGGCGTATTCGCCAGGATTCCAGCCCGTGCCGTGCGTGCAGTACTTCTCGATCAGGTCCGGCCGTTTGCGGAACCAGGGATTGTACTCCGAGTGATGGCCGCTCGACTCCGTCGGATAGTAGTCGAGGTGCAGGTACATCTCGTTGCGGACCTGTTCCTCGTTGTAGACCTCGGGCCTCTCGGTAATGGCCTCGCGGATGAGCGGGTAGGCGTCCTCGCCATTCCAGTTGAACTCGGTGTACCAGGCCATATGGTTGATACCGGCGCAGGTGAACGTGATCTCATCGGCCGGCGCGCCGATCCAGCGGGCAAGCATATTGGCGGTGCCCTGCACGCTATGGCACAGGCCCGTCGCGACGATGTCGGTCTGCGACTGTATAGCGCGGCAGTTGATCACCATCGGATTCGTGTAGTTGAGCATTACCGCGCCGGGGCAGAGCCGCTCCATGTCACGCGCGATGTCCAGCATGACGGGCGCTGTGCGCATGGCGCGGAAAATACCGGAAGGGCCGCGCGTATCGCCGATATTGGTGTCGATGCCGTACTGTTTGGGAATCTCGATGTCGCTGCGCCACACGTCGGTCCGGCCGACCAGAATGGTGACGATCACGTAGTCGGCGCCGTCCAGCGCCTCCTCGCGACTGAGCGTCGTCTCGACGCCCGCGGGATAGCCGCCCTCCCGTATGATGCGCCTCACCGCCCGCTCGATGTATTCGAGCTTGGCAGGGTCGATGTCCATCAGGCAGATTGTGGCGTCCTCAAGTCGAGGGAAGGTCAGGACGTCCTTGACCAGCTTGCGCGTAAAGCCGAAGCTTCCGGCTCCTATGAAAGTTATCTTTGTCATCTGTTTACCCCGATTGCCAGTTTGTGTGTTCCTCTTTTCGGCCGCGCTGCCGCCGGCAAAAGAGGTGACGGGGCGTCCACGCCGATGGCGTAACGCTCCTACATTGAGCTGCCTCGCGTAAGAATTCTAGCACCGCAGCGATGTCTCCCCAATGCGACACGCGGCCGTTCAACCCAGGAGACGGCCAAAGAAAGGTACCGGGGCGCGCCGTGCGCGTAAGACGTTGACGATCCCCGCGACCCAGGCTACCACCACCGCAATGTAGACCGCGACGACAAGGGCAAAGACGTAGGCCGCGATGACGCCGCCAAACGGTATGAAGGAAACAAGGGCCGAAAAGAGAAACCAGGCGACCGGCGCCAGGACCAGCGCCAGCACGAGCGTCAGCCCCTGCAGTGCGTGGTAACGTCCGAAGCCGTCCTCCCTGCGGAGCAGGAGAATGTAGGCCGAGCCCAGGACAGGAGTGAGATAGGCGAGCAGGGCAACGTCGATATTGATCCTCCCCGGGCTGCCCGCGCTCTCACTCATTCCGTCTCTCCGATTCCCTGCAGTGTCAGTTCGCGCGCGAAGTGGCAGCTGGCGAAGTGGCCCGGCTCGATTTCCTCCAACTCCGGCTCCTCCTGCTGGCACAGCTCCTGCGCGTATAGGCAGCGAGGATGAAAGACGCATCCGGGCGGCGGGTTGGCGGGACTGGGAATGTCGCCCTCAAGGATGATGCGATTCAGTTTGATTTCAGGATCGGCAGGGGGAATGGCCGATACGAGAGCCTCAGTGTACGGATGCAGCGGTCGGCGCAGAAGTCTGTCCGATCCGGCGATTTCGACCAGCCGGCCCACATACATCACCGCGATGCGGTCGCACATGTGCTCGACCACCGACAGGTCATGCGCGATGAAAAGGTAGGTCAGGCCCAACTCGTCCTTCAGCCGCTGCAGCAGGTTCAGGACCTGGGCCTGGATCGACACGTCCAGCGCCGAGACCGGCTCGTCCGCGATAATCAGCCGCGGGCTCAACGCCAATGTGCGCGCCAAGCCGATGCGCTGCCGCTGCCCGCCCGAAAACTCGTGCGGATAACGGCGCATATAGTTGGGGTCCAGCCCGACCGAGTGCATCAGCTGCGCAACGCGGTCCTCCAGCGCACGGCCTGACGCCTCTTTGTGGATGATAAGCGGTTCGCCGATCAGGTCCTTCACCGTCAGCCGCGGGTTGAGCGAGCTGAACGGGTCCTGGAAGATCATGCGCATCTCTTTGCGCAGCGGCTTCATCTCCGCCTGCTCGATGTTGGCGATGTCGAAGCGGCGGCCGTCGTCCGCCGTGTACCAGATTTCACCGGCCGTCGGGTCGTAGAGCCTGAGAACACTGCGTCCGACAGTCGTCTTACCCGAGCCGCTCTCACCCACCAGGCCGAGCGCCTCGTTGCGGCTGATCGCAAAACTGACGCCGTCGACAGCCTTGACGTGCCCGACCACCCGCTGCAAGAACCCTTGGCGGATTGGGAACCACTGTTTCAGATCGTTGACTTCGAGCAGAGTGCTATCCATGTCTGTCTGTATCAGGGCGCGGCCGGCGCCTCTTCCACTTCGATGAATTCGCTTGCAAGCAAAATGTCGGCATCGTCCCACCCCTTCCACTCTTGCAGCTGCTGGAACGCCCTCCGGAAAATGAGCTGCACCTCCACCGTCGCCGTACGCCCGCCCGTCGCGTCGAAGCGGTAGCTGCTGCTGCGCGTGGCCAGCGCTGGGATGCGCGTATCCGATGCAAGCTCCACCATGCGCCAGTGGGAAAAAGTGGGCTCCTCGCCCGTCAGGGTATCGCGCAGGATCTTGGCGAATCCCTGGCCGGCTTCGCCCGCTACGTCTCCCGCCCATTCCGGCAGTACATCGCCGCCCAGCAGCGGCATCGAACTGCCGTCGCCGTCGGTCGCCCGCACCACCAGCAGCACTTGCCGCAACGGCGACCCGGTTGGATAGTGATGGCCCGCCCCGGTGTTGGTCACAGCCGCGTTTACGACCAGCTCGCCGCCCTCAATCTCCGCCGAGACCTCCAGCGCAATGGCGCTGCGCAGAAACATCCCGTCGCTCGCCCCGGGCATGTCGTGCTGGTGAATCTGGTCCAACTCCCGGAAGAGACCGCCCTTCTCCGGGTAAACGAAGTAGCTGCGCTGCGCCCGTTCCGCCAGGTCCCCCAGGCCCGCCGGCAACGTGCGGCCGCTGACATTCTCGAGCCACGCCGCGGTCTGCACCAGCGACTCCATGCCCGTCGTCAGGCGCGGCGCAGTCGGCATGTGGCAGCTCTGGCAGGTCGCGCCGTTCTCCTCGTCGTTGTACGGGCTTTCCAGCCACTCCCCGTACGAGTTATAGATCTCAGTCGTATCGTTGACGCCGTAGTGACAGGCGGCGCAGAACGCGCTCTCGCCGTGCAGCTGATTGAAGCTGTCCATTGGCCGCGACACGTCGTCGACGCTGCCCATCAGCAGGTCTTCGCCCGACTTGGGTCGGTAGAGTGTCAGCGACAGAATGCCAGGCATCGCCGGGTCAGGCAGCAACGAGTCCGTGTAGAAACGCACCGCGCCGATCTTGTGGCAGAAATCACACGAGATACCCTCGGCGGCCACGCCGACAGCCTCATTCGGGCTGACCCCCTCGGGCAGCTCGTCGCTGGCATCCTCTGTCTCCTGCATGTGGCAGCCGCTCCAGCCGCAGGTGTTGTCCGCATCCAGCTTCGACGCCATCGGTGTGTGGCAGGAGGCGCAGTTGCCGTCTCGCTTGGGAAAGTCCACCTTGAAGCCGGGCCCGTAGTAGGGGTATTCCGGGTCGCGCGTGCGCGGCAGGCCGGTATCGTAGTTGCTGTTGCGGCTGCGATTGCCCTCGACGTCAGTGCCGTTGTACATCGTCATAAAACGGGAGTTGACCGCCGACTGGCTGTGTGCGTCCCGCAGCCACTCCGCAAACGAGGGATGACACTCTCCGCAGTTTTCCGACGGCTCCCAGTCATAGACGGTGTGATCAACCCGGTTGTGCGGGTGCAGATCGATTTCCACGTCGATGTCGCCGCCGCGCGCCTCGGTCCAGCCGAAAATATAGCCTTCCGCCCAGGCAACCAGGGTAACGCTCTCCGCGGTGGAAAGGCCTTCGATAGTGAAGCCCCCGTCCGCAGCTGTGTACGTATGATTGCCCGTCGTCTGCACGCGCACAAGCGCGCCCCCAACCGGCCCGTCGATGTCGCTGACGCTGCCGCTCACCGAGGCCGTGGCGGGCTGCGGCCAGGCAAAAATGACGGTCACGGCGCCCAGGACCAGCACAACCGCCAGGAGGATGAGAAGAATCAGCCGGCGCGCCAGTTTGCCAGACAGATTCAAGCCGTCCTGGAACATCCTGCGCCCGCCCAACTCAGTTCTCCATGAATAGCCGCGCTTTAGACGATCGAATAGGGGTCGGCCGCGTCGCGCAGGCCGTCGCCCAGAAAGTTGAATCCTAGCACGGCCACGATTATGAAGATGACCGGCGTCATGATCCACGTGTGCGTGCCCAGCGTCTGCAAATTCTGGGCGTCGCGCATCAGAAAGCCCCAGCTGACCAGCGGCTCCTGGATGCCGATGCCCAAAAAGCTCAGGAATGCCTCCGCCAGAATGATTTGGGGGATGGTGAGCGTGAGCACAACGATGATGTGGCTGATCGAGTTGGGGAAGAGATGCAGGAAAATGATGCGGGCGTCGGACGCGCCCATCTCCTTGGCCGCCAGAATAAAGTCTGTCTCGCGGTAGGCCAGCACCTTGCCGCGCACCTCGCGCGCCAATAGGGTCCACGAGAGCAGTGAGAAGATGATCACCATAATGATGAAAACCTGCAGCGAGTCCCACGTCCGTGGGATGATGGCGGCCAGCGCCAGCCACAGCGGCAGCTGCGGAAACGACGCCACGAACTCGACGAAGCGCTGGATAATGTTGTCTGTGATGCCGCCGTAGTATCCCGAGATGATGCCCACGACCGCGCCGACCACGATGCTGACAATCGTTGCGAACATGCTCAGCGAAAGCGAGATGCGCCCTGCCGTGCACGCCCGACCCCACAGGTCTCTTCCCTGCTTCTCCGTCCCCATCAGGTGGATTTTGCCCCCCTCGTCCACGCCGAAAAGGTGCCACCGCGTCGGGATCAGCCCCAGGATCTTCCACTCCCAGCTTCGGACAAAAAGCTTGATCTCATAGCGCTGCGCCGGGTCTTCCTCCCACAGCGGCTCAAAGGTCTTGGGATCGATGGTCACAACCAGGTTGTAGACGAATGGGCGCAGATGGAACTTGCCTTCGTCGTCGATCATGCGGATGCGCGTCGGCGGGATGAAGCTATCCTGCAGATTGGCGTCGGTCGGGTCGACCGGCGCGAAGAATTCGGCGAACAAAGCCAGGATGACAAGCGAGAGCACCATGAGGCCGCCGGCAATGGCCGGTCGGCTCTTCCTGAAGCGCTGCCACACAAGCTGAAAGTAGGACTCGTGCTGTTCCTGGTCGGCGCCCGAGTCCGGGTGGTCTGCTAGTATTCTGTCATTGACGTTTGCAGTTTCCATCATTTCCGGCGCCAGGCCGGACTGTCCTTCCTGTCAGAAATCTACGAAAACCGCACCCGCGGGTCCAATATCGCCAGCGAAATGTCCGCGATCAGATTCCCCGCCACCAGCAGCACGCCGTAGATGAGCAAACAGCTGGCTGCAATATAGATGTCCTCATTGCGCAGAGAAGTCAGCAGCAGCGTTCCAATCGTCGGCAAACCCATCACGATCGAGGCTTGCAGCTCACCCTGCAGCATGTAGGGCAGCACGGTGCCCTGGTACATGATGATCGGATGCAGCGCGTTGGGCACCGCGTGGCGACGCATCACCTGCCCGTCGGTCAACCCCTTCGAACGGGCCGTCGTTACATACTGCGCGTTCAGCTCGTCGAGCATGTTGCCGCGCATCACGCGCATGTTGCGCGCCACACCGCCCAGACCGGCGATGAACACGACCGGCCAGATGTGTTTGAGAAGATCGATCAGCTTTTCCCACGTAAGGCGTATCTCCTCCATGCTGCCGAACGCCCACGGCACGACCACGTAGTGCGGCGAATGGAAGGCGGTAACGTGCTCCTGCTCCAATGTAAATACAAGGAAAAACATGATCGCCAGCGCGATCCAGAAGCGGGGAAGCGCCGAGAGAACAAAGGCAAAAAACGCGGCCAGATTGTCGGCTACCGAATACTGCCGCGGCGCGACGAATATGCCGATCACAATCCCAACAATCGTTGAAGTCAGGTGCGCCAGCACCGCCAGGAGCAGCGTGCGCGGAAAACGCTCCGCGATCAGTTCGCCAACGTCCCGCTTGTAGGCGAACGAAAAACCGAAGCTGCCCTTCGTCACCATGTCCCTGATCCAGACAAAGAACTGCAAAGGCAATGGTTTGTCCAGGCCGTAGCGCCGGCGGAAAAGCTCGGCCTGCTCCTCGGCCTGGGCTTCGGTTGCGCCGCCCTGCTCAATCAGAAATGACTTGTAGCCGTCGGCATAGTCGCCCGGCGGCAGCTGGATCACAATAAAGCTGACCAGCGCAATGCCCAGTACAACGGCAACCGAGACGGCAAAACGGCGAACGATGAACCCAATCATGGAGTGCGCAAAATGAGTGAGGAATGCAATGAATTACGCCAGGTACAGGAATGAAGAGTGAGGAGCAGCGGGCTGCCACTGCTCCTCACTCCTTGCACTATACGTCTCTACACGCTATTCGCTGTCATAGGTCGCGATGACGCCCGGGCGGATCTGCTCGATCTGCTCATCAGGCGACACCCAGACCTGCTCGGCCATGACGTTGTCCCATGTCCACTGGTACATGAACACGGGCATGCCGGCCGGCACATTGTTAAAGCGCTTCGCAGCCGCAAGCCCGTAGCGGCCAACGAAGACACCGGCAAAGTAGACGTTGTCAGTCACGATCCGGTTGTACTCGGCCATCTGACCAAGGCGGACATTCGTGTCCGGCTCGGCACAGAACGCCTCGACGATGTCGACCAGCTCCTGCTCAAAGTCGAGAAGCTCGCGCGGTTCAGAGCCTTCGCGGTGGAAGGAGAATTCCCTCGTCAGCGGCGCCAGATCGGTGCAGCGCGTGAAGGGAACGGCATAGACCTGGCTGTCGCGGTCGACACGCAGCTCCCACTCGCCCGACTCGTTCATCTCGCGGCGCGCCGCGCTGTTCAGCGGGCGAACGTTGATCTGCACACCCAGGTCGCCGAGCAGCGTCACCGCCGCCGCGCCCACGGTCTGCGTCTCTTCGGCATCCTCACTCGTCACGAGCGCAATCACCAGGTTTTCGCCGCTGGCCAGCCGGTCGGACGGCCAGTTCAGCGTGCCGTCGCCATCCGTGTCCTCGAAGCCCAGTTCGGCCAGCAGCGCAGCCGCCGCCTCAGGGTTGTTGTTGAAGTAGGAAACGGTGCCGCGGTCGAAGTAGGAGGAGCCGGGGAACAGACCGCCGGCCCAGCCGCGCAGGAACGGGCCGCGCAGAATCGACTGCGAGATCCCGTCGCGGTCCAGCGCGAAGCTGAATGCCTTGCGGAAGCGCACGTCGCGGAACAGCTCGCGCAACGCCGCGTCGCGGTCATCGCTTACGCCTAGCGAGGTCGAAAGATTGAACTTGATGCTGAAGCCCAGCGTCTCCGGACCCCACTCGACGTAGAAGTGAGCGTCATCCTCTTCGGCCCGCTTCAGCGTCTCGATGAAGGTGCTAGGGTTCTCCAGGTTGGAGTGATCGGCCGTGCCCGCCAGCGTACTCAGCGTGCGGCCTACACCGGACGGACCCTTCTCGAACACGACCTCATCCAGGTACGGCAGCTGGTTCCCTGCCTCGTCAACCGACCAGAAGTAGGGGTTGCGGCGCAGGATCATCAGCTCGTCAGTTATGTACTCGACCGGCACGAACGGCCCCAGCACGACCGGAATCTGGTCCGGCGGCATCGAAGCTTCGAAGTCCACATAGTCCATGTCCGAGTTGTACCTGGGATGCAGTGGCTTCAGGTAGTGCGCCGGCGAGATGTGGAAATCGCCCTCGTCCATCTGGAATAGCGACTGGACCGGGAACTGCACTGGGAAGACGAACTTGAAGGAGTAGTCGTCGATCACCTCAAGCTGGGTCATCTCTTCACCGAACATCCAGGCCGATCCGCCCTTGGGCGACTGGACGTTGGGGTCGACGATCATGTCCTCCCACGTGAACAGAACGTCCTCGGTCGTGAACGGGTGGCCGTCCGACCACCTCGCGCCCTCGATCAGGTTCATCGTCAGCTCATAGCCGTCCTCGCTCCACTCCCAGCTCTGCGCCAGGAACGGCAACGGCTCGAGCGAATCGGACCGACGGAAGATGGGGCCGGACTTGAGAAGCGAAGCAAACGCCGCCGCCTCGATGCCGAACCAGCCCGCGCTCTGCCCCGCACCGCGATTGAATCCCTCGGTCGGGCAGGCCGAGAAGTCGCGCCAGACTCCGCCATAGACACCGATTCCCTCAGCCATGCCGCTCTCAAGAACGACGCGCGGCGCAACCGGCAGACGCTCTTCGACCGGCGGCAGCTCACCGGCGGCCACCAGCTCGCTGATCCAGTCCGGCTCGCTGTAGGAATCCAGCGACTTGTAGGTCACGATCTGGTCCAGCGGCAGCTTCGCAACGGGCCGGCTGCCAACGATCAACTGCGGCTCAGGATACTCGCTCGGGGAGAGATCGACCTCCATCATCTCCTCTTCCGCCTCTTCCTCCTCGGCCGCGGCCTCTTCAGCAGCCGGCGCCGACTCCTCTTGCGGCGTGTCAGCCGCCGGTTCCGGCTCGTCACCGCCGCCACATGCGCTGAGGACCATCGAAGCGATGATCAGCAGCGATAGCAAAACGGAAATCGTCCTCTTGCGTCGAAATGACATCAAACTTCCTCCTTGAAAGGGTAGTGGAATCTGTTTGCCGCGACGCGCCAATGTGAGACGCATTGCGACAAGAATTGAAAAAAGTCTCTCAACCTTCTATGCAGACCGCAGCCAGTTCCGCGACCTACCGGTCTTTTGAAGGATGCTGAAGCGGCAGGAGGACCCATCTCCAACCAAAACGGCATCAGTCATGAAGCCAGCAAGCCACGGAATGGCCGGGCTCGTGCTCCTTGTACTCGGGCGTCTGCTCCCAGCATATCTCCATCGCTTGCGGGCAGCGATCGGCAAAGGCGCAGCCGCGAATCTCGTCCGAAGGGCTGGGAACCATACCACTGATGGGGACCAGCATCTTGTCCTCTTTGCGCCCAAGCACAGGCACCGAGTTGAGTAGCCCGATGGTGTAAGGATGCTTGGGGCTATGGAAAATCTCGTAGACGGGCGCGTATTCGACGACGCGACCCAGGTACATGACGGCCACGTGATCGGCCATCTGTGAAACGACGCCCAGGTTGTGGGTGATCAGGACGATGGCGGAATCGAAGTCTTCTTGCAGTTCTCGCATCAAATCCAGGATCTGCGCCTGCACCGTTACATCCAGTGCGGTCGTCGGCTCATCGGCAATCAGGATCGACGGATTGCAGCTCAGCGCCAGCGCAATCATGACCCGTTGCCGCATTCCCCCGCTGAGCTGGTGCGGGTACTCGTAAATGCGACGGTCGGGGTCCGCGATGTGGACCTTGTTGAGCATCTCTTCCGCCCGCTCGAGCGCAGCGCGGCGCGAAAGGTTCTGGTGCAGCAGTACCGACTCCGAAATCTGCCGGCCCACGGGGTGCAGAGGATTCAAAGAGGTCATCGGCTCCTGGAAGATCATCGCGATCTCGGCGCCGCGAATATCGCGCAGCTGGCGGCCGCGCGGGTCAAGCTGCACAATGTCGACTGTCTCGCCGTCCTTGCGGTGCAGCAGGATTTCTCCCTCTACGATCTTGCCCGGAGGTGACTGGATCAGGCGCATCACGGAGCGGAAGGTGACGCTCTTGCCGCAACCGCTCTCGCCGACAACGCCGAGTGTCCTCTTGCGTCCAAGCGATACGGTTACGCCGTCAACCGCCTTCACGACACCGCGTTCGAGGAAGAAATGAGTCTTAAGATCCCTCAGCTCGAGGATCGGGTCTTCGGCTTCGCGACTCGCGTCCGCGGCCGCGCTCACCCGTTGGGTTACAGCCATTGGTCGGCAGAATCCCGCCAATTGGTTTCGCTACTGGGACTTAGGAATCGATCTGAAACAAAGTGCCAATCTCGGCCCAGCGGCAAATGCTAGGAGCCAATTCAGTCGCCCATTCTGCCGGCACGAACATGGCCCTGGCGTTGCGGAAGAAACAAACCGGCCAGAAGTTGCAGCAATTCTAGCCGCGTGCGCATTTCTTGTCAATTTTTGGAGTGTCTGGGTAGCGGTGGCGTTTTGTGCGCGCCTGGCTGAACAGGGCTTGCAGCTAGCCGGCGCCGTTCGGCCCCGCAGCGCGCAAGACCTTGACGCGCAACCAGATGGCGGGCAAGCGCCTCAACTTCCTCCAGGCGCTCACATGGGCGCGTCGGCTAAAGACATCGTAGTCGTGCGCTTCAATGTCTGCCAGAATTGCACGATACAGGTCGGCAGCAACGGAGATCGCAAAGTGTCCGTCGGCGCTAAGGAGGGAGATGCCGGGCCAGGACTCCCGATAAAGCCGGCGCGTGCGGTCGATCTGGAAACGCATGAACTCTCGCCAGCGACCGTCGACGATCCCCGCATCGATATCGCTTTCCTCGAGGCCGAAACGGTGAAGGTCCTCAAGCGGCAGGTACAGACGACCCGCCCGCCAGTCCTCGCCCACGTCTCGCAGAATATTGGTCAACTGTAGGGCCACGCCCAGCTTCAGCGCGTACGGAAACGCCGCGGCGGAACTGAAGCCGATAATGTACATGCACATGAAGCCTACCGTTGCAGCCACGCCATAGCAGTAAGCCGTCAACTCTTCAAAGGTCTCATACCGGCTGATGTCGATATCACGTGCGACTCCCTGAAAGAGTTGCTCTGCGAAAGCCGGTGGCATGCGATAGCGCAGGCGGGCGTCTGTCCAGGCCGCGACGATGGGATCGTTTGCATCGACCACCGTGGTCATGGAACGCGCACGCCAGGCTTCAAAGGCAGTTCTCAATTGAATCGCGTTCGCACGGCCTTCAGCCGGCCTGTCGACGATGTCGTCCGTGCTGCGACAGAAGGCGTACAATGCACGGACGGAGCGGCGCTTGCGCTTGGGAAGGAAACGCGAGGCCGTAAAGAAGGAGCGGCTGTTGATCGCGGTGATCGCTTCACAATAGTCATAGGCGAGCGCAAGGGCCTCTTCGTTTGCGACCTGAAGGGCCGGCGCCAAGCCTTCCGACAGCCTGGCTTCGTTCGCGAGCGAGAGAAGGGGACGCTCCCATTCACTGATCACATTAGCCATTCGAGCACCTTTGCTCCTGGATCCCACGCGCTGCCAAAGACTGCCGCGAGTCTAAGCATGAAGATTGCCGTCTGTCAGTAAGAACGTATCCCATCCTGGCCAGTCTCGTCAAGGCAAAATGAAGTGAGTGCCCAATTCTTCCAAAAATTCGAGGAGCCAAACGAGGAGTCAACACTCAGCCGGCCATGTGGCCTCTGGGAAGGGGAAATGGCGCCAGCCGAAAACGGGCGTGGCACCAAGACGGCGCGTTCATCCTACGCCTCGGTCGCCCGCGGCTGCTCTTCAACTGAAAGCGTGTGATCTCGGGATGGCGGTTCGACGGGGAACCTGAGAGTGGGGAACTGTTGCCAGGGCCCAGGTCGCTAAGCGAGCTTAACCAAGGGGCAGTCCGCTGCAAACAATAGGGCAGTTGCGTCTTCTTGCCTCATTCGCCCGCCTTGCATCTGCCCTTTTTGAAGGACAGGCTGAACGACGTATCGCCCTGTTCGCCGGGATTACGGCGCGTGCGGGTCGCCCAAACCAGAAGCCGGTCGGCGCCTGACTGGTCGGGCCTGCGACCTGGCAGCTTCATTGAGCAGGATTCTCTGAGTAACGCGGAAGAAGGCAGCCAGGTCGTCGTCCGTTACACCGTCGGTCAGGGCATCTTCGAACTCTCTCATGCGCTTGTCGATGTCATTGGCCAGCGCTCTTCCCTCTTTGGTCAGGGAAAGAATAACGACCCGGCGATCATTGCGGAGGCGGCGACGACGCAGAAACCGGTCGTCGACCAACTTGGCCACAAGGCGGCTCATGCGGGGGGCTCCAACAGGAATCAGTTGGAGCAGCTCTGTGCTCGTCCAGCGGTCCCTGTGCAAGAAGCGGCGCAGCACCGCGAAGTGAAGAGAGCTGAGATCGAAAGGCGCAACAATCTCGTCGACTCCCTTCGAGGCTGCCTTCACCAGGGTGATTGCGCTGGTACCAAGATCGGTGGGGAGGGCTCCCAATTCGAGAGCAGTCCCGAGCGAGTCCTTCTTCAGGTAGTTTGTCATGGCGCAGTGTCGAATCGAACCCGAAGAGGAGATCCGGGTCCCCCATCAGGGGGAATTCAAGTGATAGACTGCCGAGGGGGAAAGGGGGTTTTTTCTGTTCGATCTTTCAGAACTTCAAGTAGCGACTCCTAGTCGAAGGCCTGTTGCCAACCGGGCAGGAATCACTGAGTCTGCTGCTGTTGGTCCATCCAAAGCACGGGGGTGTGCGGTCAGACCCTCTGGCAGGAAATACTTCGGTGGGTTTGCAAAGGCTTGTACGGCATACAACACTGTACCAGCCATGAAGAAAGTATACAGCATGGCTGACAATTGGCGCAAACGAAGAGCCTGACTGATTCAAAATAAAGCGAGGTCGTACGTGATTCACCCTGTCAGTGGCCGTAGCGGGAAGAGCGTAGGAGATTGAGAGACGGCCCCCGGCCGTACATGGATCCAGCGTCCCCAGAGCCGACAAGGGCGCCGGGCGGGGGCCTTGGGCACAATGGCCCCGCGCAACTACGCTCCGTCCGGGCTGACGCCTCTGCCCCCGCGCTTACTGGATTCTCCGCGCAAGGGTTCTGTCCGTGTTCAGTCCACAATGGCCGTACACATTCCTATACCCCGTGCAGCAACCGAGCCTTCCCCGCCCACTGCAGTCCCCGGCCACGAATCACGAATCCCGGCCGCTCTGGGCGGTCGGGCCTTTCCGGCCCTCCCTTGTGCGGGGGACCCCCTGCAACGCCCCCCTGACACCTCTCCTCCAGCCACGTGCCGCTGCTTTGGACAGTCAGAGGTCAGCGCAGCCGTGGTGATGCCATCGTGTGTCCCCGGTTCCAGCTGACGTGTCAGCGCCAGCAAGGGTGTGCCGCCGTGCCGCCGCGTCCCCAGCCGATCGCGCGTTCACCCGGCGCCTCCAGTTCCTGACCACTTATCACTATCCACTATCCACTGCAGTCAGGCCTTGGGCCTGCTGCCCCTCCCAGAACCGGCAAGCAACTCCAGCAATCGCTGGCATGCAACTCCCGCCAGACGACTCCCACCCCAACAGTGGGCTGCACCTGTACCGTGCAGAAAACTGGACAAGACCTTAACAAATCCGGTATAATCTGGTGAATCCGGCTCCTTTGTTGTGCACAATCGGCGAAAATGAGGCTCTATGAACGCGGAGAGTCCCACATTCAATCTCAAGGCAGTGGTGCAGGAAACGGACATAAAGGCGGAGACGTTGCGCGCCTGGGAGCGTCGCTACGGCATTCCCCGCCCTGAGCGCAGCCCCGGAGGGCATCGCGTCTATTCGCGGCGAGATATCGAGACGCTGCACTGGCTGAAGCGGCGCAAACTGGAGGGACTCAGCATCAGTCGGGCTGCGGCCCGCTGGCATGCCGTCGTCAGCGCAGGTGGAGACCCACTCCAGGATCCGGGCGAGGCCAAAGCCGCGTCTGGGGCCGGTCGAAGGTCATCTCACGAGCCTCTTGCAGGCCGGCAACGCTCTCCCGAACACGACCTTCAGGTCGCAGCCGCACGTTCGGAGTGGCTAGCAGCGTGTCTTGCCTACGACGAAATCGCCGCCATTGATGCGCTGAGTCAGGCCTTCGCGCGTTTCTCCGTCGAGACCGTCTGTCTCGACCTTCTATGTTGGGCCTTGAGGCAGCTGGGTGAAGAGTGGCACGCCTGCAATGCCGCCGTGCAACAGGTACACTATGCCACAGGACTTGCCATGCAGCGGATCGAGATCCTGCTCGGCGGGTCCCCGCTCGGCCGGCGCCCGGGCCAGATACTACTAGCCTGCCCACCTGAAGAGCATCATACCTTCGGGCTCGCCCTGCTGCAGCTCTTCCTCAGGCGGAGAGGTTTCAGCACCGTAAATTTGGGCGGCAACGTCCCACTGCAAGAGATGGAGAAGACGGTCCAGAAGACACGTCCCGACCTTGTCATCCTCTCGGCACAGCAACTGCATTCGGCCGGCAAACTGCTCGATTTGAGCGAAGTGATTCTCAGGCAGGATGTGCCGGTCGCCTTCGGCGGAAGGGTCTTCAATGCCTCGGAGTCAGTTCGGGCCGGCATCCCAGGCCACTTTATTGGAACCGACCTGTTGGAGGCGGCCGGCGCTGTTGAGTGCCTACTGACGGGCACGCCACCTCCGGTCAAGCGTGCCCCTTCTTCGGCATCCTACGATGCCGCCCTCGCCGACTATTTCTCAAAGCGCCCCCTGATATTGGCTCAGGTCTGGACCGGCCTCATTTCCACGTATGAGACACAGGAAACGCTGGCCCAGGTCGACTCTTTCCTTTCCAGGAACATCATCGCCGCGCTGCGATTCGGGGACCTGTCGCTGCTCGCGATCGACGCCGATTGGCTCTGCGCGCTTCTTCATCACAGAGAAGTTCCTGTCTACGTGCTGGAAAAGTTTCTTACTGCCTATCGGTCGGCCGTAATCTCGGTGCAGGGTCGATTGGGGCACCCCGTTGCGGAGATGTTGGACATTTTTCTGGAGCAAGTTCGCTCGCAAAACGAGCGCATCGTAAGCGCAAAAAACGACCACGCAAAGGACGCTTGACACTGCCTTCTCAGGCCCGCGAGTCGGACCGGGCGACCCTTTCAAGGGCCCTGTATTACCTATTCGGCCTTTCTGGCCCTGTTCTTGCCGTTTCCTGTCATGGCTGCCGCCGCGTTCGCACGGACCTTGCATCGACGCGGAAATCGTGTTCCTTCCCCCCTTCGAGCGTGGCCAGCAATGCCGCTACTGACGGGCCACGCGGCCCTTGCCGTTCTCGATACGCTCCTTGGGACAGCTAGCTTGTAGCCGCGTAGGACTTGAGGTGCGACCCGGCCCTGGTGAGCGGTCCCGTGATCGGATGTGTGCCGTTTGAGGAGAATCTCTTGTTCATCGCCAGGACCATATTGGTCGGACTTTGGACGCTGCTGGCAGCCCGGCTGTCGGGGCGCGACGGACGCAAACTGCTGCCGCGTCCGTTCCTTCGCCTGTCATCGACTTTGCTGGACGGCCTGACCGCGGCCTTCGGCGTCTACCTTTTGGCGAGCTAGCAACTCGCGACCACCTATCTCGGCCCGGAGCTGGTCTGGGCCGCCGCCCCGAAAGTAATTCAGCTCAGCTTCGGGGCTGACATTCTTTGGCACTACCGGTCGCAAATCGCCTTAACGCTGATTCCGGCCGCAGCCTGCCTTTCAATCGTCGACGCCCTGGCCATGGGCGCCGACACCTGGACCGGAAGCCCGCGGCAATCGTCAGGCATTTTCCTGGGCGGGGTGCGGCCTGCCTAAGAGGTGCTCATCTTTTTTGCTGACAACGGCCATGGTCCTCTTTGGGTTGACATTGATCCTGTCAAGGTTCAGTCACCAGCGCGCCGGAAGGCCGCCGTTCAAATGGAGAAACGTATGAGAGGAAGAAGAATCCTGAAAGGGGCAATCTCCTCGCTGCTGGCGCTGCTCTGTGCGGTCGTTTCGACGCACATAGCCCTTGCCCATCAGCCGTTCTTCGAAGGTCCCGATACGACCGCGTCGACGCCGCTGAGAGTCCGCGACCCGGTCATCTCGACGGCGCTCTTTTCGACCTTAGAGCAGCCCGATGACATCGATTTCTTCACTTTTTCCGTCACCGCCGGTCAAACGATAGAGATTGGGATGACCGTCCCACAGATAGAGGGCCAAGACCGGTTTGCCCCCCACGTCGGCATCCTCGCAATAGGGCTGGACAACGCTGTCATTCCCGATCTACCTGAAGCCGTTCGGCCCCTTGCCACAAGCCAAAAGGGGGCCCTGATTTTAGAACCGGCGCAGGCAACAGTTTTCTTCGAACCCTTCAGCCGCACGGCCTATTGGCGAAGGCAGCGCAAGAAAATCACCTTCCCGGTGGATGGTGAAGTCTACGTCGTCGTCTGGCATGCGCAGGGGTCGGTCGGCCGCTATGCACTGGTGGTGGGTCAGCGTGAGGTGCCGGGCGGCGACTCGGACTTCTCCCGCAAGTTGAAGGCGTACTGGACGCCCGTTGAAAAGGCTCCCGACAGCCGTACGCAGCCCGACTCGGATGCAGCGCAGGAAAGCGCGCCCAAATGCAATTGGCTCGTGAGGTTGCTGGCCGCCCTGTTCGGCTCGGGCGACATCTGCTCGTAACCGGTCTCCGTCTCTGATCGGCCAGACTATGATTGCATCTTTCCGTACGGCTGAGGTTTCCGCGAGTCTGCAACACCAGTTCGGGCCCGCCTCTGGCCTGTTGATGACCGGCCTCGAAGTGCCGGCTTTGTGGTGGCAGTTCGGGTATGAAGGGCCGATGTGGAAAGGGCGCAGGGCGGTCGCGTGAAAGTAATCACACGGAGCAAAACGTTTACTGCTGAAGGAAGTGCCGGGGTTCCCCCTGAAGGTGTCGTCCACCTGTGGTCTTGGCTTCTGCCCGTGGAGGAACTGACCCTGTCAGAACTCGAAGGGACGCTGTCCGACGACGAGTGGCGACGCGTCCGCCGCCTCCGTTCGCACCGCGACGCCCGCCGCTTCATCTCACGCAGGGGAATGATGAGGCAGATCCTGGGCAGCTACCTGGAATTGCACGCCCACGAACTGGCGTTTTGCTACGGGGGGCAGGGGAAGCCCTTCCTGGCTCCGTCCCAGGCGCGTTCTCTTTCCTTCAATCTTAGCGATTCAGGGGAATTGGCTGTTCTCGCCGTCTGCTCCGGCCATCCGATCGGCGTTGACGTCGAGCGTATTCGGCCGTGCACCGAAGCCGCCGGGATAGACGCAGTCGCCTTCGCCCAAAGCGGAATCGGGCAGGCGAATGCCCGTCCTCCATTAGTCGACGCAGACTCATTCTTTCGGTCCTGGACCAGGAAAGAGGCCGTCGTCAAAGCCAGAGGCAGCGGCCTCCAGCTCTTGTCCGGGGGGATGACCCCTTCTCAGGCAGCCCATGCCCTTCCACCACCACCGCACAGTCAACTCGATGATGGGCCCGGACCCTGGCGCGTCTACCCGCTTCCCCTGCCTCCCTGTTACGCCGGCGCGCTGGCGGCATCTCAGGAAATAGAGACGATCGCCTGCTTTCCCTGCGCCCCCGATCTTGCGCCGGTTTCAGGCCCTTAGCTGCACCTACTCCTGTTCGCCAGCGAAGCGCGCTACGCGTACGTGGCGTCTCTGGGCTCGGCCTGTCCTGTTTCCATTTCCCTGAGTTGGTTCGACACCACTCATTCTCTCACGTTGTCCACCCCCAACGCCTCCAGCCGCGTCGCCATCTTCTCCCGCGCTTGACCGCCCTTCCGCATCATCTCCCTGCTGTAAACGCGTGGATGATTCTCGTTCAAATGGGCGCGAACGGTCGCGCGCAGAGCGGAGATTTCCAGCAGATCGTCCAACGGATCGGGTGTGTAGCCAATGAACATTGTGCGGCGCGGCCGCCCGTCGCTGCGCCTGAACGCGGAGTGCCACAGACGATTGTCCCATAGCACAACGTCTCCCGGACTCGTCTCCAGGGAAACCGCGCCGGGAACATCACGAGGATCGAGCCGCAGGCGCGGGCGCCGCTCATCCCAATAACCGCAGGAGCGGAAGACGGCCGCACAGAATTCAGGATGATGGCTGCCCGGGATTACATTCAGGGCACCCTGGCTCGCGTCCTGTTCGTCGAGGTAGATAGCAGTCTTCAACGTGAGTACCTCACGCCCGGGGGCACCGTCGGAGTGCCATGGCGTGTCATCCAGATTGGCCCACATGTCGCTGCCGCCGTTATAGAGACATTCAGTGCCCCAAATGTCGCGCATCGCCTCCATCACACCGGGATGCTCGATGAGTTCGCCGAAGGCGTCATCTGCCTCGACAAAGGGCGAGAGCGTTCTCGTGCCGGCTCCTCCGCCGAAATAGTTATTGACCGGGGCGCCCGCAATGACGCGATCGTGCGCCTCCAGCAGGCGGGCGACTTCGCGCGAGCTGAGGCAGCTCCTCAGGACAACATATCCGAACGCACGAAATCTACCGATCTCCAGGTCTGGTAGCATGCCCACTTCCCTCTGCTGCTTTTCTCTTCATGAATCCGATTGGCCTCCGGCCAGCGCGCGGTGGCGCAGGAGAAGCTGCCCGGCCTCCCCGTTGGCAGCGTCAAGCAGCGCCCTCATGTACCCTACGGCAAAGGCTACGGAGGTATGGTTTTTTTCACCATCAACTCCCAGGCCAGGCACGTGGTCGTACATTAGCGCGCCTTCATACCCCACTTCTTTGTATGTCAGCATGGCTTCCAGCGCGTCGACGTGGCCTTCATCGATGAAGGTTTCGGAGAAAGCGGGCACCGTCCCCGTCACGTTGCGGAAGTGAACGTAGAAGATCTTGTCCCTGCAACCGAAATACCTGATCGCGTCGAGAACATTACCCGGCATCTCCGAAACAGTGCCCTGGCAGAACCACAGGCCGTTATAGTCGCTGGGCTCGATCTCGATGAAACGCTTCAACGCCGCGTGGCTCCTCATAATGCGAGCAACACCGGCAATCGGCGAGATAGGCGGATCGTCAGGGTGAAGCGCCATCCTCACCCCAGCCTCCTCGGCAACCGGAATAACGGCCTTGAGGAAATACGCAAGGTTCTCCCACATCTGCTCGTCCGTCACCTCCTGCTCCTCGCTGACCGGAGGGTCCCAGTAGTCCTGCCTGGCGCCCTGCACGAGGTCATAGTCGAAGCTCGGCACAATCGCACCGCCCCGGCCGCGCGTCGTCTTGGAGGTTCGCAATCCATAGTTGCCGTCGCGGCAGCGCAGTGAGAAAAAGTAGCCCAGCACCGGCACGCCGGCAGCGCCCATGTTTCTCAGTGACCTGCACCAGTTTTCTATCTGCTCGTCTCTGCCGGGAAGTCCCAGTTTTATCTTGTCGCACCAGTCCTGCGGAACGCCGCCAAGAACTGCCCACTTCAGGCCGGCATCCTCGATTTTCTGCTTCAACAGTAGGAGGTCTTGAAACTCGTAGTAGCCTCTGTCCGAACTGCCAATGAGCTGGCCTCCCGCGTCGACGTGCGTGGCACCCAGTTGCCGCGCCAGCGTCAGAGATTCATTGCCATAGCCGGAAGACATTGCCAGCTTCATGCGCGTATTTTGGCACACCCCGCCGAATGCAAGCCGGGCGGGCCGCCTCCCTCCAATAGATCCCAACTGTTCAATTATTGGCCCCGAAAGGCCGAGAACGGGCTCTAATCAAACTGCCGGTCGCTCTGATGGAACGCTTTGCCCTTGCCCCGAACCAGATCGGCCCTCTGCCAGGTCCCTATCGTCCGGCAGATATAGTGGCCCTCGCCGAGACTCGATTTCAGCTCCTCTTGCGTGACCCATTGGTGGGGCGTGCTGTCCGGCATCTCCAAGTCCAGCCCTTCGTCCAGCACGGCATACACCCGGCAGATGCCCTCCTCCATCTCAATGTCTTCGATGTAGGTCATCCACGGAATGTCCACCCCTATCTGATCTTTCGTCAAGGCCTGCAGGGAAGCGATCCGCGCTCCCACGTCCCAGCCGCCCGTACCCTCCTCTTCCCATCCCTCGCCTCCGGGCAGGTCCCAGCAATCGTTTTCAATGTCGCCCAGAAGCAGAAACTGGGATTCCCCGCCCGACGAGCGCTCGATCAGCAAGCGCGTCGTGGTAATCGGCTTGTCAAAGCAGACCGGAATCAGCCGTTTGCCTGCGTCGCTAAGCGCGTTCAGCGCGGCCGGATTGTACGGATAATAGCCCGCCGCGGGCGGCGCACTGGACGCGCAGAACTTATGGAAAATGCCGCAGCGGTCTTCCAGTGCCGTGCCTGTCGGTGCCAGGTGCCACGTATGCTGGTTCGCCAGCAACAGGTCGCCCGCCCTCAGCTCCGGATCAACGAAAGGGGCCAGTTGCTCCGGGTCGGGGCCCCGAAGGTCCAGAACGCGCGCCTCCTCGTCAACAACCTGAGTCAGCTTATGCGAGCCGGGAGAGACCAGAAACTGCCCGAACTCAACGTCGAAATCCGTGAGCGGAATGATGGCGAACATCCAGTTCATCGAGGAGCCGACCGGCCGCCAGCGCTTGTAGTCGCAGTGCGCGGGACCTCCCTTATTACCCGGAGTGCGCACGTAGGCGACGAACGCGGCAAGATGGGCCGGCTGACCCAACAGGCCCTCGACTGCGTCGATCATGCCCGCGTGTTCTGCCATCGGGGCCATCCCCGGTTCAGCCAGCTTGTTGCCGCTGACCGTGTATTTAGCCGGCTCAGGGTATTTCAGCGTGGGCGGGTACGCGTTGATCTGCGCCTGTTGCCGAACGACACCGCGCCAGGCTTCAACTTCGTCAGCGGAAAGTAGATTGCGAACGATCAGATAGCCGTCCTCTTCGTAGCTGGCCTTCTGCTCTTCGCTGATGGTCGAACGCACTGTCATCGTCATCGCGCTTTCTCCACGTGGAAAAGGAAGTGAGGGGACTACTGTGTCTTGTTGTCGCTTCGGCTCCGGAGGAGACAGGACCTCCCCACCGGCCGCTGCGCCATTCCGAGCCCTTTCGCCCAGCCGCGCCCGTCAGGGCTGAACTTGCATGTGGTAGCCAGCATACCAGAAGCATCTGGACCGAGAAAGCCGCGATTCCGGTCTCGCCGCAGGCTTCCAACAAGGCAAAGCGGCAGATCAGGCCTGCTTGGCAGCACTTAGGCGGGCTCAATATCTGTCTTCGCTCGCACCCAGTGCTTCGAAGTGCTCCCGTTCCGCCTCTGTGCGCGCAGCCAGCTCGAGCAAGGGATCCACCATGGCGCGGATGCGCGGGTGGTCGCTCTTGAGGAACGCCTCGTCCGGCTGAAACATGCTGCCGCGCCTGTTGTAGCGCATAAAGGAGGCGATCTGCTCGTCGGTCTCCAGCTTGCCGGCAAACCGCAGCTTCAGAAAGCGCCGGCCAGGCTGCATTCCATATACGCCGTGGTAGATCTTCTGACTGAAGAAAACAATGTCGCCGGGATCGGACTCGATGACGACGCCGGGCATTTCGGTCGGGCTTAGCCCAAGGAACTTCCTGGCTGTCTCCCCGGTCTGCTCGTTGAGCGGGAGCAGCTCGTCGTAGAGAGGCGGCTTGTGCGATCCGGGTATCAGGCGAAGCGCGCCGGTGTCAGCCCGGAGCCTTTCCAGGTAGAGGTGGAAGCTGTACGTGTTGGCATGGGGCTCGCTGGGTCTGTCGGTGTGCCAGTGGTGTATTCCCTTGTCGTTCACGCCCTCGTTGTTCAGGCTGCCTCCCGATCCGTTCCAGATGAATCCCGGCCCCAGCAGGGCCTCAACCGTCGCCCAGATTCGGTCGTCCACCAGCATGTTCGTAAACACTTCGCTCTTCTCTACGATGTCGAAAATGCCCTCATTCTTGCCTGTCGGAGGGCCTCCTCCTCGTTGCTCCCAGAAGAGCCTGTCCGCTTCCACGGAGGCAGCCGCCATCTCTTCGGCCGAGAACTGCTGCCGGAGGTGAATGAAGCCAAATACATCGAAGCGGGCCTTCTGCTGTGGTGAAATCATGATCTTTCCGCCCTTGTTTTCTCAGGGTTGCAGCCATGGCGCACCGGGCCTCTCATCCCGTCAGCGCACCAGCATTCGCGGGTCGAGTGCGTCGCGTAGTCCGTCGCCTATAAAGTTGATCGAAAGCACGCAGGTCGTAATCATCATGCCTGGCGGTATCCAGAGCCAGACCATGTGCTGAATGATGTGGATCGATCTTGCTTCGTTGATCATCGTGCCCCAGCTCGGCGTTGGCGCCTGAACGCCCAGGCCCAAAAAGCTCAGGCCGGCCTCGGTGAGAATGGCCCCGGCCACGCCAAAGCTGGCCGCGACCACAAGCGGCGCCACAATATTGGGCCCAACATGCTTGACTATAATGCGGCTCTTTGCCACGCCAATCGACTCTGCCGCCGTAATGAAGTCCATCTCGCGAATGGCCAGAATCTGCCCGCGCACCAACCGCGCAATGCTTGTCCAGTTGATCAGCCCAATCGCCAGCATAGTGTTTTGCAGACCGGGGCCGACGATCGCAACCACGCTGATGAGAATGATCAACGTGGGAAACGACATCACGACGTCGGTAAGACGCATGATGATCATGTCGACCTTGCCGCCGTAATAGCCGGCCAGACAGCCCAGCACAGTACCGATGCTCAGATAGATCGCCACCGCCACGAGACCCACCGACATCGATATGCGTCCGCCATACACGATGCGGCTCCAGCGGTCCCTCCCGTTCAGATCCGTACCCAGAAGGTGGTCCCGGCTCGGCGGCACGCCCACCTCTCTCAGATTCCCGCGAATCGGGGACAAGGGGGCCACAACGGATGCAAGCGGAAAGGACATGAGTACTACAATCACGATGTATATTGCCCCCGCCAATGCCAACCTGTGCCTGACAAAACGGCGCAGTGTCTGGAAACGGCGCTCCGGAAGCGCCGCGGCCACCGCATTGTGAACTTGCTCGGAGCCGGGACTTTCAATGGACTCGACGGCCATGACCTTTTTTTCGAGGCGATTGCCCTTTGTGCTCTTCCAAAAGTCTCTTTGTCCTACTCATAGCGGATGCGTGGGTCGGCCACCGCGTAAGCGAGGTCCGCCGCAAGATTGCTCAGGACAATGAGGACGGCTGACAACAGGACCATACTCATGATCAGGGGATAGTCGCGGGCTGAGACTCCGTCAAGGTACAATCTACCCAACCCGGGCCAATCGAAGATTGTCTCAATGATCAGTGCGCCGCCAAACAGCCCGGGAATCTGCAGGCCGGCGATCGTGATCACCGGGAGAATAGCGTTGCGAAAAGCGTGTTTGTAGATCACCATCCGCTCCCGCAAACCTTTGCTGCGCGCCACGGTTACATAGTCGGTGCGTAATACCTCCAGCATGCTCGCACGCGTGTAGCGCATGTAGGTCGCCATGCCTTCGATCGCCAGCACACCTGCCGGCAGGACCATGTACTTGAGCCTGTCAAAAAAGGTGGTAAAAAAACCTGCGTCGGTCAAGGTGACAGTCGAGTAGCCGCTGGTCGGCAGCCACCTCATGTTCACGGCAAAGAGGTAAAGGACCACAATCGCGGCAAAGAAGTTGGGAATCGAAATTCCGGTGAACACGAACACGGTGAAGACATAGTCCGCCCAGGAGTACTGCCTGACTGCCGAAAAGATCCCTAAGGCAATTCCTCCGATCAGGGCTATCAGCCCTGAAGTCACCATCAGCTGAAGCGTGGCCGGCAGACGCCGTCCAATTGCGTTCGATACGTCCTCGCGCGTGATGATCCGCTTCCCCAGGTTGCCCGTCAGAATCGACTGCAGCCAGCTCACGTAGCGCACGGGCGCAGGCTTGTCCAGACCGTAACTGGCCCGCAAGGCCTCCATGTCCAGCTGCAATTCCTGGGTCTCGTCCAACCGCGAGAGGACCATGGAGGATACGGCGTCACCCGGAGCCAATTCCGTGAAGGCAAACGTTACGACTGTGATGCCCAGCAGCACAGGCAGGGCCAGTGCGATGCGCCGCAGCAGATACGTTTGCATTGCTTGCCTCGAAAAGCGTGTCGCCGGCTATAGTGGCGGATCGCTGCCCCGCCTGGTCTCCCCTCCCTCCCAACGCCGCTCAATTGCCAGGCCGGAAGGGAGGGGAGCCGCCTGCAGCGGCTTTCCCGCTCCGTCGGGTAGTCAAAGAGCGAAGCCTTGACGGGACCGACCGTTACTCTTTGAGGTACCAGGTGTACGGCAGCTGGTCGGCATAGGCCCCCAGTGACAGGAAGAAGCGGTAGTTGCACAGGTCAGACCGGACGGCGATGCGGCGGTCCTGCTGCCAGAACGGCATGTCGATCACCTCATCTGTCGCAATCTCGGTGATCTCGTTGAATAGCGCCGTTCGCCTCTCAGGATCGAACTCTGTCATCGTAGCGACCGCCAGTTCATCATACGCCTCGTTGCAGTAACGCGGCGTATTCGAGCCGTGGGGAGGCACGACCTCACACCGGTATCGCGCCGCGTAGTCCTCCGGCACCATCGGAGCGCAGCAGCCGTACAGCAAGTCGAAGTCGTCGTCCGACACGACCCTCTCAATCAGCGTTGGGATTTCAACATACTGCGGGTTCACCTTCACGCCAACATCCGCCCAAAACTGTTGCATGGCCGCAGTGACGCGCTTGTGAATGTCGTCCCCATAGTAGAAGAGAAGGTCCAACTCCCTATCCGCATCCCACTCGGCCTCGGCCAGAAGCTCCTTGGCCTTCTCCGGGTCGTACGGATAGAGGGTGATGTCCGGGCTCATCCATTCACGATTCGGATCGAACATGAACCAATCGTAGACGATCGCTTCGCTCCCCCAGATGCCGTCCTGGATCGCCTCCAGGTCCAGCGCGTAGAGAAGGGCCTTTCGCACGCGAATGTCCGCCAGGTTCAGATGGTTGGGCCGTATGAAAATGGCCCCAAAGGGTGCCCCAACCAGCGCGATATCCGGGTTCTCATCCATGCGGATGCGCTCGGTCCCGCTGGCCTGGGCGCCAACGTGAATTTCACCGGCCTCCAGGGCCGCCACCCAGGTCGCCATGCTGGCGCGCAGCCCGAAACGGAAGATGATCTGGTCCAGGTAGGGCCGGCCAGCCCAATAGTCCTCGTTGCGTTCGAGGACGTAGTACTGGTCCGGCACCAGTTCGGCCAGCTTGAACGGGCCCGTGCCGATCGCTTCCATTGTCGTCCCAACTTCGGAAAAGGGAATCCCCTCGATCGACGCCTTGCTGAAAATGTTGTCATTGGGAGGAATGCTGCGCAGGAAGTTGGGCTCCGGCGTGAGGAAATGGAACTCAATTGTGTGATCGTCGATCACCTTCAACCCCGAGATCTCGTCGGCCTCGCCCTCTTGGAACGCCACCGCGCCTACAAGGTTCGCCAAACTGCCGCTTTGGCCGCTGGCGCTTTCGGGATGCGCGAACACCTCATAGGTGTACTTCACGTCCTCCGCCGTAAATGGGCTTCCGTCGTGAAACAGCACGCCCTGCCTCAGGTGGAACGTATAGGTGTGCAGATCATCCGAAATGTCCCAGCTCTCTGCCAGTTCCGGAACGATCGCATAGGTGCCTGCCTGGGCCTCAACCAACTGGTTGAAAATATAGGAGTTGTTGGTATCCGAGAGCCAACCCGACCCCTCCAGACCGCGGGCCGCAGCGGTACTTACGATAGTGCCTCCATAGCGCGGCGGATCATCCGCGCATAGGTTAATCCAGGTAGCGCCAAGCGTCTCAGGATCGTACCAGTCTGTCGGCGCCAGGACTTCCGTTTCCGGCTGGTCCTTCGGCGCGGCGACAGGCTCCTCCGCCTCGGTGGCTTCGGTGGCGGGGGTCGGCGCAACGCAGCCGGCGAGCAGCACCGCCGCTGCAATTGCCAGATATGCTACCAGCATACGGGCTCGCATCGGGACTCCTCCTTGGGAATAGCTCAAGTTGTGCAAGATCGTGCAATCACGTTCGACTCGACAACCATCTGCAAGACATACACCCCGAGAGAAACCGAGAGGCAGGCTGGCCAGGCCTGTGAATGAAGCAGCGCACTTCATCTTGTGGGCAAATCCGCTCCTTTCGCTCGGAAACTGCAGCCGCACGCTGTCAAAAAAGATGCCGGCAACACCCATTCAGCAGGTGCGGTCAAAGGACTGCGGGAACCCGTCGCCGAAAACTGCGCCGCAATGCGGCGGCGGTTGACAACGGGCCCCGGCCGCCTTCGACCGCTGCCGTGCTTCAATCGGAAACGTCGCCGCGGCCAGCACGGGTTGGTCGATGGAGTTTCGATCCTTGACGCCTGTCTTGGCTTCTGCGGCAACAGCGAAGTTTGCATGGATGTAGTAGTCTCCCGGTTACCCCGCAAAGGGCTGCCAAGGACAAGACTGAAATCCCGCTCTTTCCGGCGTCGGACCAGCAAGCCAGCAATCAAGACACCGGCATCACCTACCATAATAATGAAATATAAGTGAAAGTCAAGGGAGCAAAAAGAGGCCCGGGCCGCCTTCCATTGGGCGAAGCCTTGCAGCATAGGATATAATAACGAACCGAAATTCGGAGACGCCAGACCTACTTGTGAAGGACGATCCAGCATGGCCCGTCGTAGCAGACGCCGCCGATCAAGCCCCAGCAGAGCCAACCCGCGCAGTTACAGCGGCCTGCGGCCGAGAGTTGAATTGGAGCAAGGCCAGCCCGAGCCGCCCCGATCCGAGCCAAGACCGGCTGTAGAAGGGCCGCAGCAGCAGCCCGCCCCAGCCGGCACTAGCAAAGCCCAGGCCGACTGGAAAAACGAATACAGCCGTGTTTTCTCCGACCTGAAACAGCTGCTCGTCGTTTCGGTCGCTCTGTTTGCCCTGATGCTGGTGGTGGGATTCTTCCTGTAGAGGCTGCTGCCCGATCCATCAATTGGGCCGAGGTTGCCGCTGTGCCGGCGGTTGCCGCCACTGCAGAACCGCGCGAATGCCGGCATGAAGCAGCCACGACAACCAGAAGTTGCGCGTATACAGAAAAAGGCTGGTCGTCGACAACAGGATTGCCGCCGAAATCAGGCGATTTGAGTTGCCCCTCGAATGAAGGATGACGCCGGGCACGGCCAGCGCGGCCCCGAGCCATGTTGACCAGTACTGGACTACCTGGTCCGGCGCCGGAAAGGATATTAGCAGGTCCAGCGACGCGCCGCGCAGAAAGCACCAGTGGAACTCCTGAGCGCTGCTCTCTATCCACATCATGAGCGAAAACTGACCCGCACTTCGCTCGCCAGGAGGAAGGCCTCTCTCGCTATGGAGCCAGATGCGGACGATAACGAGCAGGGCCAGCATTCCCGCCAGCACGACTAGACCAACGCGTAAGCCCAGCGACCAGTCGAGGTAGGAAACGCCCATCGAGCGGGGGGACAAATCCCCCACAACCAGGCCCAAATACGGCAGGGAGACCCACCGGACCACGCGCAGAGTTCGCTCCAGGCCCGGGGCGAATAGCCGTGCCAGACCGGAGGTAAATCCGGCCAGCAGAAAACTTGAGGCCAGCCATAGCCCCGCCCGCGTAGGGGCCGCACTCAGTTGCTCCAATATCCACGCGATGTCCATACGGGGATCTTAGCGAAACGGTCCATCCGTGAAAATCAGATACCTGCTGCTTGTCCTCGTTATGCTCGCCGTAATCTTCCTGCTCAAACCGAAGGCAGTCTGGGCGGAGTACAAGCGGATACGCAGCCAGTGGAATACGATTCTCACTCTCCTCGTTGTCGTAGTCGGAGCCTACCTGCTGTTTGGCTTTTGGCGAGCATATGTCGGCACTGGCGGCATTCCGTGGTAGCAGCCCCCGCAAGCAAGCCCACGACCCACTTGGGCTGGCGGCACGACTAAACGATCTGTCAGGCCGACTCTGTAAATGAACCGGTCTGTGAGGCGATCAGCGACAAGTGCTTCCCGCGTCAGGAGACCGCCGCCAGAGCCGCAGCGGGGCTGTCCGCCGGCGCAACATTGTAGCTCGTCTCCAGCAAGTCGCCGTTCTCGTCGATGACAAAGTGGCTGCGGTGGATGCCCATGAATGTGCGCCCGTACATGGTCCGCTCGCCCCAGACGCCGTACGCTTCGGCGATCGAGTGATCTTCATCGACAAGCAAAGTGAACGGCAGGTCGAACTTGGCGCGGAAATTCTGATGGCTTTCCTCGCCGTCGGGGCTGATGCCGAAGACGACGGCATTCTTCTCAGTGATCTCGACGTGAACATCGCGAAATCCACAGGACTGCGTCGTGCAGCCGGGCGTGTCGTCCTTTGGATAAAAGTAGAGAATCACCTTTTGGCCGCGAAAGTCGGCCAGATTGACAGTTTCGCCGCCGTCAGTCCTGGCTTCGAAAGTGGGGGCTGGTGTCCCCGGGGCTAGTTCGCTTCTCATTTCAGACCTCCAGTCTGTCGATTGGTGCGGTTCCGACGGCGGGCCGGGCCGGCCGGGCCGCGGGGCACTGTTGGAGTACGATCCCATCCAGTCGGAGCAAGGTTATTCTACCCGATCGGTCCACATTTCTGAAGCAAAGGCTGCCCCGGCAATGCGCTTGAGCGGACTTCCGAAAGTGTGATAGAGTAGCCCTAGTTAGATGTCCGCCCAGGAGCCCGGGTTAGGGCCAGGGATCATGTCAGCCATCCGTAAACGCCTGCGACAACAGTACCGGCGGGCAAGACTATCGGTCAGAGAAGGCTCTGTTGTGCCTTCGGGCGCAGGAACCGGTCTAAGATTCCACGCCGCCGGCGACCCGCGTCGGGATGAACAGCCGCCCACCGTTTTGGTTCACGGTTACAAAGACGACGCGACCGTGTTCGCGCCGCTCGCCCGGCATCTGAGCGAGGTGGGCGTTCGCACATACGCTGTGACATTGGCGCCGAGCGATTGCAGCGTGCCCCTCGAGGTGCTGGCTCAACAGCTGAAGACCTACATCAGCAGCAACTTCGCATACAACCAGCAGTTGAATTTTGTCGGTTTCAGCCTGGGTGGAATCGTGGCGCGCTACTACTTGCAGCGCATGGGGGGCCTGGAGCGGACCGGCCGCTTTCTTTCAGTAGCAACGCCCCATCGCGGCACGTGGGTCGCCTTCGCAAGCCGCCTGCCGGCCGCGCTGCAGTTGCGGCCCAACAGCGCCTTCCTGCGAGACCTAAACGCTGACGCCGAGCGTCTGGCGAGCATCAGTTTCTCTTCGATGTGGACACCGCTCGACCTGATGATTGTGCCGTCTTTCAACAGTCGATTTCACGTGGGCGCGAACATGGCAGTTTGGACGCTTCAGCACCAGGGGCTGATTACCGGCCGTCGCGGCATCGGCGCCATCGCGAAAGTGTTGACCTCGAACGATAGAGAGAGTCCTGGACTTGGCAGGTCTCCGCTGGATAGTGGGCTCATGATGAGCCGCTGAACAGGCCGCATGCCTGTGGGCGGTTGATTCGCCGGTGTTCCCCGGTCTTCCCACCGAAGCACGCCACTCAACCCTTGGCCCCGGCCGCCTTTCGAAACGTCTGCATCAGCCGCTCGACTTTCACCGGATCACGCCGCCCGCGGGCCGACTCGACGCCGCTGCAAAGGTCGATACCGTCGGGCTGCACCGTGCCTACGGCTGCCGCGATGTTGTCCGGGCCGATCCCGCCTGCCAGGAAAACGGGAATGCTAACCTCCTGCATCAGCGTAGCGACCGCCTCCCAGTCTCCGACTTTACCGGTGCCGCCAAGGCGAGCAAAGCCTTCACTGGTGTCGACCGTGTCCGCCAGGAGCGCGTCGGCGCCGGCGGCCTCGTACGCTTGCGGCGCGGCCTGGCCGGCCAAATTGGGCAGGTGGACCGTCTTCCAGATTGCGCAATTCAGCGTTTTCTTCAGGTCGGCCACCAGTGAGGGCGGTTCCTGGCAATGAAGCTGGAGGGCGTAGGGCCGAAGAGTCCCGGCTACGGCGCGGGCGAAAGCGGCCCTCGGATTGCACAATAGGATGACATTGCGCACACCAGACGCCTCGGCGACCTGACGGGCCTGCTCCAGGCTCAGGCTGCGCTCGGACCAGTCGACATCCACCAGGATGCCGCAGAAGTCGGCGCCGGCGCGTCCGGCGAGAAGCGCGTCTTCACGGTTCGTGGTCCCGCAGAGCTTGAGCAGTGTCATCAGGTCAATTTCGCCGCTACTTGGGACGGGCGATTTCGGTTTCCCGCCTGGAACTTCCGCTGGCAGCAGCGCCCGCCTTCGCCTGGCCGGCCGGAATCAGCCTGTATCCCTCGTTGTTCGCTCTCGTCAGAACTACCTCGTCCCCGCCCCTGGCAGAGAGCCATTCTCTCGCCTTCAAGCGCAAGCCCGACAGGTCGCGTCCAAAGGCATGGAGCGACGGTCCCCAACTGCTCATGCCTACGCCCACACCGCCGTTCACTCGCAGGAACTCGACACATTCAGGAATCAGAGGACCCTGAGTATTGAATTCGAAGCGCTTGAAGCCGTAGCTCTGATATGCTTCCAACGCCGCGCCGAAAGCCGGCAAATCGGCCTCTACGAGCGCCGGCAGCATCTGCACAAGCAAAATGCGCGACATCTTCTCCACGTCCCGGGCTGCAATGGGGCATGCCTCTTCAAAGAGGTCCCGTTCCCGTTCGCCGCTCGCGCCCTCCCCGCGTGGAATTACGATCAGCACGTCCCAGTCGGGAAAACTGTAACGCGCCAAGACCGGAGGCGGCGACACGCCAACGGATGCCGAAGAGGGTAAGTAGCCCTCCTTGCTGCCCCGCCCGCGACGGAAGCGATGACCGCCGTCGAGAACGAATCCCCCGGTCTCGATCGCGCCGACGCCGATCCCCGAGGTACCTCCACGCCCGACCAGCGCGGCAATTTCGGACGCGGGAGCCTTCCGCCCGTAGAGCGCACATATTGCTATCCCCGCGCCCACTAGGGTCTGTGAAGCGCTGCCGAGGCCGGAATGCGGCTTCGCACGCGCAAGGACTCTGACCGACGCGCCTGGCAATGCATACGACTCGCAGACCGCGCGCGCCGCCGCACACAGGCGGTCTTCGAAGTCCCGGTCCATCGGGCAGGCAACCTCGACTGCGGGGCCTCGGCTGGCTGAAACTACTGTGCGCGGTTCTTCCAAGGCCAGGCCGATACCTCCGTCGATACGGCCCAGCCCGCCGTTCAGGTCGAGAAGGCCAAAGTGAAGCCGCGCGGGCGTCTGTATCGTAATCGGTCCCGTTACTTGCTTCGTTGACACGGCTCTCGTTTAACTCCTGCCTCTCGACGCGAATTCAGCTCAGGTCGCCGGACAGATGCATGATGATTGTAACCGCCGCAATCGCGGCGGTTTCAGCGCGCAGCAGGCGCGGTCCCATCGACACCGGCTGCCAGCCGGCCTCGATGGCCGTGCCGGCCTCTTCGTCGCTGATACCCCCTTCCGGACCGACGAGTAAGGATGCCGCCTTTGCGTCAGCAAACCCGGTATCGATTCCGGGGGCGCTGCTTCCTGCGCTCTCCCAAGGCATCAGAAGGTGCCCGCTGCCCTGTTTCACGGCCTGACCCCAGCTTTGCGGCTCGGCCAGAACGGGCAACCGGCCGCGCCCGCTCTGCTCGGCCGCTTCCCGCAATATCGCGCGCCATCGATCGTGCTTTTTGGACAGAATCCCACGCGGACGTGCGACGGTTCGGCTGCTGATAACCGGCACAAAACGGCGCACTCCCAGTTCCGCCCCCTTTTGAAGGACCCACTCGAAGCTGTCTCGCTTCAGCGCGCACTGGAAGAGCGTCAACTCGACCTTCGGCTCGCTCTCCACCGGCGCCCTCGCCAGGACCAGGCCCGCGGCCCGCTGGCCGTCCAGGACCTCGATGCGGGTGTGAAAGGCCGCCCCGCTGTCGTCGAGCAAAGTGATCGTGTCCCCGGGAGAAAGTCGCAGGACGTTGCGAAGCTGGTGTGCCAGCGGCGCCAGGTCGATGTCGCCTTCGACCTCTAACGATTCGCCCTCGATGAAAAAGCGGTGGTGCGCCTTTTCAACCCCCATTTTCCCGTTCCCCTCTGCAGTCGCGCATGACCAGCGCCACCCAGTCTCCCTCTTGCAGCCGGTCGACCTCGCGCAGGCCATGCCGTGCGGCTGCCGATTGTACGATTCCGACCCTGTCTTCCAGGATTCCTGACAGAATCAGGTGCCCTCCGGGCGCAAGCGGCTCACACAACGGCACGTTCCCGTATTCACCATCCAGCAGGCCGACCAGGACTTCAGCGAGGATATTGGCCACGATTAGAGGGAAACGACCGGATTGCCCGGGCGGTACGCTTGCCTGTTCAACCCGCATTGTCTCGCCGGAACAGGGAATCGCGTTGCGCCCGGCGTTGTCGCGCGCCGCGCGTACTGCCAACGGATCGATATCGGTCGCCCAGACCGGCCGCGCGCCCAGCCGGGCCGCCGTGATGGCAAGAACGCCGCTTCCCGTGCCAACATCCAGTACGGGCTCGTTAGGTCGGACCTTATCTTCGAGCGCAGCCACGCAGAGTCGCGTCGTCGGGTGCAGACCCGTGCCAAACGCCATGCCCGGTTCCAGACGGACCACCAGTTCACCGGGCCGTATTTCAGGCGTCTCCCAAGCCGGCGACAGCAGAACGCGCCTCCCGATACGCAGGGGCTTAAAGTGCTTCTTCCAGGCATGCGCCCAGTCTTCCTCGCTCATGCGGCGCAGCGAAGGCTCAGGCATGGGATAGAGCAGACGCAGATGCCACAGCCCCTCTTCAATTCTGGACTGTATTCGCCGGCCTCGTACACCGGGCTTGAGATAGGTCTTGACAACGTGACGAAACTGGCCTGATCCAAGCCTGCCGCAACCGTCGTGAGGGGTAGACTCTATGACGGCCCCTCCACCTGATGCTTCGCCGGCCCGGCTGTCCTCGACCCAGTCGCCGCCGTTGAAGCGATTGAATAGTTCGGCGACCGCCTCGGCCGCCTCGCCGTCAGCTTCGACCGCGATCTCTAATAGCTCGTCGGATTCCATGGCGATTCAGTGGTAATCCACGGGATTTCTCGGCGCGATGGCACTTGCGATATACTTCGGCGCCGTGCGTCAGTCGATTTCGCTTTCGAACTGAATACTACACCCGATGTCATTGCCTGCGCGTTCTTACTTCAACCTCGCCCTTTGCATTCTGCTCTGGGCTTCAATCCCCGTCGCCTCGAAAACGATCCTGGCAGAACTGGACAACTTGCAGATGCTCTTCTGGAGCACGGTCTTCTCGGTCCTGGCGCTGGCGGCCCTCGTGGTCGGGCAGGGGAAGATCTCCACTCTCAAGAGCTACGGTCTTTCCGGCATCTTGAGCCTCGGCTGGCTGGGCTTTCTTGGCGCCTTTCTATACTACATTCTTCTCTACGGCGCCTTTGCTCGAACTTCGGCGGCCGAGGGGTTCATTCTGGCTTACACGTGGCCGATCATGGTTTCGGTGCTGGCGGTACCGCTTCTGGGCGAACGCCTCACCGTGGCCAGGATTCTGGCGGTTGCGACCAGCTTTTTCGGGGTCGTGGTGATTGTTACGCGCGGCCGATTTGTGGAGTTGAGCGTTACAAGCCTTCCGGGAAATCTGATGGCTTTATGCGGAGCATTCGTCTTCGCGCTGTTCTCAATACAGGGAAAACGGGTAGGCTATGACCTGACGGTCGCCGCATTTGTATACTTCGTTGCCGCACTGTTCTGCTCTGGGGTCGCGATGGCTTTCGTCGGGTTCACAACTCTGCCCCCGCTTCACATTTGGGGATGGATCCTTTATAACGGCCTGCTCGTGAACGGGATCAGCTACCTGTTCTGGTTTAAGGCGCTGCAACACGCCGACACGTTTGTAGTCTCAAACCTGCTTTACCTAACGCCGGCACTTTCGCTCCTGTTCGTCCGCCTGTTCCTCGACGAGCCAACGCACCTGTCAGCCCTGCTCGGTTTGCTCTTGATTGTTGCCGGAATCCTGCTGCAGTCCTGGAAGAAGATCCTGGGCCCTGCCCTCGGCAAGGATCCCCTAGACTGAGCGTGTGAAGATCTGAAAGAGGAATTGCAGGGTTAGTCGGGGCGCAGAATGCGGTCGAAAAAGCCGCGCCTCGGTTCGTGGACCTCCTCGCCCAGGCTCTCGGCAAGCTGGCGAAACAACATCTCCTGCTCTTCGGTCAGATCGGTTGGCGTCAGAAGGCGCACGGTAACGATCAGGTCCCCCCGGCCGCTGCGCTGGAGCCGCGGGATTCCAATCCCTGCCTTGTGGAATCTCTTGCCGGTCTGTGTGCCTGCCGGGATGTCGAGGACGAAAGACTCCCCTTCCAGCGTTGGAATATCCACCGATGCGCCAAGCGTAGCCTGCGCGACGCTCAAAGGCAGCTCCATGTGGAGATCAAACTCGTCGCGGGCGAAAACCGGGTGGTCCTGCACGCCGATCAGGACATATAGATTGCCGCGCGGACCGCCAAGCGAGCCGGCCTCTCCTTCCCCGGCCAGCCTGATGCGCGTGCCTTCATCAACGCCGGCAGGCACGTTTACCTTTATCTTTCGGGTCACGCGCGTGCGCTTGCGTCCTCGACACACGTTGCAAACGGTGGCGATAACCTCGCCCTCTCCATTGCAGCGTGGGCAGGCCGCGGCGGTCACGATCGTTCCGAAAAGGGGGCTCTGCTGCCGACGTTGCACCTCGCCGCTTCCGCCGCAGGTGGGACATCTCTCGGGAGTTGTCCCCGGCTCCGCGCCGCTGCCACCGCAGGACTCGCACTCCTCCATGCGAGGCACTTCAATTTCCTTCTCCGTGCCGAACGCGGCGTCTTCGAAACTTAGAGAAATGTCGACGCGCAGATCCGCGCCGCGCCGCGGGGCCCGGCGACTGGTCCGACCCATGCCGCCAAAACCGCCGAAAAACTCCTCGAAGATGCTGCCGAGGTCGCCAAAGCCCTGGCCGAAGTCGCTGAATCCACCCGACCCGCCCAGGCCGGAATGGCCGAAGCGGTCATAAACGGCCCGCTTCTGAGGATCGTTTAGAACCTGGTATGCCTCGTTGATCTCCTTGAACTTGCTCTCGGCTTCGGCATCGGAGTTGACGTCGGGGTGATACTGCTGGGCAAGTTTACGGAAGGCCTGCTTGAGCGTACGTTCGTCCGCGCCTCGGTCCACACCGAGAACCTCGTAGTAGTCACGCTTCTCGCTCATGAATTGCTATTCCCAACTGATGATCCATGCGCAAAGGCCGGCCAGCCCTACCGTCGCGCCGATGAGTGCTGCCCACTGCCCACCACCAAATCCCACATCGCGAGCACTGTAGACAAGAATTGCAACAAAACCGACAGCAAGAACTATCCAGTTGGATATTGTCGTATGCTCGACCCAGAACCGTCTCAGAAAATCCATCTGACGTGGCAATTCGCCTAGAATCTTGGCTTCTGCGCGCATGACCGTCCTAGCGCGCAAGCGTCGTCATTCTGCGCGGGTAGCGCCTCTTCAGATCGTCCCAGATGGCGTCGAGTTGGGCGTGCAGCTCTGTCAGCGTGCCGTCGTTGTCGATGACACGGTCGGCCTGGTTCACCTTGGCGGCCTGGGGCGGCTGCAAATCTATCATGCGGCGGGCGTCGGTCTCCTCCATTTTGCGCATCTCGAGCAACCGTCGGAACTGTGTGGCGAAACTGGAAGTGACGACCCATATCTCATCGCAGAGCGTCGACATCAACCCGGCCTCCAACAGTTTGATCGCTTCGAGGATGATCACGGGGGAGTCGTTGTCGGCGATTTCCTGCTTCCCCAGCTCGAAAATCTTGGGGTGGACGATCTTTTCGAGTCGGCCGAGGTCCAGCGGATTGGAGAAGACGATCTTGCCCAGCTTCTTGCGATCAATCGTGCCGTCCTCCCTTAGAATCCCTTTGCCGAAGGCGCGCACCACCGCATCGTAGGCCGGTCCCCCAGGCTCTATCACGCGGTGGCCCAGTTTGTCGGCATCGATGATCGTCGCACACTTCTCAATCAGGTAGTTGAGAATCGTGCTCTTGCCCGTAGCGATGTTCCCAGTTAGCCCGATGACCAGTGATCTGCGCGCCATCTCGAAAGTCCTTCTCCTATGGTGAATGCCGCCCGCCCTATTTTAGCCGAAGGAGTCGCCTGCTGACAAGCCCGTCATACCGCCATTGCCGCCCACTCTTCCATCAATGTCTCCAACTGTGTTGTTAGCGAGCGGTGACTTTCCTGGAGGGTGTGAAGCCGTTCCAACTCCTGGGCCAGGCTCGCCTCCGCCATGGCGCGCTCAACCGTTTCCAGCCTGCTCTCGAGGCGTTCGATTCGCTGCTCCGCCTCGGCGGCAGCCTGTTCGCGGCGCTCCGCCTGCTGGCGCCGCCGCCGATCGGAGCGCTGCCTCTCTCGTTCGGCCTGGGCCTCGCTCTGCCCGGTTTCGACAGGATTCGCCACCGCACCTTTCTCGGCAACTGAACGCTCTTGCTGCCACTGCCTCCACGTGCCCTTGAACAGCTCCATCCTGCCCGGCTGACCGCTTTCTCCTCTCTCGACGTGCCAGATCTGGGTGGCCAGCGCGTCAACCAACGCCCGATCATGCGTAACAAGCATAATCGTTCCGCTGAACTGTCGCAGCGCGTCCTGGAGAATCACCTGGCTGTCCAGGTCGAGGTGATTGGTCGGCTCGTCCAGCAGCAGGAAATTCGCGCCTTGCAGAATCAGACGCGCCAAGGCTACGCGGCTGCGTTCTCCACCCGAAAGGCTTTCGATAGTCTGAAAAACGTCGTCGCCGCTGAACAGAAACTGGCCCAGAAACGTGCGCGCCCGCACCGTAGGCAAACGCTTTATCTCCAGTAGTGCATCGAGGACCGTTTGGCTGCCCTGCATCAGGCCGAAGCCTGCGCCGGTATGCCGCTGCGCGAGATAGCCTACCTCAACCGAGGCGCCCAGCTCGACGCGACCGGTAAGCGGCTCCAACTCCTCCAGAATCGTGCGGACAAACGTTGTCTTGCCTGCGCCATTCGGCCCAATCAGCGCCACAACCTGCCCCCGGTTCAGGTCCAGATCCGGCACTTCCAGAACCGGGGTATCGGACGAGGACAGCGTCCGCATAGGCCGCAGTCGACCCTGCGGCTTCGGGAGGCCGCGACCGACAGATGCCGTGCCGTCTTCCACCCCGCCTGCATTTGCCAGGAGGCGACCAGGATTCACGGTTGGGCGTCCGTCTACCGACCCACTTTCATCGGATTTGCCCCGCCCTGCGCCGCCCGCCGGCGGCTCGATCCTATAGCCTGCCACCAGTTTGCGCGTGCGGAGCACGAGGTCGCCGCTGCGCGAATTAGAACGCAAAGGAAGGCGAATCCGTTGTTCCGCGGGCGGCGGCGGCAGGGCTTCCTGCTCCATAAATTTGTTCAGCCGCGTCTCCCGGCCCTGTGCCTCCTTCGTGCGCTGGCCTGCCTTATAGCGGCGCACGAACTCCTGCGTATCGCGGATGTATTTCTGCTGTCGCTCGTACTCCTTGCGCCAGAGGGCGTAGCGCTCTTCCCGTTGCTGCCGGTAGTGGCTGTAGTTCCCGCGATAGCTCTCCACCCGGCGGCTGGAAAGATCCCAGATCCTCGTCGCGACCGCGTCGAGAAAGTAGCGATCGTGGGAAACGACGACCAACGCCCCCTTCCAGCCTGTCAGCACGCCTTCCAGCCAGCCCATCGAGCGGACGTCCAGGTGATTCGTCGGTTCATCCAACAGAAGCACGTCCGGCTCTTCGAGCAACAGACGGCCCAGGCTGACCCGGGTTCTCTGCCCGCCGCTGAGGTGGGAAAGCGGCGCGTGCCAGAGCGCCCTATCCAGGCCAAGACCGGTCAGAACAAAGTGAATTCTTTGATCGACCAGATAGCCTCCGGCGCGCTCAAACGCTTCCTGCTGCTTTCCGTAACTCGCCAGCAGGGGCCCCAGCTCGGCCTCTCCCTGACCGACTTCATTCATGCGAGCTTCCAGCCTCCGCATCAGCTCGCCCTGCGTCAGGAGCGCGGCAAATACGTCCTTCAGCTCGGTGTACGGCGTGCGGCCGCCAGCCGGTGGAGGGTCCTGCGCCAGGAAACCGACGCGCGTTTCACGGGCGACAAAGAGGTCCCCCGTGAAGCCCGTATCGATGCGCGCAAGCGCCCTCAGCAGACTGGTCTTGCCCGCCCCGTTCGACCCCACCAGCCCGATCCGGTCACCACTCTCGATGCGCACGCTGACATTTTCCAGCACATCGAGGTCGCCGTAATTCTTGGAAATCTTATTCGCGACGAGAAGGCTCATGCGAGATTCCGGTCTAGCGCCTGATAGGGACATAGAAACGCCAAACTGCTTTGCCCACTCCACGCTCAGGCGGTTGCCTGTGCCAGTAGCGGCCGACAGTCTGGCTGTCGTGGCAACTATACCACAGCGGCCGCGCTTTGCCGATACGGCAGGCAGTGACGCAAAAAATTGGTTGTCTTGCCCGAACGTAAATCGTTCGTATATAATCGGAAGTTGGATAGGACGGCAGCTGTTTCCTCCGGGCTCACCTGGCAATTCCTCGTCTTCGAGGTGGATGCGTATGTACGGAACTATGTCAGCCTGCGGACCACGTTCAACTCAAAGGAGGTTCACATGTCCAAATCTTTCACAGTTCTCGGTTTGATCCTTGTTGCAGTCCTCGCGCTCGCCGCCTGCGTTGCCGCTCCATCGCCTGCGGAAGCGCCCATGGCCGACGATCAGATGGAGGACGCGCCCGCAGATATGAGCGGGAAAGTTGTCATCCCCGCGGGCGGAATGATTCGCATTGGCGGCTCCTTTGCCCTGACAGGGCCGATTCCGGACCCGGGCAAGGACATTCAGTATGGCGCCGAAATCGCTATCGACGATCTCAACGCGATGGGCGGTTTTGAAGGCTTCATGTTCGAGCTGGTCGGTGAAGACGGCGCATGTGACGGCACGCAAGGCACGAACGTGGGCAACAAATTTGCCGCCGATGAAACTATCGTCGCCGTGTCGGGCGGTACCTGCTCCGGCGAGACGTTCGGGCTGATGCCGATCTTGCAGGAGGCGCGCATCCCCTTCGTCAGCCCCAGCGCTACCAATCCTGACATTACGTCGGAGGACTGCGATGTCTGCAACCGCGTTGCGCTGAGCGACGCCTTGCAGGGCGTCACCGACGCCAACTTTGTCGTGAATGAATTGGGCCTTTCCAAGTTCGCGGTTGTCCATGACAACTCCGACTACGGCAAGGGCCTGGCTGAGATTTTCCAGAACCATCTGATGGCAATCGGCGGCGAAGTCTCCAGTTTCGAAGGCGCGCAGGTCGGGGATACTGACTTTCGCGCCATGCTGGCCAAAGTTGGCGCAGACGGCCCGGAGGGTATCTTCTTTGCCGGCTACTCGACCGAGGCGGGTCTGATCGCCCAGCAGATGACCGAGACACCCGGGCTCGAAAACACGGTCTTCATGAGCGTTGACGGTGCCTACACACAGCAGTATCTCGACGCAGCCGGCCCAGCCGCCGAAGGCACGTACGTCTCCTTCGTCGCCGGAGCCGAGTCCGAAGAGATGAACACCGAGTTTGACGCCAAATTCATGGACAAGTACGGTGTCGCAGCCGGTGACCTTGGCCCGTTCCACGGCCAGAGCTACGATTCTGTCAAGCTGATCGCCGCCGCCATCATGGAAGTGGGCGAGGTCGGCGATGACGGTAGCCTCGTAATTGACCGGGAAGCCTTGATTGCAGCCATCCGCTCCGTCGGCCCAATCAATGGCCTGACAGGCTCACTCATGTGCGACGCCATGGGCGAGTGCGGCGCAGGCGGTGTGCAGATCTTCCAGGTAGGAGACGGCGACTTCAACCAGGTCTCCGGCTTTGGCTTGGAGTAATCTACCGAGAGAGGAGAAGGAGCCCTGAACGCCCTCCATCTCCTCTCTCCCCCTCTTTTCCCACTCGAAGGCGGGTATGGCAGGTCGAGCTACTTCGGCGCAGCCCTTCAATCTGGATGGGGCCACCTTCCAGAAATACGCTATCCGGGCCTTCGGCCTTTCAATTGTAGCAGTCGTACTTTGGCGGGTGATCACCGTCGGGTTGGCTGAGGGCTATCCCGCTTCATTCTGGATATCCCAGGCCCTGAACGGGCTGGTCCTGGGCGGCGTCTACGCGCTCGTCGCACTGGGCTATACGCTCGTATACGGCATCCTCTTCATGATCAATTTCGCGCACGGCGAAGTGATGATGATCGGCGGCATCGCCGGTTTCTTCGCCCTTCAATTCGCCCAGGCCCGTGGCTGGATGGAAGGGCCCTGGCTCGTTGTCGTAGTCGCCTTGTTCTTCATCATGTTGGTCGGTATGGCAGCCTCCGTTCTGATCGGCGTCACCTTGGAACGGCTGGCCTACCGCCCGCTGCGCCAGGCGCCGCGGCTGGTGCCTCTGATCAGCGCAATCGGCGCCTCTCTGTTTCTGCAGTATTCGGTGCTTCTGATCTTCGGTGTCAGCCCGCACAGCTACCGCAAACCCGAACTGATTTCGGGCGGCCTGCGACTGGGAAATGTATTCATCCCCTACACCGGCGCCATCATCTTCTTCACCTCCATCCTGTTGATGTTGGTTCTTTTCTTTATCATTCAGCGGACGAAGCTGGGACGGGCAATGAGAGCCGTAGCCGAAGACAGGGCAACCGCTTCGCTGATGGGCGTCGACGTCAATGCAGTCATTGTGCTGACGTTTATGCTCGGCTCGGCGCTGGCCGGTGCGGCCGGCGTAATGCTCGGATTTCACAACACGGTCGTCAAGTTCAACAGCGGCTTCATTCCCGGCTTGAAGGCATTCACTGCCGCCGTTCTGGGCGGCATCGGCAACATTCCCGGCGCAATGTTCGGCGCCCTCTTACTCGGCCTGATTGAAGCGATTGGACCGAGCGCCCTGGGCATCCCCACCGAATACAAGGATGTCATCGCCTTCACGCTCCTTGTCCTGATACTGATCTTCCGTCCGTCCGGCCTCTTTGGCGAAGTGCTAAGCGAGAAGAAGGCCTGAGCCGAGGCGTTACTGTGCCCACAGCAATCAAGACCGGGCTCATCACTTTTGCACTTCTGAGCTACCTGATCCTCGTCGGCATCCCCGGTCGGACGGGTGGCAACGCCCTGCCTCTCCTCGCCCTTTTGGCCGCGCTCCTCTTCTGGTACAGTCTCCGCCGTACTTCACAGGCCATTTCAGAAAGAGTTCCCCTTGCCGGTACAGCCGGGCAGCCCAAGCCAGGTTGGGAAGTTGGCCATGGGCCGCAGGCCCAAGTGCAGGCTCGGGCCGAGACACGGGGGGGCCTTTCAAGCCTGGTATTGGCGCAAGGCGCCGCGGCCGGCGCCACAACGGGGCTGCTGATCGCAACTGTGAGCGCCGTGTTCGCCGCAATTCTGGGAAGCGGCGTGGCGATTCAACCGGTCTTTGACAAGATTGTTCCCGTAAACGTAGCCGCATTGCTCGGCGTGTCGCCCGGCGCGGTCGCTGAGGCGCAGGTGCCTCCGCTGCGCTACCTCTTCTCCGTACTCTATTTTACGGGCGGCGGGGTACTGGCCGCGCTTGCCGTCCTGGCAGGTAAGGCTGACGCGGCTCAAGCGGCTGGTTCAGCCCTATTGAAGGCGCGTCTTTCCGGACCTGCGTTCGCCTCGGCGCTGCACTGGCTGGTGATTGCATTTCCTTTCGCGCTACTGGCTGTCGTCGTCTGGCTGGGGCTGCCCGGCGTCGGCGCATTCGGAACCGACAGGAGCACGGTCCGCCTGCTGTTCACGCTGGTTGCAACCGGCAGCGGGCTGTTCGCCCTGCGGGCTGCGAATCCGGGCCGTGAACGGCTAATCGTCTCCGTTCTGCTCGGCATCGGCGTGCTGATCATGCCTTTTGTCCTCGACCAGTTTCAGAATTCGGTCATGGGAATCGTCTTCATCTTTGTCATGATGGGGCTTGGCCTGAACATCGTTGTCGGCTATGCGGGTCTGCTCGACCTTGGTTATGTCGCTTTCTTCGCCATCGGCGCCTATGTTTACGCCTTCGTGTCAGCCCCGTTCTCTTCGCCCTTTATCAGCGGCCTTTTGACCGGATTGGGCGTACAGGCAGACAGCCCTCTGCTCGGATACTGGATGGCGCTTCCTCTGGCCATGATTACGGCCGCTATCGGCGGCATCCTGCTAGGCATTCCGGTTCTTCGCCTGCGAGGCGACTATCTTGCAATCGTTACGCTCGGTTTTGGCGAGATCATCCGTCTCTTCATGCTCAATTTGGGCGAGCTGACCAATGGGCCGCGCGGCATCCTCGAAATCGCGCAGCCGGGTCTCTTCGGGCTTGAACCGGAGGCGGTATCCGGCGGACTGCTCAGTTCGCAGGGATGGATCTTTCTGCTGGCCCTCGCAAGTTCTGCAGCGATCGCATTTGTCGCGGTCCGCTTGAACGACTCGCGGCTGGGCCGGGCCTGGATCGCTATGCAGGAAGATGAGGATGTCGCCCAGGCCACGGGCGTCCATCTCGTGCGCACGAAACTGCTCGCATTTGCCATCGGTGCCACCTTTGCCGGACTGGCCGGGCAGCTGTACGCCGCGCGCCAAATCAACATATTCCCTGAGAACTTCTCGCTCTTCGTCTCCATAGACGCACTGGCGCTGATAATCGTGGGGGGCATTGGCAGCCCGGCCGGCATCGTTCTCGGCGCGCTCGCGCTCAAGGGGCTTCCCGAAGTGCTGCGCGGGGTAGACGAATACCGCATCGTTGCCTTTGCCGCCCTGCTGGTGATTATGATGATCGTCCGCCCCGCCGGCATTCTGCCGTCATCGCGCCGGCGATTTGAAGCCGCCGCGGAGGATGCAGGAGAGAGCCAGATCGGCCCGGAAGCAAATGGGGAGATCGTGCAAGAGTTGGCAGACGACGACGGGGCGGCTGCGGCCGGCCAAGACGGTGCGATGCAATGACCGTCCTTCTCGCTGTCCGGGGTGTCACCAAGGTTTTCGGCGGCCTAGTCGCCGTAGACAAAGTGGATATCGATATCGAGGCGGGTTCGATCGCCTCTCTCATCGGGCCCAATGGGGCGGGCAAGACCACGCTGTTCAACTGCCTGACAGGTCTGCACCGCCCCGAAGAAGGGGAGATTCTCTTTGAGGACCAGTCGCTTGTGGGCCTGCGTTCGGACGAGATCACGGCACGCGGCATCGCCCGCACATACCAGAATATCCGGCTCTTCGGCAGGATGACTGCGCTAGAAAACGTGCTCGTTGGACAGCACCTGCGCCTGCACGCTTCACACTGGAGCGCCATCCTGCGTACCACCCGGCAGCGGGCAGAAGAGCGGGCCGCGCGTCAGACTGGGCGAGAACTACTCGATTTCGTGGGTCTCGGCGGACAGGAGGAGGTCGTCTCAACCAACCTGCCGTACGGGGAGCAGAGGCTGCTGGAGGTTGCGCGCGCTTTGGGTAGCCGCCCGCGGCTGCTTCTTCTCGACGAACCGGCAGCCGGCATGAATCCCCGCGAGACCGAGCGGATGATGGAGTTGATGCACAGGCTGCGCGACGGGATGGGAATCACTGTCTTTCTGATCGAACACGACATGAAGGTGGTAATGAGCGTTTCCGAGAACGTAACCGTCCTGGACTACGGGAAAAAGATCGCCAGCGGCGCGCCCGATGATGTGCGGGCAAACCCAAGAGTCGTCGAGGCCTATCTGGGTCCCGAAGTAGCCATGGAGGGTCCGGTCGCAGCCGGGGAGCGGTAACCGTTGTTGATTCTAGATTCAGTCCACACTTTCTACGGCCACATTCACGCGCTCAAGGGCGTCTCTTTGACCGTGAACAAAGGCGAAATCGTCACGCTGATAGGCTCCAATGGGGCCGGCAAAACGACAACGCTCAACACGATTAGCGGCGTGATTAGCGCGCAGTCGGGCGCAATCTACCTGGAAAGCAGCCAGAACGGTGGAAGCGAACGCGCCGGCGACGTGCAAGAACCTGGAATCCGTCTCGACCGCCTTCCTGCCCACGAAGTTGCCAGGCTCGGCGTCTCGCAGTCGCCTGAAGGCCGCAAAATCTTCGCCAGGCTCTCGGTCAAGGAGAATCTGGCGATGGGCGCGTTTGCCCGCACGGATGCCGACGGAATCCGGAGCGACATGGCGCGTGTCCTCGAACTCTTTCCGCGACTGGAGGAGCGGCTCAGCCAGCCGGGAGGCACGCTGTCCGGCGGAGAGCAGCAGTTGCTGGCCATCGGGCGTTCGCTGATGAGCCGCCCAAGCATTCTTCTCCTGGATGAGCCGTCGATGGGTCTGGCGCCTCTCCTTGTCCAGCAGATCTTCCAGATAATTCGCGAGATAAACGCGCAGGGGACGACCATCTTGCTGGTGGAGCAGAACGCCCAGGCAGCCCTCCAGGTCGCACACCGCGGCTATGTTCTAGAAACCGGGCACATCGTCCTCAGCGGCGACGCCCAACATCTCCTTTCCGATCCGCAGGTTGCCGAGGCCTACCTGGGCATCTGACTTCGCTCCGACTCAGAACAACCTTGCCTTGTCGACAACGTTCCGAAGCGGCTCGCCGTTCAGGTAGCGGCGCAGATTGCCGCAGAGCGTATCGATGCGGCGCTGGGGCACGTGGGGATTGTCTGCGGCTACGTGGGGCGTCAGGATCACATTCTCCATCTGCCAGAGCGGATGATCGGCCGGCAACGGCTCCTGCTCGTAAACGTCGAGCGCGGCGCCGGCAACGCCTCCGGCCTCGAGCGCGTCGACGAGGGCGTCCAGCTTGACTACGACCCCGCGACTGATGTTGATCAGATAGGCGGTCGGCTTCATCCGGGCCAGCTCCTCCGCCCCGATCAGCCCGACTGTCTCTGGCGTCTGTGGCACACAGCTTACGACGAAGTCCGATTCGTCCAAGAGGTCGTGCAGCCGCTCCTGAGGCCAGAGCGCGTCCAGCTCCAGGTCACGTCCGGGCGTATCGCCGGCCCGGGCGTCGACCGCGATCACATGCATGTCGTGTGCCTTGCCGCGGCGGGCCAGCTCCGCGCCGATGCCCCCAAGTCCGATGACGCCGAGCGTGCAATCCCCAAGGTGATGGACCGGCGTTCCCTTCTGCCAGACGCCCTTGATTTGGCGGCGCATGTACAAGTGAATCCCGCGCGCGAACATCAGGATGAAACAGAAGGCGTGGTCAGCGATCATGTCGCCGTATATCTTTGCCATATTGCTGACCACGATGCCGCTCTCGGCCAGCGCGGGGAACATGTAGTGTTCCAGGCCCGCAACCGGCGTCTGCAGCCAGCGAAGGTTTTCGGCCCGCTCCAGCAGGGCCGGGGTTAGGTCGCCGTACATGCCGACCGCCTGTGGAATCGCAGCCAGTGCGTCCTCTTCCGTCAATGCGTTGACGATCTCCAACTCGGAAGAAAGCGCCTGCACCTGCGCAAGCTCGCTGGATCTTAACGCCGGGTAGATGAGAAAGTTCATCGTTCTTTACCTTTCGTGAGTCGGTAGCCTCGATTGCTTGCCACATCCATTGTAATGAAATCTGGCGGGCCAGCAATGCCGGTAGTTATCCCGGGGCCGTTCTCCGGATCGCCGAATTGCCACTAAATTCGGGCCTCCGGGGTGACTCAGTTTGCTTGGCTGACCTTCCGCGGTTACAATACCCCTTCTAGATTCAGGTACGGACCATGACGGTGCGAGGCCAATCCTCGCTCGGTCCCCGGGGCAGCGCCTGCGTGTTGCCACTTCTATATAAAGAAAGCATGTTGGAGGAGATTATGGCGAAGAGAGGCCCGCGCCAGCTCGTGAGGATGCGCAGCACGGAGAGTCACCATGTGTATCTGACGAGCAAGAACCGGCGCAATAATGACAAACGCCTGGAGTTGCGAAAGTTTGATCCGGTCTTGCGCAAGCACGTGGTCTACCGGGAGACCCGATAGCGCGAGAGCGCTTGCCAAAGCAACAAGCGTCCGCCTTCGCTCGGCTCCGAAAGTTGGCTGAAGCGTCACGGCACATGCGGACTTGCTACCCAATCGACGGTCAAACGTGACCCGTTGTCGCGTAGGTTGAGCGCAGCGGGTTTTTGGTGTCGGGAGCGAGCGGGTCGCCCACCGAAAGGGTAGCTGAATGCGAGGTCTGCGCAGCGTTTAGGGGTAGCGATACCAGGCTCGGTTTGACGGCGTACCTGAAATATTGGGGCATTTGCCTCCAGCGGACAACCGCGATCAATCTCCTGTCGAGCGGCCCTTTGTCGGGGCGAACTGCAGGAGCAAATGGGCAGCGGCCCGGCGTTCCTGGGCATGTGAACGGCCCGAACCCGATGCTTAGTTGCTTCATCGCAAAAAAGAATGCGGGGGACACCGTACTGTCCGCCCGCAATGAGATGACCCACCAGGGATTCGAACCCCGAACCCGCGGATTAAGAGTCCGCTGCTCTGCCAGTTGAGCTAGTGGGCCGTTTGCCACAAGATATTCTATTGAGCTGGGCGGGGCTTGTCAAGTTCGCGGGCGGCTCGGGCAATTCGCATACGCGCCTTGTCCAGGCTGGTTTTCTTGCAACGAAACAATTGTAATTCCGGCCCGTTGGCACACTTTCACACTTTCATACTGACACAATTGCAGGAAATCGCGCGGCCGTCTCAGGGCCAGCGCGGAAAGAGCATCCCGATGACAGATCGCAGAGCAGAGCTCGAACAGTATGCTCAACTCCTGATCCGCTTGGGCCTGAACCTGCAGGCCGGCCAGTCGCTGGTGATCAAGACTGAGCCCATCCATCGTGACTTTGCACTTCAGGTGGCTGAAGCGGCCTACGACGCCGGGGCTAAATACGTTCAGATCGAGTACAACGACATGCGTCTGCAAAGCATTCGCATTCGCAAGAGCCGAGAGGAGACCCTGGAGCATCTTCCCGGCTATTTCAAAGAGATGGCCCAGGAGCGCAGGGATGACGCCTGGGCCGCGCTAAGCCTGGTTGGCGAGGAGGACCCGTCGCTTCCGACCCAGCTTGACCCGGCGAAACTACGCATCCTGCAGACCGCTGAATACCGCGCCATGATGCCCTGGCGCGAGTCGATGATGGAAATGAAGCAGCAGTGGAACGTGGCCTCGCTGCCCACGCCAGCCTGGGCGCAGAAGGTCTTCCCCGACCTCGCGGCCGAAGAGGCCTTGGACCGCTTTTGGGACGAGATTCGCCGCATTATTCGGCTTGACGCCGGCGACCCGTTTTCAGCGTGGCAGGACCATCTCGACAACCTCGAATCGGCGCGCTCGACGTTGCAGGCCAGACAAGTGCGCTCCCTGCACTTTTTTGATCCCACGCCCGCCGCAGACGGCAGGCCGTCCACCGATCTGACGATAGGATTGACCGACCGGCCCAACTGGGCGGGCGGCGTGGGCGGACTGGGCGCGTCGGAAGACGACGGATTCGGCGGCAACGGCGAGGAGAACAAAGCCGGCGCGCCTGTATTCCTGCCAAACATTCCTACTGAGGAGCTGTTCACAACGCCGCACCGACTGCGCGTCAATGGCTGGACCAAGACCTCCCGCCCCAGCTTCCCGTTCCGGCGCGAAGTGGCCGAGGTGACATTTCGCTTCGAAGAGGGACGCGTTGTCGAGTTTTCGGCAGGTGAAGGCCAGGAGATTTACGAACAGTTCTTCGCCGTAGAGGGGACGCGATTCCTGGGCGAAGTGGCGCTGGTGGACGTTTCGTCGCCGATCTTCCAGAGCGGCCTCGTATACTACAATACGCTATTCGACGAGAACGCCGCTTGCCACATCGCTTTCGGTCAGGCCTATCCGATCGGCCTCGCTGGCGGCGCAGAGCTGTCGCCGGATGAGTTGAAGGCCGCTGGCGTAAACAAGTCAGATTTGCACCTGGACGTCATGATCGGTACCCCTACGCTGGATGTCACCGGCCACCTGAGCGACGGCACGAGACTGGCGATCATGCGCGCAGGCCGCTACACACCCGCAGTGCTGGAATGAGCGGAAATCTCGCCCTGGAGCCGTTTCTGATCGGCCAGGGCGTCATGATCCTTGACGGCGGCCTGGCGACTGAGCTCGAAAGAAGAGGGGCCGACCTGTCGGACGATCTCTGGTCGGCGCGTCTTCTGCTCGAAGACCCCGCCTCGGTTCGCCAGCTTCATCTTGACTACTTCGAAGCCGGCGCAGATGTCGCCATCAGCGCCAGTTACCAGGCCAGCTTTGAGGGATTCACTCGGAGAGGACTCAGCCGCAGGCGGGGCGTGGAACTACTGCAGAGCAGCGTGCATCTGGCAAAAGAAGCGCGCGACCAGTTCCTGGCTGCGGCCGAACATCGAGGCGAAACCCATCGACGCCTGCCTCCGCTGGTCGCCGCTTCTATCGGTAGCTACGGCGCGTTCCTCGCCGACGGCTCCGAATACACGGGCGACTTCGGTCTCTCGAAGAAAGCGCTGATTGACTGGCACCGGCCTCGTCTCGAGGCCCTGCTTGGCGCCGAACCTAACCTTCTGGCCTGCGAGACCATACCCTGCCTGGTGGAGGGAGAGGCGCTGGTCGAACTGTTGACGGAGTATAGGGGGACGCCCGCCTGGATCGGATTCAGCTGCCGCGATGACGAGCACGTCTGCCGCGGTGAGCCAATTGCCCGTTGCGTGGAGCTGGCTAACAGCTGCGAAACCGTCGTCGCCACCGGTGTGAACTGTACGGCGCCCAAACACGTGGCAGGGCTATTGAAAAGGGCGCGGGCAGCGACGCGCAAGCCCCTTGTCTGTTACCCCAACAGCGGTGCCTGCTGGGACAGCGTCGCCGGCGAGTGGCAGACCGGCAGCGCTGTCGTCGATTTTGCTGGCGAGGCATCGACCTGGAAAGCAGCCGGAGCCCAACTGATCGGCGGCTGTTGCCGTACGTCGCCCGAGGATATCCGCAAACTGCGCCGGTTGCTTCTCAACGGTTGACCCCACCCCGGGCTGTTCGGACACCGTACACAACAAACCGGCCCCTGAAGGACCGGCTCTTAAGACTTGCTTTTAGTATTCAGTGGAGAACCGAGAGTCTACTGCTCCTGAACAGCCGCCTCAGCTCGCAGCGAAAGCAAATAGGTCAACAAGTGAGCGAGATCCTGCGCGTCCATATCGTCAGAGAATGTCTGGGGCATTTCGCCTGAGTTGTATCCACTGACGACAAAGCTGTCGGGATCCGTGATGCTGGTGTAGAGGTACAGCGCCGGCCCGGCTTCACCCGTCTGTCGGGCCCGCCCAACCGCCGTATCCGCAATCTCAAACCAGGTGGGCGCAATCTCTACCAGGCTGTTGTCGAGCTGATGGCAACCTGTGCAACCGTGAGGAACGGTCAGGGCTTCGCCGGCTGCGGAGTCACCCGGCATCAGGGGAGCAATCGTGTCAGGCAAACCGGCGTAGATCTCTTCATCGGTCAGTACGGCGATGCGGGGCCGCGGGGTGGGCGTAGGCGGCACAAAGACTTCGCCTTCTCCCAGAATCACCATATTCGGCGAAATCAGCTGCAAACTCGGGTCGGGCGCGCATGCGCTGAACAGGACCATGGCTAGCATTGCAGCAGATAGCGTAGTTTTGAGTAACGTACGACGCGCCATTCCCCGTCTCCAACGAAACTGAATAGACTGGACTCGCAAATGAGGTTGGTGAAGCCCCACTATTTTGGCACCATTATATAACAGTTCCGCCGCCATAGCCGCATTTCGCAAGGCCTGAAACACAGTTGGCTTCCGGGCAACAGAGCTGCACAATGTTCTCTATCGCATTGTGTCCCGCCTACAGCTCGTGGACCCAAAGGAGGAAGGAGCAAGTGAGTAGAATCAGCGAAGAGGAGGCCCGCCGGAGATTGAGCGCAGAGTTGCCGTCATGGGGGGTGCAAGACGGCGAGCTGCACCGTCAGTATCGCACCGCGAACTGGCGGGTTACACAATTCGTGGCCAACGCCATTGGCTTTCTGGCCGAGGCAGCCAACCACCATCCGCGTCTCGTTCTCAACTACCGTTCAGTCGACATCTTTCTGCACACGCATGACGTCGGAGGGCTGACGGAGAAGGACCTGGCGCTGGCCCAACAGGTTGAAGAGACGCTGAACTGGCCGCCCGATGAGGGAGACGTCTTTGGCAGCCCTCCCAAGTACTGGCTACGCGACTGATACACAGGGCAGCAACTGTGTGCAGCTCCGCCCGTCAGATGAATCGTTTGCTTGACCTGCTCGGTGGATTTTTCAGCTCAACCCTAGCTCGGCTCGGCTGTGGATGTTCGCGCCAGGTATGCGCTGTGGAGAACGATGCTGCCTGCAATGGCCGCGTTGAGGCTGTCTACGGCCCCCTTCATCGGTATCGTAACGCAGAAGTCGCACTTCTCACGTGCCAACCTGCTGAGGCCTTTCCCTTCATTGCCGACCACGACGGCAAGGCGACCGCCCAGATCGGCCTCAGAAAGCGGGGTCGCGCCCGGCTGAATGTCCAGTCCTACCGTCCAGATGTCGCTGTCCTTCATCAGGTCGATTGTTCGATTGATATTCTTGACCTGTGCTACCGGAAGATGCTCGACCGCGCCTGATGAAGCATTGCTTACCGCGGGTGTAATTCCTGCCGCCCTCCTCTCGGGAAGAACGACGCCGTCCACGCCGAACGCTTCACAACTCCGGAAGAGGGTACCAAGATTGCGCGGGTCTTCCAGATGGTCGAGGACGAGGAACAGAGGATCGACCTTGCTCTTGCCGATGTCCAGTAGATCATAGAGGTCCGTGTAAGGGAAAGGACCGGTTTCGAGGGCGACTCCGTGCGGATTCAGCTCGTTCTGTCGCAGGCGGTCAAAGAGCCCGCCCTCGACGTACCGCAGAGGAATTTTGCGGCTTTCGGCCCTCTGTACAATTTCGGCGAGTCGCCCTTTGGGACGAGATTCGGCGACGCCCTCCAACCAAAGACGGTAGAAGCGGCGTTTGCCCGCACGCAGGGCCTCCCACACTGCGTGCCGGCCCACGAGCAGTTCGCTCATCCAGCGTCCTCAAAGCGCCAGACGGTGCCATCCGGCGTGTCTTCAAGGTAAACGGACAAAGAGGCCAGGCCTTCCCTGACTTTGTCTGCCAGCGCCCACTGCTTTTCCTGCCGGAGCTCGGTCCGCAGCGAGACGAGCAGATCGATAAACTCTTTCGCTGCCAGCGAATCGCCCTGGGATTCGCCGGCGTCGGAAAGCGAGAGTCCCAGCACGCCGGCCAGTTCGCGCAGCGTCTCCTGCGCCGCCTGGAAAAAGGGACCCGAGACACCGGCGGCGCGTGCCGAGTTGATGGCCCGCACAAGTTCAAAGAGTTGGGCCAGGGCCGCGCTCGTGTTCAAGTCGTCGTCCATCGCCACCCTGAAACCTGAGCGGGCCGCCTCGGCAGTCTCCCTGAGGTTTTCGGCGCTCTCCCCCACGGTAACCGTCCCGCTAGCCGGGCGCAATCCACCTCGCAGCCTGGCCGCGCTTCGCTCCGCGGCTGCGATAGACTCCTCCGTATACGCAACCGGCTTGCGATAGTGGGCGGTGAAGACCAGCAGCCGGAGCGCGTCGGCCGAGTACCTTTGCAGGAACTCGTCGATTGTGACGAGGTTTCCTACCGACTTGCTCATTTTTTCACCGGAAAGCTGCAACATCCCATTGTGAACCCAATAGCGGGCGAATGGCTTGCCGGTGAGGCTTTCACTCTGCGCAATCTCGTTCTCATGGTGGGGGAAAATCAGATCGTTGCCGCCCCCGTGAATGTCGATCGTCTCGCCGAGATGGTGAAGGCACATGACCGAACATTCGATGTGCCAGCCCGGACGGCCCGGACCCCACGGGCTTTCCCAGGATGGCTCGCCCGCCTTGGCCGCTTTCCACAGCGCGAAGTCGGCCGCATTCTCCTTGCGTTCGTCCGAATCGACCCGTGTTCCCGCAACCGCGTCCTCCTGCCGCCGGCGGCTCAGCTTCCCATAGTCGTCATCGTTTTGAACGCGAAAGTAGACACTGCCATCCATTTCGTAGGCATAGTTGGTCTCGCCCAGCTCGCCAATCGTCCGGATGATATTTGAGATCTCGTTGGTCACGCGCGGGTAGGTATCGGCCGGCTTGATGTTGAGGTCGCTGAGGTGCATCAGGTACTTGTCAGTGTAGAACTGCGCCAGTTGAAAGGGGTCCTGGCCCGTTTCCTTGGCGCGGACGATGATCTTGTCATCAACATCGGTAAAGTTGGTGACGTAAGTCACCTCATAGCCGATGTATTCGAGATATCGCCTGATCATGTCGAATACGATTGCGCTCATCGCATGGCCGATGTGGGCGTCGGCGTACACGGTAGGGCCGCAGACGTACATGCGTACCCGTTCCTCTTCGGCAGTCTGAAACGGCTCGAGCTTTCTCGAAAGCGTATTGTAGATGCTTAGCGCCATGGGAGTTTCGTCGCGGGGACGCGCGTGAGGTGTTTGGGACGGAAAGTCGAATTAGCGGACCGATTCGAAGGCGCGGCGGCGTTCCTGCACCTCTTCCGGGACGGCGAAAATCAGGCGGCCGGCATTGGTCTGCAGCACCTTTGTAACGCGCACCGAAATCTGTGCGCCCAGGGACCTGCGGCCCTGTTCGACAACAACCATGGTCCCGTCGTCAAGGTAACCCACCCCCTGGTTGGCTTCCTTGCCTTCCTGAATTACGTGAATGCTCATCTCTTCGCCGGGGAGGACGACCGATTTGACGGCGTTGGCCAATTCGTTGATGTTTAGGACACGCACACCTTGTAGTTTGGCAACTCGATTCAGGTTGTAATCATTAGTAACGATGGCGGCGCCCATCTCTCTTCCCAGGTAGACCAGTTTTTCGTCGACATGCTGGGCTTCTACCGGGTCCTGATCGAGAAACTCGATTTCGACATTCTCGATCTGCTGCAAGCGGTCCAGGACTTCGAGCCCTCGCCGGCCGCGATTGCGCCGCAGTACCTCGGCCGAGTCGGCAATATATTGCAGTTCGTTGAGGATGAATCGCGGGACGGCCAGGACTGCCCACAGAAAACCTGTATCCGCTACGTCTGCGATACGTCCGTCTATAATGACGCTCGTATCCAGTAGCATCGTCTGCGTAAAACCGTCACCCTTGCCCTTGTCGAGGAGCGGCAACTTAGGCAGATCCCGCTGGTTCTGGCTCTCGGTCTGAAGACGGAAGAAGGTCAGAATCTCCCGGTGGCGCAACACCATCATGGTTACGCCAAGATAGCCCATTACAATAACGCCGACGAATGGCAAAATGGTCCCGAATGGATTAGGCAGCAGCGAGAGAGGGTAGGCCAGGAGCGCGGCGATTGTCAACCCAACTGCCAACCCTACAGTGGCAGCCATGAGTTGAACTGTTGGGATCTGGCGCAGGCTGGAGCGAAGGGCGTGAGCCGGCCTGAATGTCAGCCACGGAGCAGCGACAAGACCAATCAGTCCGCTGACGACAATCGCCGGGACGATAATGCGTGCGGACGAGAGCGTAAGGCTCTTGAGGGTATCGACACCCGCAAGCTGTCTTCCCAACTCCCATCCCAGCAGGGCAAAAATAAGGGTAACCAGCACCCTCAGGAGCAGCCCCCAACGCATAGCCCGGTCCTCCTGACCAGCAAAGCAGACAATATTGTGACAGAATCATGATACAACACTTGTCACCAATGCGCAATGCCCGTTTTCGACGCTGCGTCTTGCGCAAACAGTATACGACTTTACAATCTCTGTGGAGTCCAAAACGGAACCAGCGGGACCTGTCTGTTCCTGTGAGCGGGGCACTAACTTTCTTGAAGTGACTGATAGAGTCCCAACACTTCGCGGGCGTTGTTGTGAGCAGAGTACCTCTGACTGTAGCGACCGGCTGCCCGTCCCATCTTGGCGCGCAACTCGGCGTCGCGCGCAATCTGCATGATGCGCAGGCCGATGCTGAGGTCATTGTCTGCGGTCAGGAATCCGGTCTCACCGTCGACTATCATGTCTGCGACGCCAGGCGAGTCGATGCCTATCGACGGCAGCCCCGCGGCCGCCGCCTCAATGAAGGTCAACGGATGCACTTCGCTTGTGCTCGCAGACAGGAAGAAGTCGGCCATGCTCAGAACGCCGCCGATGCGCTCGTAAGTTACCGGTCCGCAAAATGTCACGCGGCCGTCCATATGCAGCTCACGCGCCAGTTGGCGGCAGTCGCTGAGGCTCGGACCTCCCCCTACCAAGAGGAGATGCAGCTCAGGGACTTCCTCTTTGAGCGCCGCGAAAATGCGCAAAAGGCGGTCTACGGCCTTTTCGCCGCTCACCCGCCCTACATAGACGCCAACGACCGCCTCCTCCGGGATGCCGTAATCGGCGCGGGAAGTCGCCTCTTCAGGTTTGTGGAACCGGCTCAAATCGATTCCGTTGGGTATGACAACGACTCGACCCTGGATGCCCCACGACGGCATGATCGAAGCTGCGCTGCGGCTGGGCGCAATGATCGCGCTGCAGCGTTGGCTGAAACGCTGGAAGAAGGCATGCAATGCGGTCTCCGACAGCGTTTCAGGCACAAGCGGCAGGTATTGCTGAACGTAGAGGTCGTACCTTGTGTGACTGGTAAAGACGAGCGGAATATCATAGCGGCGGGCGAAAGTCAGCCCAAAACTGCCGCTGATAAAGGGATGGTGCACGTGGATGACATCCATTCGCTTTAAAATATCGCGGCACCTGGAATCCACGCGCACGGATAGATGATAGCCCGTGTCAGCAATGGGGATGCTGGGCAATCGGATGACATTGTGCTCATCTCTGGTCGCCTTGTCCTGCTCTGGGACAAAAAGGTAGACCTGTTCGCCCCACTGATCGAAATGTTCTTTCAGCAGGCCAACATGGTTGACCACCCCGTTAATATGGGGCTTGTAGATGTCGCTGAACAACGCAATACGCATTTCGAGCGGTCCCGTTCGAAACTTTATTTTTGAAACGGCCCCTGATGGGTCGGCCCCTTGCGACTGGATCTATTCCGACTTGCAGAAGCGACGGAAGTCCGATGCAACATTCCAGTTCGAACCGTCTGCCAATATCTACGTTTGTGCAGGGTAAATTGTTTCAGCAAACCTTCCACAGCAGGTCTGCACGCTGTTAGGAAAATCTGCAGCAGGCCGACAAAGAGGTGCCCGCGGTAAGGACGCCCTCATTGGCGAACAGCCTCTTGCGACAGTGAATCTCGCGCTGTCCTTGGGGCCAGGATACGCGCAAACACCAGGCGCCAGCCAAGCACAAGGAGCGCCGTGAAGGCAAAGGCCGTTAGGACAAACGGAACTGTCACCGAGTCTGAAAACAAGTATCCTCGAACCGCAAAGGCGATCAGATCGGCTGCTATGAGCGTAAACGCCGAATTCAAAAGGAAACGACCTGTCCAAGGGGCATTGGCCCGCGCGTAGGCGCTAAAAACCGGCGCCGCGATTACCCATCCCAAAAGGAAGGGCGCGGCAATGCGCGGCGCGTTCGCTAGCCAGTCTATCGGCCCCGAACCGGCATGAACGATTCGCCCTAGGATGACAAACACCACAAGTGCCAGCAGATCGCCAATGGCAAGCACGCGGGCCGAACTCCGACTCATTAGACCGTCAATTCCTGACTGCGAATACATGACGCAATAATGGTCCCCGAATTCGGTCGAACGGCCATTGTTCTACGCGAAAAATTGCGAACTGGCCTGCCAAGGAAGTTGCCAGAGTGTTCCCTGGTCGTCGATGGCTTCGCTCAGGACCTAGTTTAGACTTGCCAAACCGCCCCATGACTCCTACTATACCATATCGCCTGCGGAACTCCTTTCTCGAAAGGCAAATCGTTTAATGTCCCAGCCGAATGACAGGAGTTTTCTGACCGGACTGCAGTGCCTCCGCTGCGGGCAGAACTATGCCCTGGGAGAGCTGGAATACGTTTGCCCCTGCCGACCCAATGCCGGCAGCGACTTGGGACATCTCGACGCCGTCTATGACTACGATGCCATCATTGCTACACGCAAAAGGCTGGCATGGACGGCTGAAGGAAACGACGGCGCAGCCACTCGCTCGATCGAGCGCTGGTGGCCCCTACTCCCTGTTAGGGTCGAATCGCTGCCGCCGCTTCCGGTGGGAAATACGCCCTTGCTTCGCCCAGAAAGACTGGCAGACGTTGTCGGGGTTAACCAACTTTTCATCAAGGACGATGGCCGCAACCCTTCAGCCTCGTTGAAGGATCGGGCCTCGGCAATCGCCCTCGCCAGGGCGCGTGAGACAGGTCGCGTGGTCGTCGCCGCGGCCAGTACGGGAAACGCTGCCGCCGCGTTGGCCGCGCTGGGCGCTTCCGCAGCACAGGCGACAGTCATTTTCGTTCCCCACACCGCGCCAGAGGCGAAAGTCGCCCAGCTCCTCGTTTACGGCAGCCGCGTGTTGGCTGTTGACGGCACTTACGACGATGCCTTCGACCTGTGTGTAAGGGCGTGTGAAAAGTTTGGATGGTACAACCGCAATACTGGCTACAATCCATATATGACCGAAGGCAAGAAGACGGTCAGTTTCGAGATTGCGGCCCAGCTGGCGAAAGCAAGAGGTCCGGCGCGATCGGCCGGCGGCGGAGAAGGCAAATCTTCATTCCTGGCCCCCAATTCAGTCTTTGTCTCGGTCGGCGACGGCTCGATCATCGGTGGCGTGTATAAGGGCTTTTGGGAACTGCACCGCCTCGGCTGGATCGAACGCGTTCCGCGCATCTTCGGCGTACAGTCTACCGCCAGCGCCGCAATTCACAACGCCTGGCGCGACGGGCTGGAAATACCCCAGCCCGTGGTCGCCGCAACCGCAGCTGACTCGATAGGGGTCAACGCGCCGAGCGATGCGATCAAAGCACTCCGGGCCGTGCGCGAGAGCGGGGGCGCCTTCGTCCTGGTGGAGGACGAGGCGATTCTGCAGGCGATTCTGCCCCTGGCACGGCAGGGCGGCGTATTTGGCGAGCCGGCAGGCGCCGCCGCCCTGGCGGGCCTCTTCGAAGCTCGCAGGCAAGGACTTGTGAAGTCCCACGAGACTGTCGTAGTCATCAATACGGGCAGCGGCCTGAAGGACGTGCCCGCGGCGACCGGCGTAGCGGGTGACCCGGTCGTCATCCCGCCACTGCTGGAAGCAGTTGCTGAATCGCTCGAGTCTTAAATCAAACAGCCAAGAGGGCTGCCGCCTTGGGAACTGCCAAAACGGGACAGAGAGTCGCTTGAGGGGCCGGGAAGAGTGGAAGAGAGCTGGCTCGCGTTTGCTGCGGCATACCGACAGATTCCTCAGCGCTGCAGAATCCCTTGACGCGGTCCCTCCCTTCGCCAGCGGCCGCTCCCTTCCCCCACGACGCTGGCGCGATACATCTATCGAACCGATGGCTTTAGGATCAGCATAAACTGAAAAAACTGGAGAGACTGCTGTGAAACGATCGATCGTACCTGGCCCAACCTACGCGGAGATGCGCGACCCCGCGCTGCTACCGGCCGAACTTCGCAAAAGAGCGTCCGACGCACTGACTGAAGAAGAGCTTGCGCCGGTAAACCTCTTCAACATCTGCTGGAAGACCGGCGGTTCAGAGGTTGAGCGCATCGTCCTGCCCAAGGAACTGACCGGCGTCCAGGCCAATATCATCGTCTTGAGTGGCCGCAACTTTCCAAGCGGCTCAATGAAGGTCGGGCCCGCCTACACGACCTTGGCGGAGGCAGAGGCGCTGGACGGCCTCCGACCCGGCGACCGCAGCATCATCGGGCCCAGCACAGGAAACTTCGGCATCGGTACTGCCTACGTGAGCGCTCTGAAAGGTTACCAGGCAATCGTCGTTATGCCGGACACCATGAGCCAGGAGCGGTACGAACGCATTCGAAAATACGGCGGCGAACTCGACCTGACTCCCGGCACGGAGTCGGATGTTATTCTCACTCTCGAACGTACGCACAACGAGTACGTCAGCAAGCCGGACCGCTACTTCGTCCTTGCCCAATTTGAGCTGATGCCCAACTACCGCTTCCACCGCCACGTCACCGGCGACGCGGCTGCGCGCGCCGCAGCCGACGTCGGCAATGGCCGGGTCGCCGCCTTTGTCAGCGCGCCGGGCAGCGCCGGCACGCTTGCGGCGGGCGACTACTTGAAGTCGCTCTATCCGGACGCCAAGATCGTGGCTTTGGAGCCCCGCCAGTGTTCGACACTGTTCGACGGCGGCCAGGGGCAGCACCGCATCGAAGGCATTGGCGACAAGATGGTGACACTCATTCACAATGTCTTCAATACGGATCTGCTGATGTTGGTAAACGATGAAGAGACGGTGCAAGCAATGGAAGCAGTGCAGTCCGGCACAGAGGTGTTGGCCGAACGGCTCGGCGTTGACCCAATGGAGGCGCAGGCTCTGCGCGGAAAGTTCGGGCCGAGCTGCATCTGTAACATTATCGGCGCGGTCAAGACGGCAAAGTACCTCGGCTTGGGGGCCCAGGACAACGTTGTAACCGTGGCAACCGACAGCTACGACCGGTATCCCTCAGTGAGTAACGAACTCTATGACCGTCATGGCGGCAGGCCTGACGAAGATACGCTGGAGATGTGGGCTAAGTCCGCTTTCCTGGGCGCCTCGCTGGGCGAGACGATCGATCTCAACCGGCCGGGCGAGAAGACGCGACTCCAGAATATGAAACGGGACCTGTGGACCCGATTCGGCTACAGCAGCGCCGACGTCGACCGCATGGCAAGTCAGGCCTTTTGGGACGAGGAGTATGGCAAAATCGAGGCGATCGATCCTGCGATCGCGGAGATACGCGGGGCACTGACGGCTGCGGCTTGAAGCTCACCCCTGCTCGCGGCGGACTGAGTACTTTCCGCCGGCGGCGATGACGAGAAGCCGCTCGCCCGATATCGCCTGTTCCGGCGCGGTGACGATTGAGCCGTCTGCCCTTTGGACCATGCTATAGCCGCGCGACAAGACGTTCAAGGGGTTCAGGCCTTCCAAACGCGCCGCGCCGGATGACAGCCGCTCTCGACGACTTCCCAGCGTCACCACCGCTGCGCGCTGCAATCGCAGCTCAGCGTCGTCCAGCCGCTGGAGGGCGAGGTCGATCTGGCGCAGCGGCGCATTCCGTTGCAGGCGCACGCGCAGCGCATCCCAGGCCTGTCTTTCACTCGCCACGCAAGCGCCGCCATCACGCAAAAGTTGCAGTTGGATCTGCCGGATATCCCGGAGGAGTTCCTGGCCGTCGGGTGTTGCGGCGACCGCCGCGGCGGTGGGCGTGGGCGCACGCACGTCAGCAGTAAAGTCAGCAATCGTGAAGTCGGTCTCATGTCCGACGCCGGAGATTACAGGCGTCTCGCAGCCGGCAATCGCATATGCGACCTGCTCCTCGTTGAAAGCCCAAAGATCTTCAATCGAGCCGCCCCCGCGCACCAGCAGAATCGTATCCAGCCGTTCGCCTTCAGGCGACCCGCCGGTCCCAACCGTTGCCTCGCGACCATTGCGTTGCCCCTCCAGGAGCAGCGGCAGATCAGCGAATTCAGGGGCCGTGCCGTTTGTCTGGCCCGCCGCTTCGGGAAAACGGTCGGCCGCGGCCAGGGCGGCGGCAATCTGACCGTGTGCGTCGGCGCCCTGCACCTGAGTGGCAAAGAGGATGACTTCGGCCAGGGGCCAGCGCTGACCCATCGTTCTCAGCACGTCCTGCAGGGCAGCTGCTTCCGGGCTCGTGACGACACCGACCCGCCGCGGGGCTCCTGGAATCCTCCGTTTACGGTCCTCGTCGAACAGTCCTTCGGCTGCCAACTTTTCCTTGAGCGCCTCGAAGCGGGCATACAACTGGCCGCGCCCGGCCGGCCGAAGTTCGTCGACATAGAACTGATACCTGCCGCGCTCGGGATAGACGCCGACATATCCATGTGCCAGGACCTGGTCTCCAGTACTTGGCAGCCAAGTGTGGCGAAACGCACTGCCTCTCCACATCAATGCGTCGATGACCGCGCCGCTGTCCTTAAGGCTGAAGTAAATGTGCCCGCTTCCCGCCTTCTTCCAGCTGCTGACTTCCGCAGTAACCCAGATGTCCCTCAGGTCCTCGTCTGTCTCGAACAGGGCGCTAATATGGGCTGTCAGATCCGTGACCGTTACAGGATTCATAAGGATGCATTGTACCACACGGTTCGAGCCACCCTCACTCCCTGGCCACTGGCAACTGACTACTGACAACTGACCACTGACAACTGACCACTGACAACTGACCACTGCAGTCCCGCCATCCGCTCACGCCGTCCCCTGCAAGAGTCTCCGAAACGTGCTATACTGCAAGGTTGAATCTGAACCCAACCAGGCTGCACCCAAACGCCCTGCAGCACACAACTGCCCGCCCACCTTACCCAGGGCGCCCGCCATGTCGACCTGCTCTGAACTGAACGTCCGAATCCTGCCCCCAGCGCATATCGCTCCGGGCGCAGCCGCTGCCACTCGGAAATGTACCACCCAGCCGTCCGCCGCGCCCCCCACCCGCGGCGGGACAAGACGCGCCATGCCGCCCATGCCTGCGCAGCCGCCATCCGCCTCGGTATCCTGTCACGAAAAGCATGCAACCGACACGATATTGCGCACTTTCTGCACCAAAACGACATCTTTTGCGCATTTTCAGTCCAAAAACGATAGGGAACTGACCGCGACCGCATCCTGCAACGAGAGTCCATGCCAATATCCTGTCACGAGGAGAGATGAGATTTTTTCATAGTTAGGCCCATCTGGACAGAACGAGCATTTCGATACCCTATCGATACCCTACCGATACCCGGTTTCCGAGAAATTCGCAGCCGGTTTGCGTCACAATTGGACGCTCTCGGCCCCATTCTGGACAGATTCGGCCCATTCTTGCGCACGTGCGCGACGCTGCCGACAAGGAGACCGACGCCACCTCTGTATTCAACCCTGACTTCGACCCTGGTTTCGAAACGCGCAGGCGATATGGCCCGCGACGGGGCCCTCTACTCGCCCACAGAAGCCGGACGCCTCAATCCTCGCAAACGTCGAATCCGTTGCCAAAAAACGCCCGTTCAGCAAGGGAAGAATCAGGTCGACGTACCCTGCTTCCATGACGACGTTCGGGCGATGCTCGCTCACCGCACCCGGCTACCCAGCCAACAATGGCGCCAAAACCCTGCCTGACATCCCAGTCCCCTGATTTGGCATGCACCCGTCAATGTTCTCGTTTTGTCCGGCCGCCTTCTTCTATCGGCGAAAGCAAAAGTGTGGGCGCCCTGTATGATGCAGTCGGGAACTATTCATCCGGACATTGCTCTCAGCGATAGGATTGCCAAAAGTCGGTGACAGCAGCCTGGCAAGATTGCCCTGCGCTTGACTGCGGTGATACACTCTTTCCCGTGCGCTGCGCCCACCTCGACCGGCAAGGCGAGAAGTCGATGGCGACCGCATGATCACACCGTTCGCGGACCCGTTTCTCCGCATGCCAGCGGGTCTGCAAGTCAGTCAGGTTCATTGGGAAACTCGGAGCGAAACAATATGTCTGTTCAGGTGCGGCAAGAAAAGCAAACCGGAGTCAAGCAGGCAGATACCTGCTGCAGTGCGAGCGGCGCCGCGCGGATTCCGCGTGACGATCCAAAGGCCATCAGGGCGGATGTGTCGTCCTACTATGGCCAGGTTGCGGAACAGCAGTTGGACAGTCCTGCGCCGTCGGACTGCTGCGGCAGCGATCTTTACCTGGGCGAGGACTTGAGTGAACTGCCGGTGGCGGCAGTCAGCAGCAGCCGGGGCTGCGGCAATCCGAACGCGATCGCCTCATTGAAGCCAGGCGAAGTCGTACTGGATCTCGGCTCAGGCGGGGGACTGGACGTTCTGATGGCGGCGCGGCAAGTGGGTGAGGCAGGCTTTGTCTACGGCGTTGACATGACCGACAAGATGCTGGAACTGGCGCGGCGCAATGCAGCCAAAATGGGTGCGGCCAATGTCGAGTTCCGCAAGGGCGACCTGGAAGACCTGCCCCTGGAAGATGGCTCGGTCGACGTGATCATCTCCAACTGTGTCGTCAATCTGACGCCGGACAAAGGTCGCGCCCTACAGGAAGCTTATCGAGTACTCAGGCCGGGCGGCCGGTTGGCCATCTCCGATATCGTGGTCGACGGCGACCTGGGTGACCTGCCGGTGAGCGAGGAAGAGATTCGCGCCGGGCTCAGCTGGGCAGGCTGTATCGCCGGGGCTTTGAGCGACTCTGAACTCACTCGGCTATTGGCGGCAGCCGGGTTCGAGAATATCGCAATCACCTTCGAACACCGCTACAGCAGCGGCGACTTTCTAGGTGAGCTTCCTGAGTCTCTGAGAAGCTTGTCCGATCATGCCCTGGCAGAACTGATTCAGCGATTCACGAGCAGCAGTATCCGGGCCCGGAAGCCGCCTCAGTAATACTCAGACCGTCATAGAAAGGGTCGGCAGAAGTGAAGTGGCGACTATCGAGGTCATGGCCTTCATTTGGCCGGCCATTTGAGTAAATCGGCACGTGCAAAAATCCTGGGCTGCCTAAAGTCGACCCGCCGAAGTAGCCTGCAATACCCAGACTTCAGGCTCGCGCGGCAGGACCTCTCTGGACAGCTCGACTTCCGGCTTGTTCGCCCAGACTACGCGAGACGACGGATAGCGGCGCGTAAATTCCCGCACGTCCGCCATTCTGGGGAATCTGCATCCTGGCAGGTCGTGATGCATAGGGATAGTCACAGCCGGCCGGAGAAAGTTGAGCGCGTCCTGCAGGTCATCGAGCTCGATTGTAGGCGGACCCCCCGTTGGGACGATCGCAATATCCACGCCCCCCATCTGCTCCAATTGCCAGCGTTCCAGCCGGTTGCCAACGTCGCCGAAGTGGACCAGGCGCAGCCCGTCAACGACAAAACAGTACATCGCGTTGTCACGCGGCTGCAGTTTGACCCGCATCGACTCCAGCGCGGGAATCGCCGTGAACCCAATGCCTGCCCTTGTCACGTAAGACGCGTCGCCTCCTTGTCCTGTACTTTCACGTTCACCCGTCCCGTAATCACCGCCAGAACTCAGTATGTGGGTGGCCGTAACGACCTCCGGGTCTCCGGGTATCATGGCGGCGTTGGCGTGGGCAGAGTCGTCATCGGAGCTGCGAACAACAATGTCAGCAGTCTCGTCGACTGGCGCAAAACCGGACTTGAACGGCGTGTAAGGATCGGTGATGATGCTGACGCCCCCTCCCTCGATTCGCAAACACGCATGGGCGTACCACTTGATTCTCATATTCTTCCTCACGTCTGAAGTCCGACGAAGATTTCAGTCCGGAAAGAGCAGGACCGACTTTGTGCCTTCCCCGCTCTGCACGCGCCGCACCGCCTCCAGAATGTCCTCGAGTCTGCAGCGAGTGGAGATAACGGCCTCGACCTCTTTGGCGTGCTCGCGAACGAAATTGCGTGCCCGGCGAAACTGTTCCACGGAAGAGGCGAATGTGCCCGTCAACACGATCTCGCCGTAGTGGACCCAACTGGCGTCAACTGAAATTGATTCCCCTCGCGGCGTGCCGCCGAAGATATTGAATGTCCCCCCATTGCGGACGAGCGGAAGGTAGCGCTCGATCACGCGCGGGATGCCGACCGCTGCGATCACCACGTCCGCGCCTTGACCTGTGATGTCGCGAACGATCGCCTCGACATCCTCCCGCTCGGAATTGATGGCCAGGGTCGCGCCCAGCTTTCGCGCCGCGGCCAGCCGCTCATCGTTCAGGTCCACGCAGAAGACCCGGGCGCCCAGCGCTCTCGATACGATCGTATGCAGCAGACCGAGAGGTCCCACGCCGACAACGACCACCGTATCACCCGCCCCCGTCCTGCACTGTTCCGCAGCTGCGAGGCAGCAGGAAGTTGGCTCGATCATCACTGCCAGGTCGAATGGCATGTCGTCGATGTCCAGAACGCCTCCCAGGCGCACAATCTCAGCCGGGACCCGCACGTATTCGGCAAATCCTCCGTCGTCGCCGTGACCCAGTCCATGTTCGTTGAGACAGAGGCTGTTGCGCCCCTGTTGGCAGTAGACGCAATGGCCGCAGGCCGCGATCGGATAGACGGCTACTCGCTGGCCTTCATACAAACCGGCCGACGCCGCGCCGTGGCCGAGCTCCGAAATCGTACCGGCAACTTCGTGGCCCAAAATCGCCGGCAGCTCGGCAGGCGCGCCCAGTCCGCCCAGGATCTTTACGTCGGTTGCGCAGATTCCGGACGCCCGCACCCGCACGACCACTTCGCCATCGCCCGCGCGCGGGCCGGGAACATCGGCGATGCAAATCTCACTCTTCGCGTAAACGACCGCGGCCTTCATCGCTTGGACTATCCTCTACGCGCCGGCTGGCGGCAATCTCTTCTTCCAGCGTCTCTTCGAGTTGGAAGGTTTGCGGCCCGTATTCTTCGATTTGGCGCATCAGCCCCATGGCACGACGGCGCAGGACCTGGTTGAACCGTTCGAAATCGGCCTCTTCTATCTTGCCGACACTGTGATCGAAGGCCAGATCCCGGACCGCCTGTAAGGCTGCGTCTTTGCGCGTCATTAGTTCCGCCAGCTCCTCGCCGACCACCGGGGCATGGCCCAAAGGGCGGCGAAAAAGAGGCCAGATGACGAAGCCGATGGCAGAGGCTGAGACGACGCCGGTGAGTAGAAGTATGAACCACATGCCGCCTGATCTCTGTCTCCGCTGGGGCCTTCAAGCAGGTACTTGGCGGGGAGTGGCGCGATCGGAGAAGACGGATGAAACTGACCTGGCCGAACGCGCCGGCTGCGGGTGCGGCCATACGCTGACGACAGTCCCTATGACGACCAGAAGGCCGCCGATCCACATCCACATCGTGAGCGGGTTGATGTAGACGGTGAAGGTAGCGCTGCTGCCGTCCCCTTGCCAACCGTTCAGGATCACATAGACGTCTTCGGCCGGCGTCATGCGCAGGCCTACCTCGCTTGTGGGTTGGTCAGGCGCCTTGTCGTAGATGTTTCGGCGAGGAGCGATCGTTCCTAGGCTCCGGCCGGAGGTCGAATCCGAAACGAGCAGGCTGGCCCGGATCTCCGTGTGATTGCTCGACCGCCTTGAGTCAAGTTCCGTGTAGGTCAGTGTGTAGCCAGCCAGATCGACCGATTGCCCTGCGGCGAGGGTAACGTGGGTCGTAGACTGGTAGAACTCGTTCCCGATAACGGCGACGCCTATCAGTACGATGCCAAAGTGGACGACGTACCCTCCGTAACGGCGACCGTTGCGGCGCAGCAGGCCCCATAGCGCGGTGTGCAGCGGTTCCCCCCTTGAGCGGCGACGCGCACTTGCCCCCCGCACAAACTCCTGGACGATCGTCGCCGAAACAAAGACGCACACGCTCAATCCGACGACAGGAAAGGGATTGCGGCTGGTAGTGAGGAATAAGGGCACGGAAACCAGCCCGGCCAATAGCGGCAAAGTGAACTGCCGCCGCAACGCCCTGGCACCCGTTCGCCTCCAGCCCAGCAGAGGGCCGACGCCCATCAGAACAAAAAGCAGGAGAAAGAGAGGGCCGGCGACTCGATTGAACCACGGGGCTGCCACCGAAATGCGCTCTCCTGTCAGGATCTCGCTAAACATGGGAAAGAACGTGCCCCACAGAATGACGAACGTTATCCCGGCAAAGAGCCAGTTGTTGGCCAGGAACGCGCCTTCCCGGCTCGAAATCGAGTCGATCTCATTCTCGCCTTGCAGAAACGGCAAGCGCCGAAAAAGTAGCAGCAGAAAGCCGATGGTTGTTATCGACAGAAAGACCAGAAAGTAAGGGCCAACCGGGCTTTGGGCAAAGCTGTGGACACTGCTCAGGATTCCGCTGCGTGTCGTAAACGTGCCCAGGACAACCAGGGTGAATGTCAGCCAGATCAGCGTCACATTCCACACCTTCAAAATGCCTCGTTGCTCCTGAATGATGACACTGTGGAGAAATGCAGTTGCGGTCAGCCAGGGCAGGAAACTGGCGTTCTCCACCGGGTCCCACGCCCAATAACCTCCCCATCCCAGCTCCATGTAGGCCCACTGGCTGCCCATGATGATGCCCGCTGACAGAAACATCCACGGAATGAGCGTCCAGCGCCGGACGGTTCGCACCCAGCGGCGGTCCAGCTGTTTACTCAACAAGGCGGCCACGGCAAACGCAAACGGCACCGTCAGCCCCACCCATCCGAGATAGAGCATGACAGGATGAATCACCATCCAGTAGTTCTGCAGCAGCGGATTCAGCCCACGCCCGTCGGGAGGAACGACGCCGATCTGCTCGAATGGATTGGCGCTGAATACCAGAAGAACGAGGAAGAAGAGCAACGCACCGAGCAGCGTGGCGTTGACGTAGGGCATCAGCGCCCGCTGCGAGTGGCGATAGGTCAGGGCTGAAGCCGTGCTGAAAAGGCCAAGCAGAAGGGTCCAAAACAGCAGGCTGCCCGCCTGCCCGCCCCAGATGGCTGCAAACTTGTAGAAAGTCGGCAGGCTCCGCTCAGAACTGTTCCAGACGTAGCTGATCTGAAACTGGTCGTCCAGGAGTCCGTACCACAAAATGACCGCAGCAACGCCGACAAGCGCTGTCACTGCGTAGACCGCATGAAAGCTGCTGTTGGTGAGGCGAGGGGAGAGGCCGCTCGCGTAGCCGTCGATGGCGTGCGTCTGGGCTGCCCCTGCGCCGCCCCGTCCAGGCGAGGCGCCCTGCCCGAACATGCCGCCGCAGAATCCGACAACCGCCCCATAAGCCGAAAGCAGCAGGGCAAGCACGAGCACAAGGTAGCCGAAATCAAATATCATCTTGCGCTAGAGCTTGAAACGCCGCAGGCGCAGGGCGTTGACAACCACGCTTACACTGGAAAATGCCATCGCCGCGGCCGCTAAGATCGGGTGCAGTTGCTGTAGAAAGGCGGGTGCCCACGGAAATGGCGCCAGAATTCCGGCGGCGATCGGTATCAGGGCCACGTTATACCCGAATGCCCAGCTCAGATTCTGCCTGATGTTGCGGATCGTAGCGTGGGAGAGCGCAATCGCCTGCGGAACCGCGCGCAAGTCACCCCGAATCAGCGTGATATCGGCTGCCTCCATGGCAACGTCCGTGCCTGCGCCGATAGCGATTCCGACGTCGGCCTGCGCCAGCGCCGGGGCATCGTTTATGCCGTCCCCCAGCATGGCGACACGGAAACCTTCTTCCTGCATCGCCCTCACTTGCTCCAGTTTCTCGCCGGGCAACAGTTCGGCGTGGACGCGATTGATGCCGACGTCGCGTGCAATCGCGTCAGCCGTCGTCCAATTGTCTCCGGTCAGCATCGCCACTGTCAGGCCCATCTTGCGCATCGCAGTCACAGCCTCACGCGAGCCTTCTCTAACCGTGTCCGACACCGCAATCAGCGCACTAGCCTGACCGTCAATCGCAAGCCAGACGGCCGACTTGGCTTCAGCCTGCAACCGCGATAGGTCGGGCGAAAATCCGTTCAGGTCGACCTCTTGACGCTCCATCAAGCGCAGACTCCCGAGCAGGATCCGGTGGTCCTCCACTTGTGCCGCGATCCCTTCCCCTGTGACGGCCTCGAAGCCTGCCGGGTCAGCCAAACTCAACCCATTGGCTTGCGCGGCGCGAACAATGGCCACGCCAAGCGGGTGCTCCGAACCTCTCTCCGCCGAGGCGGCCAACCGCAGCAATTCGCCAGGATCCGTGACCGCTGCCATGCCGTTTTCAGACTCTGCTTGAAGGCCCTCCTGCAAAGCCGGGCTCAGGATCAGATCTGTAACCGCCGGTTCCCCTTGGGTAATTGTTCCGGTCTTGTCCAGTAGCACTGCGGTCAGCTTGTGCGTCTGCTCCAGCGCCACGCTGTTGCGAAATAGAATACCCTGCCTTGCCCCTTTGCCGACCCCGACTACTATCGACGTCGGTGTAGCCAGCCCCATGGCGCAAGGGCAAGCGATCACCAGCACGGCGATCAGCCGCAGCAAAGCCGGCACGAATCCCGCGCCAGACAGCAGCCACACGGCGAAAGTCACGATCGCAAGAACGATGACCGCCGGTACAAAGTAGGCTGCCACCTGGTCTACGACGCGCTGGATCGGCGCTTTGCTCCCCTGGGCCTCCTCGACCAGCCGGATAATCTGCGCCAGAGCCGTTTCGCGGCCAACCTTGGTCGCCTCGATTCCAAGCAGGCCTTGCCCATTCATCGTCGCGCCGTAGACCTCGCCGCCGATCGCCTTTCCGACCGGCATACTCTCGCCTGTGAGCATACTCTCGTCGACCGTCGAGCCGCCCGACACGACGACGCCGTCGACCGGGATCTTCTCCCCGGGCCGCACCACCACGAGGTCGCCGACGACCACCTCCTCAACCGGGACATCCATCTCCTCGCCCTCGCGCACGATGCGCGCGGTCCGGCTCTGTAGGCCCATCAGCTCCTTGATCGCGGCGCTCGTCCGGCCTTTGGCCCTCGCTTCCAGCAGTTTGCCCAGCACGATCAGCGTTATAATGACCGCGGCCGTTTCAAAATAGAGGTGACCGCCCAGCTGATTGCTGCCTGCGCTGCGTGCACCCAGGACGGCTACGCTGAAGATATAGGCAACCGAGGTGCCCATCGCCACCAGCACATCCATGTTGGCGCTGCGATTGCGCAAGCTCTTGAACGCCCCGACGTAATAGTCCCATCCAACATAAAACTGCACGGGGGTCGCCAGCAGCATCAGGAGCCAGTTGACCCAGTTGGCGGTTGCCCAAGTGCCGAGCAGGTCAAAGTCACGTCCCATGCTGATGACAACCAGGGGCAGCGAGAAGACCGCCCCAACCAGCAAACGCCAGTACTCGCGCCGAATGGCCGCAGCGCGGGCCGCGGCCTCGGTATCCTCGCCGATCTCGGCCCTCTCCGGCTCCTCCGCGTCGTCCGATTTCAGGGTACCGGCGGGCTGTGCCGCGTCGCCCCCGATAACGTCATAACCGGCCTTGCGCACAGCGGCGACAATCGGTGCACGCGCCCCCACGCCGCTTACATATTCGACGTGCGCCTTTTCAGCGGCAAAGTTCACGCTGGCATAGACCACGCCCTCGGCCTCTCGCAACGCTCCCTCAACCGTATTGGCACAGTTGGTACAGGTCATTCCCGCGATCGGCAACGTCAAGGTCAGGGTCGGTATCTTGTAGCCGGCACGCTTCACCTGCTGCCGCACGTCGGTGAGCACTTCATTGGCCGGTGCCAGCTCTGGGTCGTAACTGATGGTCAACCGCTCGCTGGCAAAGTTTACCTCCGCCTCCTGCACAGCAGCGGCCTTCCTGCTGCTCGTCTCCACCGCAGCCGCGCAGCCGAGGCAGGTCATTCCAATTACAGGGACAGTTAATTGGTCTCTTGCGTTCATTGGCAGTCGCTGCTTCTAGGCCCGCGAATCTCTTCGCGGCTGCTGTGGACGCCCCCGCTTGCAAGCGTGTATAATACGGGCGCGATTTCCGACATAGCCTGGCTTCACAAAGCTGCAGTCACTCGTCAGTCAAGATGATCGAGTCGATGGCTGCGAGGGTCGATTTCTCGGCCTGCTCTCGGTCCGAAGCCATCAAGAGATCCTCAGGCCGACTCTCGCCCTATGGTACCACAGTGCAACTGTTTTTCTGAAATTGAAGTAGGCGGTCTACCAGAGGTAAGAGACAGTATTCCCTGACGTTCTTGACCGCTCTTCAGGCCGATATTCGTCGCCGATCTCTCTGTCGAACGCCGGGAGGCAATCATGTCAGTCGAATTGATCGGATACACCGACAGGTTCAGCGCCGCGCCGGGCGAAACGGTCCGGTTCATGGTCAGCACCGACCTGTCGAACTACGAGACTACCCTAGTCAGGCTCATTCACGGCGACGAAAATCCGGACGGGCCCGGCTTCAAGGAGGAGGTGGTTGCATCCGACATCAGTGGAAGTCGGCGCGGCCGTAAGCAGATCGCACGTTCAGGCTCGTATGTGGTCGTCGATGATCATACCTCACTGGACCGGCTGCAAAGTTTCACCTTGCAGGCATGGATCTTCTCCACCGCGCCCGACCGCAGCGAAACACAGGGCATCTTGAGCAAGCGTTCCGCGCGGGGAAGTGGATTCTGCCTTGCCATTGGCCCGGATGGAGACCTGTCGCTTAGCGTGGGCGGTTCAGAGGCCTCTGCCGCCGAGCGAATCGGGACGGGACGGGCGCTGCGCGCCCGCGAATGGTACTTTGTCGCCGCCGCATTCGATGCCGCTGCCAATAAGGTCAGCCTTTACCAGTTGCCTCTCTCAAATTGGCCCTCCGACGATTCATCCGTCGCATTGGAAGGGCCCGCCAGCGTACAAGAGACCCCCCGAGACAGTGGGCCCCTGCTGATGGCTGCCGCCGGCGAAGGTGGGGAGCACACAGGACGCTTTGCCGCCCAAGGCCTCTTCAATGGCAAGATCGACGGTCCCCGCATCTTCAGCCGCGCGTTGGAGGAAGAGGAGATCATGCGCCTGAAGAGCGGCGTGCCTCCCACCGAGGTGGCCGCCGCCGACTTGGTGGGCGCATGGGATTTCGCTGCAGCCGCCTCTTCGGCACGCGTGATCGACGTCGGCCCGAACGCCCTGCACGGACTCGCGGTCAATATGCCGGCACGCGCCGTGACCGGGCACAACTGGACTGCGACCGAGTTCGACTTCAAACACGCCCCGCAACAGTACGGCGCGATCTATTTCCACGACGACGACCTGGAAGACGCCCGCTGGGAGGCAGATTTCGACCTGGTCGTCCCGCAAGGTTTGCCCAGCGGAGTCTACGCCGCCAGGCTTACTGGCGAAGGGCAGGAAGACCGCATTCCTTTCATCGTGCGGCCCCCGCACGCAACGGCCACCGCACCAATCCTCTATCTCATACCGACCATGACCTATGTCGCCTACGCCAATGACCGCATGGACGCTTCCCAGGAGCACTTTGCGACCCTGCCCGAAGAGCAATTGAAACGGGACCCTCGCGATCTCTATCTCGCCGACCATCCTGAGTTCGCTATGTCCTTCTACGACCGCCACTCGGATGGCAGCGGCTGCACCTATTCCTCCATGCTGCGTCCGATCCCGAACTTGCGGCCGCAGTACCGTCACCTGCTGACAACCACACCGCGTCTGCTGGGCGAGGACCTCTATCTGATCGACTGGCTCGATGAAAAGGGCTTCGCCTACGAGGTAGAGACCGACCACGACCTGCATAGCGACGGCGGGGAGCTTCTCGCCAAGTATAAGGTCGTGGTCACCGGCACCCACCCGGAATACTGGACCTCCCCGATGTTGACGGCGCTTGAGGCCTACCTCGAGGGAGGCGGCAGGCTCATGTACCTGGGCGGCAACGGCTTCTATTGGGTGACGAGTGTCGACGAGGAGCGGCCTCACATCGCCGAAATTCGGCGCGGCATTTCCGGCACACGCGCTTGGAACTCGGAACCCGGTGAATGTTACCACAGCACGACCGGCGAATTGGGCGGACTCTGGCGGCATCGCGGCAAGACGCCCAACCGCCTGACTGGCATAGGGTTCACCGCCCAGGGCTGGGGCGATCCTGCCCCCGGCTATACCCGCAAACCCGGCAGCCTCGACCCGCGCGCGGCCTTCATCTTTGACGGCGTTGCCCCCGACGAGACCATCGGCGATTTCGGCCTGAATTTCGGCGGCGCAGCCGGCGACGAGATTGATAGGGTCGACTTCGGCCTCGGTTCTCCTCCCCACACACTGGTGCTCGCGACCTCCGGTCCCCACGGCCCTTCAATACTGCCTGTAATCGAAGACTACCTCCAGATGAACGCCGATCTGATGACCAATGCTTCGGCCACTGTCTACGCCGACATGACATACTTCGAGACGCCCAACCATGGTGCCGTCTTTTCGGTCGGCTCAATCTGCTGGTGCGGCAGTCTCTCCCACAACAACTACGACAACAACGTCTCACGCGTCACCGAAAACGTGCTCCAGGCCTTCGCCAACGCTGACGAACTTCCCCCTCCGGCCGGCGAGTGAGACCTCGAAATCCAGCGCGAGCAAGCAAATCGATACAGGAGAATTTCCAAATGCAGTCCGCCCAAACAGTTGAAGCTCGAAACGGCTACAAAGCCCTCAGCCAGGAACAGGTCGCCAGCTTCTGGGAGAACGGATTCCTGGTCGTCGGCAAGGTGCTCGAAGATGAACTCATCGACGAGATGCGCGCCGAATACGACGCCGAATTCGCCCTCGCCCGCAGCGGCGAACGCCCCGTCCGCAACCTGGCCGTCACCGGCGAAGACGACCACGACCACGGCGACGACGAGCAGGAACTGCTCCAATTCATGCAGATCTCCGAGCACAACCTTAGCTTCCACCAGCTCACCTATCACGAGCGCCTTCTGGACATTATTGAGGATGTTCTCGGCCCAAACATCCAGCTCTTCCACAACCAGGCCATCTACAAGCCACCCCACCACGGCGGCCCCGTATTCTGGCACCAGGACAACGCCTACTGGAAGTGCCTGCCCGCCAACCTGGTCAGCTGCTGGCTCACGTTCGACGACGTAGACCTCCACAACGGCGCCATGCAGTTCATTCCTGGCTCCCATCTGAGACCCATGATTCACGACCAGGCCCAGGGCAGCGACGTGCTGCTCGATATGGGCAAATTGGTCGACGACAGCCAGGCCGTCGTAGCCGACCTGCCCGCCGGCGGCATCACGCTGCACCACTGCCAGACCCTGCACCGCACCGCGCCCAACACGACCGACCGGCAGCGCCGCGCCCTCGCCATCCACTACATGACGCCGGGCACCAAGTCCGCCCGCACCAACGAAACGATCGAAGTGTCATTCAGCCACCCCATGTTGCGCATGCGTGTCTGACCCGGCGGAATCGGTTGGACGAGAAAGTCGGCAGGACGCATAGAGAAACGAGAACACACAAGTCCCGGTGAGCGATTTCCTGGCCGTCGGCAACTGTACGCTCGACGATGTCGTCACACCCGACGGCCGCGTCTCCCCGCGCCAACTCGGCGGCAACGCCGTCTACGCCGCTGCCGGCATGCGCCTCTGGGGAGTAGACGTCAGCCTCGTTAGCGTGGTCGGCGCCGACTATCCCGCGACATGGCTCGAACAGCTGGCCGAGGCCGGCATCGACGTCACCGCCGTCACGCGCATCGAAGAGCCGCACCTGCTCCGCTCGCGCGCCTTCTACTTCCCCGACGGCAGCCGCACCGATCGCATCGAAGAGGCCCGCGCCATCCTGCCCGCCCACGCCGGCGAGATTATCGACCTTGAGAGCGAATACACCGACACCGGAAGCCCCCTCCATCGCCGCATCTGGCCTATCTTCTGTCCCGACCTTTCACAATGGGAGACCATAGCCCAACACGCTGCCTTCGCCCACTTTGCCCCCGGACCGCTACCCTGCAGCCGCGCCAATTCCGCCTTCCTCAAGCACCTGCGCGGGGGCGATGTCGTGATCAGCTTCGACTGGCCCTGGTGGGACTGGGACCTGGAGGGCCAGGTCGACGCCGCACTTCTCCGCAACATCGATTACCTGCTGCCGAGCATCGAAGAATTGGCCCTCCACGCCGACGCCGCCCTCAGCGAGAAAGAACGCGACGAACACTCGGGCTTTCACGTCTTCGAAGCAGCCCGCCGCCTGCTCGAGTACGGGCCAAGCGGCGTCGGCGTTAAGATGGGCGCACGCGGCATGCGGCTGTTGTTGCGCGGCCAGAAAAGCTGGAATCAAATTCCCACCTATCCCGCGCAGGTCGTCGATCCAACCGGGGCCGGAGATGCATTCTGCGGCGGCTTTCTGGTCGGCTTGTCCCGTACCGGCGATCCCGTCCGCGCCTGTCTCCACGGCGCCGTCTCCGCCTCCTTCATCATCGAAGAGTTCGGCGTCCTGCACACGCTTCAGGTGGACACCGCCACCGCCAACGCCCGCCTGCACTCGCTCGAGCATACGCTCTCGCGCACGAAATCATCTGTTTGACATCGCGTCGCCTGTCTGGTAATCTCGCCTCAGCGCTTGGCAGCCAGGACGTCGTCTTCCCGCACGCAATGCCATTCGTGAAGGGGACGCCTTCTTCTACCTGCGATACTCTCTTCATTCACAATCACTCTCTTCATCCACTCTCACAAAGGAGACTGACATGAATTCAGTGCACCGTGTGACTTGGCTGGCTCTCAGCATGGCCCTACTGGTAGCTCTCATGGCCGCTTGTGTCGCTGTACCCGCCGCCCCTGCCGAACCTATGGACGACGACATGAGCGAAGGGCCGAAGATGGGCGGCATGGTGGCCGGCTTCGTCTCGTCCGATCCCAAGAGCTTCGACCCGGCAGCAATTGCCGGCTGGGACCAGGGCGTGATCGCCCCCAATCTGCTCGAAGGTCTCTTCCGCCTTTCGCCTGACGGCCGCGAAATCGAGCTGGCCATCGCCGAGAGCTTTGACGTCTCGGACGACGGCAAGACCTGGACCTTCAACATCCGCGACGGCGCCAAGTTCCACAACGGCCGCCAGATCACCGCCGGCGACTTCAAGTATAGCTTTGAACGCGTCCTGAATCCGGAGACCCGGAGCCCTAAGGCCTGGATGCTCTCCGTCGTTGCCGGTGCGCAGGAGTACCAGGACGGCTCCGCCGACGGGGTTAGCGGCATCACAGCGGTCGATGACAGCACGCTGCAGATCCAGCTGTCCGAGCCGCTCGCGCCCTTTAAGTCGATGCTCGCCAGCATCAACTTGGCCGTCGTGCCCCAGGAAGAGGTCGAAAAATGGGGCGAGGACTTCGGCCAGAACGTCGTTGCCGCCGGGCCTTTCACCCTTGGTGAATGGAATCTAAACCAGGACGTGACCCTCAATGCCTTCGAGGAGTACTGGAACGGGCGGCCCTACCTCGACCATCTCCAGTTCCGCTTCATCCGCGACGAGAACACGCGCATCGTTGAGCTCGACGCCGGCCGCCTCGACGTCGCCTGGGTCCCCCCTGCTCACTGGGCCCGCTTCAGCACCGATGAAGTCTATAAAGAGAAGCTGGGTTGGGCTGAGACCTTCCACACCTCCTTCATCACCGTCAACCTGGAACAGGAGCCGTTCGGCAACAATCCAAAGTTGCGCCAGGCCATTCGCTACGCTGTTGACATGGATGCCATCGTCGCCAGCCTGGACGGCCGCGCCAACGTTGCGCATGGCCTGCTCCCTCCTGGGCTGCTTGGCCACAATGAAGACGCCGTCCTGAACTATCCCAGGAACATCGAAGCCGCCAAGGCCCTGATGGCCGAGGCCGGCTATCCCGACGGCCTCCCCGGCACCCACGAGCTGATCCTGCCGCCTTGGGGCAACCTGCTCAAACTCTTCGAGATCTACCAGGCCAACCTCAAGGAAATTGGGATAAACATTGAGCTCAGACCGACCGAGTTCGGCCCGCTTCTGGAGGCGTTGGAGGCAGGAAACTTCGTCCTCGCCTCAACCTATCGCGTCACCGACTACGCCGACCCCGACGGCTTCTACTATCCGCTCATGCACTCTGACAACATCGGCGGCGGTGGCAACGTCGCCCGCTACGCCAACCCAGATGTAGACGCCATCATCGCCACCGCACGCGCCACAATCGACGACGCCGAACGCGTCGCCCTCTACCGGCAGATCGACGAGATGTTCGCCGAGGAGCTGCCCTACATCCCCCTCATGCACAACATCTACGTAGACGTCTCGACCCCGCGTTTGCAGAACTACGTGCCGTCGCCGATGGACACGCACATGTTCCATCGCGTCTGGGTAGACGAATAAGAACGCGGCTGACCGCGACCGCCACCGGGCGGACGCAGACCAACCGCATGAACTGACTGATCAAGCAGTGAACGCTGCACGCCACACGTCATGTGTGGCGTGTGGCGTGCGTTTCCGGGAGGATGAAGCGATGACTCAGGACGCCGAAGGGTTGGACGCCTACGTGCGCGCGGGAGAACGCAGGGCCTTCGAATTGGGCAATCGCGGCCCCATTCGCTTTGAAAGTGATGGCCTGCTCGCTCGGGAGATCTCCGATGCCTACTGGCGCTGCGGGTTCTACGTTTTCGAGGGCGCCCTGAGCCCCGAGGAGCTCGAAGATCTGCGCACCGACATGGAAAGTGCCTTCGAGCGCGCGCCCTACACCAAGGACGCCGACGTCGACGCCCAGGGCCGCCCCGCGCTCGGCAACCACCTCGCGCGCGCGACCTTCCGCTTCGCAAAGCCCCTGAGCGATCCCTATGGCGGCACCGAATACAACAGCGGTCGCCATTCCGCAAAGATGGCCGAACCCGCGCCGCCCGACGACGCCCCCGACTATGTCATCAACAGCATCGCCAGCCCGCTCCAGATTATGGACAGCTGCCTTCGCCTCTACGGTCATCCGAAGCTGCTCGCCGTCGCCGAAAATATCAACGGGCCCGACTTCACGCCCTTCACGGAGTCGGTCATCGTCAAGCGCGCCGGCCTCGGCCCCTCAGTCGCCTGGCACCACGACGGCACCACCCACTGGGACAGCCCCGACTGGGATCAGGGTACACACGGCTTCAACTTCATGGCCCAACTATACGGCAGCACAGCCGAGAACGGCGTCTGGCTGCTCCCCGGCTCCCACAAACAGGGCAAAATGGACATCAAAGCGATGGTCGACGCCAACGGCTCCGACCGGCTGCCCGGCGCCGTGCCCATGGTCTGCGAGCCTGGCGACGTGGTCATCGCCAACCGCCAGGCCCTGCACGCCTCATTTGCCAACACCTCGCCTCAGCGGCGCATCACCATCAACTTCGGCTTCCACCGCCGCCGGTCCGTCCTTAACGCCCGCACCCGCCACAACAACATGGAAGTAGTCTATGACGAGGACCGAGTATACGAGCGCTCCCGCCTCATCGCCCTCGCGATCGACGCCCGCCGTCAGCGATTTCCGCAGGAAACCCCCTACCGCTATCAGCCGCTCACAGGGCAGGAAGAACAAAACCGCTGGAGCGAAGAAACGCGCGCCAGCATCCTCGAAAATTACAATCTGAGAGACCTCGGTCTCTGAGTGGAAAACGCCCCTCACACAGCTTCGTCAACCGGTTCGACCGGGACCTTCTCGACAGGCGTGAGATCGAACCGTTTCCAGTGATACTGATAGCGGTCCGACTTCCAGCCCCGGTATACATCTTCCCAGGACAGGCGTCCCTGATGCGGCATTAGAACCTTGTCCATCACCGGGTCCGAGGCCCGCTGGTATCGGAAATCGACCGATAGCCGCAGGCGGTTCCCCGATAGGTTCGGTAGACCCCAGTGCACTGTGTGACTGTGGAAAAATAGAATGTCCCCGTTGTCGAACGGGCTCGACACCCATTCGCCGCCGATTTTCTCGAAATGGGCTCTCAAGCCGCCCGCGCCTAGCGAGCGCGAGACCGGCAATACGCCGAACTCGTGCGAGCCTGTCAGTACGCCCAGCCCGCCCATAAGGCGCGGGCAGTCCCCAAGTGGCAGCCAGGCCGTCCAAACGTCCGGCGTCCCCTGAATATGGACAAAGTCCTGGTGGGCCGGCGTCGTCTGCTCAAGGTTAGACGGAAAGATGAAGCGGGCGATGTTGCTCGGCTGCAGCAGGACGTCATCCCCCAGCAGATGGCCGGTAACCGCCATGATCTTCTCGTCGTGGGCCAGCGTATGGAACGACTCGATCCGCTGGACCCTGTCGTAAACCGGCGAGAACTCAGGCTCCCCCGACACGTGCGGCGGATGGCTCGTCATCGCTTCTTCAGGTTCCATCCCGCCGTCGATCCACCCCGCATCCTGCAGCACACCCGCAATATCCCTCCGTGCGGCAAGGACCGCCTCCTTGTCCACCAAGTTTCGCAGGAACAGGTAACCATCGCGATCTGCCCGCCGTCGCAGCGCTTCCCCATCGTTCGATAGATCATTCGATTCAACAAAGGGTTTCATTTTCTCCTCCCTTCTGTCACCGCTCGAAAAGCCTTGTTGGGGAGCCTCTGTCATCGCCCTTGACTACTCATGCTTATAGGAGTCTTCGCTCACCAGACTGGCCTGCGGCATTGCTTCGACCGTTCACACTCAATGTCGATTAGCGCCCGACTTTCAGGGTCCTACGAATTCCCGAACGGACAAGTGGATCCTCTTGAGGAAAGTGGCAAATCGGTATATTCTGGGGTATCCTTCTAGCGAGCCCTAAGTTTCCTTCTTTTTGGACTTGCAAGTCAAGTCGGAGGATTCATTTGATGCTGCGGTCTGGCTCAGCACTGGACAAATAGTGTTTCCGTTCAGCGGCTTGCTCGGAAGTGGGCCGCCCTGAACAGGCTAGACTAGCAGACGCTAGTCCCACGCAGATAGAGCTCCACTAGCTCATTCGCCAGCCGCCTGTGCTGCGCCAATTCTCGGAACCAGTTGCTGACGAGCCATGACTGCCTACATCGTCCGCCGCATTCTGCTCTTTATCCCCATCCTCATCGGGCTCGTCACCGTGCTTTTCGCCCTGCTCAACATCCTGCCCGGTGACCCCGCCCGCATGATGGCCGGCCCATTCGCCGACCCCGACGTCGTCGAAAACATTCGTGAGCAGATGGGCTTCGACCGCCCTCTCTACGTCCAATACTTCGACAATCTCTGGGACCTGGCACGCGGACAGTTCGGCCGTTCCTACCAATCGCGGCGGCCCATCCTCTCCGACCTGATCGAAGTCTTCCCCAAGACCGTGCAACTCGCCGTCTCGGCCGAACTGATCAGTGCCCTGCTCGGCATCTGGCTCGGGGTCGTCGCAGCCAACCACCGCAACGGCTGGGCCGACCGCCTCATCATGGCAATCGCCGCGCTCAACCTCTCCTTCCCCCTCTTTTGGCTTGCGCTCATGCTCCAGATCTTCTTCGCCGTCATGCTGCGCTGGCTGCCGCCCTCCGGTTATGGAGGCGGTTTTGATAGCTTCATCATCCTGCCCGCCGTCACGCTGGCCCTTCCCTCGATGGGCCTCCTCGCCCGCATCGCCCGCGCCGCCCTTCTTGAGATTACCAGCGAAGACTACATCCGCACCGCGCGAGCCAAGGGCCTCGCAACCGCACTCATTATGCGCCGCCACATGCTACCCAACGCACTCATTCCCATCGTAACCGTCGTCGGCACCGACTTTGTGCGCCTGCTCGGCGGCACGCCCATAATCGAGGTCATCTTCTCCTGGCCCGGCCTCGGCAAGTACGCCTACGACGCACTCGTCTTCCGCGACCTGCCCGCACTCCAGGCCTCCGTTCTATTGCTCGCCCTCTGCGTTTCGCTCGTTACACTGCTCGTGGACCTTCTTTATGCGTTCATCAACCCGCGCATCCGCTACGCTTGACTGGCGCCGCTTCCGCCGCGACTACCTGCCCTTGGTAGGCGTAGCCGTCGTAATCATATTCGTGCTATTGGCGATCTTTGCCCCATTCATCGCCGCCGATCCCACCCAGATCGAAATGCGCCGCGAACAGGACGGCCAGACGCTCACGCCCCCCTTCCCCCCAAACCCCCGCAACCTCTTCGGCACCGACCAGCTCGGCCGCGACATCTTCGCCCGCGTCGTCTTCGGCCTCCGCACCTCGCTCATCGTCGGCATCCTCGTGCGCGGCCTCTCGATGGTCGCAGGCACCCTGCTTGGCCTGATCTCCGGCTTCTTCCCCCGAATCGTCGACAACGTCATCATGCGACTGACCGACATTATGCTCGCCTTTCCCGTCATCCTCCTCGCCATGACCGTAACCGCCGCCCTCGGCCCCGGCCTCGTCACCGTCTGCGTCGCCCTTGTCCTCGTCGCCTGGCCCGACGTCGCCCGCCTTGTTCGCGGCCAGGTCCTCGCCATCAGAGAGCAGACCTACGTCGAGGCCGCCCGCTCGATTGGCGCCGGCAACAGCCGCATCCTCCTGCGCCACGTCCTGCCCAACTGCATGGGGCCCATAGTCGTGGCATTCTCGATGGGCATTCCCGGCGCCATCATGTACGAAGCAGGCCTCAGCTTCTTCGGCTTTGGCATCCAGCCCCCCACGCCCAGCCTCGGATCGATCATCAGCGACGGACGCGGCTACATCACCGTCGCCCCTTGGTATCCCGGCTTCCCCGGCCTCGTCCTCACCCTCCTCGTGCTCAGCATCAACCTGATTGGCGATGGCCTGATCGACGTCTTGAACCCACGCGCCGCCGAAGGCACCGGCAACAGACAATCCACCATCTGATTTGGCTGCGCCGCCGCTCGTCTGCTAAACTCGACTGACGGTTCAGCAAGGAGATGCCGCAATTTGCGAGAGGAGCCGATGGCTACCGAAAACCAGGACGTCACAGTTCAACGGGTCGAACCATCCTACAATCCCGTCCAGGACGAAGACCTCGACCATTACGGCCGCGAGCTGCAAGACTGCACTATCGTCGACGTCGACGTCCACGTCGATGACACGCTCATGTTCATGCTCGATTACATGGACGGCCACTTCCGCAAGCGCATGGAAACCGTCCTTCAGGCCGACTTCAAGGGCGAGCCCGGCAACTCTCTCCGCAATATGATTGCCCACATCGCCTGGCTCGGCTCCTCCTACGACAAGCCGCCCCGTGCGAAACTGGCCACCAAAGAGGACCTGCTCGCCCGCATGGAAAAGGGCATAATCGACTACAGCATCCTCTTTCCAAGCGAGCTTCTTCCCATCGGCTATCTGCCCGAACCCAAGTGGGCAGCGGCCCTCGCCACCGCCTACAACCAGTACATGGTAGACGCATACCAGCATCTGGACGGCGTCAAAGTTGCCATCGTCGTCGCCCCGCAAGACCCGCAGCACGCCGCCGAAGAGATCGACCGCCACGCCGCCCACCCCGACGTCGTTAGCGTTTGCGTCCCCGACGTCGGCGTCAACCCGCCCATAGGGGATCAGAAATACTGGCCCATTTTCGAGGCCGCCGCCCGCCACAGTTTGCCAATCAGCTTCCACGGCATCGAGGCTCTCATACACGACAACTATCCTCTTCGCGTCGCCCATTTCCATACCCTCATGCAGGTCAACAGCATGGGCTTCCCCTTCACCTCGATGCTGCAGATCATGTCGGTCGTCTGCTCCGGCATCCCTGTGCGATTTCCAAACCTCAAGTTCGCCATCCTCGAGGCCGGCCTGACCTGGATGCCCTTCATCATGTACCGGCTCGACGCTGCCTATCTTCGCTACCGCACAGAACTACCGGCGCTGGAGAAAAAGCCCAGCGATTACATCCGCGACTGGTACATCGGCACGCACGAACTAGAGGCGCTCCCCCGCCGAGGCGACCTCGTCAAATTGATCGAACTCTACCAAGGTCATGACACGACAATGTGGGCGTCCGACTGGCCGCACCTTGAGCGCGATCTCATCGCCGGGCTCATGCGCTACGACATGGACGACGCCCTGCGCCGCAAAATCCTAGGCGAAAACGCGCTCTGCTTCTTCGGACTGCAGCCCAGAAAATGACAACCGCCCTGCCGCCCGCACGCCAAACGCGCCGTAAACGCAGAATCACCGTTGCCGCCGCGGCCGACTTCCCACCCGGCTCCCGAGTCGAGGTACAGGCCGGCCGCGCTGTGATCGCCGTTTTCAATGTAGAAGGCGAATACTTTGCCCTTCACGGCCGCTGCCCGCACCAGTCCGCACCGCTCAGCCGCGGCCGCCTGCAAGGCACCGTAATCTGCAACGCCGCGACCTGCTGGGAGACCGAGTGGGCCTTCGACGGCGAAATCCTGGTCTGCCCAGGCCACGGCATGGAGTATCACGTCAGGAGCGGCAAGGCCATCGGCTACGACCTCCAGCTGCGCACCTACGAGGTCGTCGTCGAAGACGGCCACGTGATGCTTCTCCTCTGATTCCTGCGTAAGCTTGCTGCGACCATTGTGGCCGAACTCGCCGCCCATTCCCTCAGCACCAGTCACACACGGAGCCAAACTCGATGATTGCGCGCCCGATACGCCAGGCCGAATTCGGTGAACCGATTCCGGTAACAATCGACGACATGCTGAATGAAATCAGCAATCAGGGTCCGGCCGTTCCAGCAGTCATGGACTCCGTCCAGCCGCAACTCGAGGCGCTCGATCCGAGTCTCTTCGCCGCCGCCTCGCACATCTACATAACCGGTTGCGGTGACTCCTACTTCGCCGGTCTGGCCGCCCGCTACGCCTTCGCCCGCTATGCAGGCGTTCCGACCGATGCGCTCGAGGCCCTTGAATTCGGACGTTACGCCGCAGAATACCTTCCCCCGGACTCTCTGGTCTTCGGCATCTCCAACTCCGGCAAAGCCACCCGCTCCGTCGAAGCCGCCGTAAACGCCCGTCTCGGCGGCGCGCACACGGTCGCCATCACCGGCAATCCCGACGGCTGGCTGGCGCAGGAGTCAGACACCATCCTCGACCAGAGCGTCCGCCTCGACGGCGAACTGATTGGCATGCCCAGCAACCTCGCCACCGACACCGAGCCGGACAAGCCCCGCCGCGGCTCTTTTGGCCTTGTGAACTATCTGGCCAGCCTGACGACACTCTACCTGACCGCCTTCCACACTGGCGTCGTGCGCGGCAATCTCACCGAAGCCGAGGCCGGCGCGTTGCGCGCGGAGCTGCGCACCACCGCCGACCTCATCACGCAGACGGTCGACCTCTGCACGCCTGCAGCCAAGGCCTACGCAGAGAAGGTAAAGGAGGTCGACAGCTATACGATCCTCGGTTCCGGGCCCAGCCTGGCTACCAGCCTGTTCTACGCGGCCAAGACCTACGAGCTCCCGCGCGTCTACGGCGTCTCCCAGGAGCTGGAGGAGTGGGCGCACGAGCAGTATTTTCTCACCGGGCCGGGCACGCAGGTCCTCTTCATCGCGCCGCAAGGCCGCAGCATCTCACGTGTGCGCGAACTGTTACACACGACCCGCACGATGGGCGGCACCGGGGTCGTGGTCGCTGACGAAAGCAACGCCGAACTTGCCGCGGCCGCCGACGTGAAACTGCCCGTGGCGGGCGCGGTTCAGGAAGCGCTCTCGCCGCTCGTATACTGCGTCCCGGGCCAACTTTTCGCCACCTTCCTGGCCCGGGCACGCGGCCGTCTGGCCTTCGAATTCGATTCCCCGCTCCAGTATGAGATGAACATGCGCACGATCCAGGAAAGTCAGCTGATCGAGTTTCATCCTGCGCTTAAATGAGCGCTGCTTCGGCCTCTGCAGGCGAGGGCCTGCCAGTGCCGCGCCGGTTTGACCTGATTGTTATCGGGGTAAGCTGCACGGAGGAGATTATCGGCGTCTCCTCTCTGCCGGCGCTCGACAGCCATCGCGAGATCGAGGTCCTCGGCCGCTGGCGCAGCGTCGGCGGAAACGGCCTGAATGTCGCCGTTAACGCGGCACGCCTGGGAGCAGATGTCGCCCTCATCTCCAAGGTTCCCAATACGATTGCCGGGGAAGTAGACGCCGCCCTGGACGCGGCCGCCGTAGACGGCACCTTCCTGGTGCCGGAGCCATGCAGGCCCGCCCCAGACGTCCTGCTCATAACTGACGCCGTGGGCGACTACAGCGTACTGGTCTCAGACCGGTCCGGTCTGGCCTTTACCCCCGAAGATATCGGCGCGCGGGCGCCTCTCAACGCCAGGTACGTCCATATTGATGGCTTCACCCTGGGTGCACTAGGCACCGAGTCCCAGCTGCGGGCCGGTCGGCGGTGGATTGCCCTCGCCAAGGACTCACCGGCGGCCCTGTCGATCGATCTGAACCGGGCGATTTGCGACAGCCAGCCGCGGCTGGTCCGCGAAATTATCAGCCAGGCGGACATCCTCTTCGCCAACGCCTATGAGGCGGAGACGGTGACGGGAGTTGCTGACATGGAAGCGGCGACCCGAAAACTCGTGGATGCCGGCGCACGCGCCGTCGTCGTAAAGAACGGCGCCGACGGACTGGTTTGCGCCACATCGCAGAGCATGGAACGGGTGCCGGCTTTTGCGCTGCCCATTGCCGACTCTGTCGGCGCCGGCGATGGCGTTGCCGCCGGCACGCTGTATGGCCTGGCACGCGGCTTGCCCCTGGCTGAAGCGGCCGGCTACGGCGCGGCCGTCGCCGCCTTCGTTTGTACGGGACATGGTTCTCAGGGGGCCGTTTTTGATTCGGCCGATATCACGCGCCTACTGAAGGAAAGATAGAGATGAAAACGGCGCCCCGCGACACTAAACTTGCCTCGTTCCCCACCTCCGTGCGCCGGCTCCTCACTTCGATCGAGAATTCAGGACCGCTGGGCACGAGCGCGGTGATCGGGATTTTCACGGAGGCGCTTGAACGGCTGGCCAAGGACAGCGAAGCCCAGTCCGGGGCCCTTCTCGCAGGCCAGGCGCTTTCGCTCGTCGACTACTTTCTGAGCACACGCGGACGGTTTTCGGCCGCTGTCGACAACTGCTTCTCGCCCCTGCAGGCGGAGCTGAGTTCCAGGCAGCCGAGCGCTGTCAGCATCGATGAGGTACGCAATGCGCTCAGGTCCTTCAGCCGCGCTCAGGAGGAAGCGCGGCAGGAGAGGCTGCGCGCCATTGCCGCCGCCGGCGCAGCCCATCTGTCAAAGGCAAAGAGCCTGCTGCTGTACGATTACAGCAGCACAGCGATGAACGTAGTCGCCTCACTTGTGAAAGGCGGAAGCGAGCTAACGCTGGTCGTACCTGAGAGCAGAACATGCGCCGGCTTCCTACCGATCCTGCGCCGAGGAGCTGAGCTCCAGTGCGGGTTGCGCCTCATCCCCGACGCCGCGCTGGCCCACGCGATGCCATTGTGCGACGCCGTCCTGGTCGGCGTCGAGACCTTCTTCGCCGACGGCTCCTTTACCAACACGATCGGAACGCTGACGACGGCAATCGTAGCCAAAACCTACGGGGTCCCGTTCTACCCGGTGACAGATCTGACCAAGGCGGCCGCCACAGGAGCGCCCGACGCGCAGCCGCGGCGGGCCTTCTTAGAACCGCTTGCTGGCACCTGCGAGCTGAAGAATATGAAGTTGCTGGAGGTGAATTATCCGCCCCTGGAAACGGTACCGCTCGACCTGGTAACTGGCTTCATCACCGAGAAGGGCGTTCTCCAACCAGGTGAAACTTGCATGAGTCCGCGGCCGCCCCCGAAGAGGGAAATGAGTGACACCGCCGGCTCCGGGCTATAGAGCCTGCGCTCCATGCCGGGCGAAACACTGCCCGCAATGCAGGTAGGTCGGGTGGGATTCGAACCCACACGGGTTTCACCCCGGCGGATTTTAAGTCCGCTGCGTCTGCCGTTCCGCCACCGACCCGGACGTTCATTGTAGAGAGATCCCTTTACAGCGTCAATCTGAGCCGTAATCGCGAGACCGACTCGTGTGCATCGCGTCACGCGCTGGTCTTTACCGACCCAGGTAACGACGCACATTTTCGGCGTGTTCGGCAAAAGTCTTCGAGAATGCGTGCGCGCCGCTGCCGTCGGGCGTGGCCACGTAATAGTAGAAGTCGTGCTGCTCCGGATTCAACGCCGCGCGAAAGGCGTCTTCACCGGGGCTGGCGATCGGGCCGGGCGGCAGGCCCGCTTCCAGGTAGGTATTGTATGGGCTGGAAACGCCCTGGTACTCTTCCAGGAACACAGGCGTCTTCCACCACTGGCCGCTCTCCTCCTGGTAACCCATCGCGTATTGCACGGTGGCGTCTACCTCGAGCCGCATACCCGCATTGAGGCGATTGACGAGCACACCTGCGATGGCGGCCCGCTCCAGATCCACGACAGCCTCCCGCTCGACAATACTCGCCAGCACCAGGACCCCGTGCAGGGTCAGAGCCGGACTTCTGCCGTTTGCAGCCCGCTCGTGAAGCGGCGCCATTCGCTCGCCAAATGCATCCAACTGCCTTAATATGAGGCCCGCCGCATCCGGCCCCTCCGCCGGCAGGATATAGGTCGCGGGAAAGAGATAGCCTTCCAGGCTTGCGCCCGGAGGCAGGGACGCCAAAAACGGCCATCTTTTTTGGACCTCCTCGCAACAGGTCTTCGAACTGCCCTGTCCGCCCGCGCCGTTCAGCGCGAGAATCGCATCCTCAAGCGCGCGGAGGTCAGGACCTAGCGCGATGCGTCGATAGGCTTCGCCTGACACTCTCCCCTCTGCATCGAGAAAGTCGGCCACCTGTTCGAGCCTCCAACCTTCCCGGATGGTCACACGGATACCGACGGCCAGGTCACTGCTCAAAACTTCTGCGATCTCGACCGGGGTCATGTTGGCGCGCAGGAAGAAAGTCCCGGCCTTCAGGTCCTGGTCCATTCCCACTGCACGCACGTAAGCCTCAAACAGCTTGGAATCGCCTACCAGCCCTGCCAAAAGCAGCTGATCGGCGATGTCGCGCGCCAAGGTTCCGGGCTCTATTCTGAACTCGATGGTCCGATCGTCATTGGACGCAGGAACGTTCAGGTCGGCACGGTTCGCTTCCAGGTATGCCCTCAACTCCTGCCCGCGGCTGCACGAAGCCGCAGCAACTGACAGGAGTAAGAAAAGGATGAAAAGTCCCATACCTGGCATCCGACGTACTCCCATGCAGGCGGGAAAAACTGTCCTTGCGCAATTGATCGGTTCAGGCATCTCTTCTGCTCTCTTGTACGTAAAGGGCGACACGCGCATCGCGCGCAGTATATCACTGCGACCAAAATTCGCTAAACCGCGCCCAAAAACTATATTTCTTCCTTCGGGTGGGGCCACCTGTACACAGTTTTCTGCGGCTGGGTCACGCATATGAATCCGGCCGGTAGACGAGGTCAGCAAGCATCGCGTGTCCGGACGGATCGGTGTGCCAGCCAGTGTTCTATACGCCCAAAAGCTGCGGCCGAAATTCGCACCGCAAGGACGAAATCTGATATAATGCCGCTTCCAGGAAGGGCCTCCTCCATGCGCGTTCTGATCACCGGTGTCTCAGGATTTGTCGGTTCGGTCCTGGCAGAATACCTGTTGAATTTAGCCACAGCTCACACGGCGGAACACGCCGATTTGCCGCAGGACGGGCCCGCGCCTCAGGTCCACGGAACTGTCCACCGCGCCGACCTGCGGATTAGGCATCTGCAGGACAGATTGCATCTCCACAGGGGCGACCTCCGCAACTCATCATGGATCGAACAGGTGGTCGAGGAGGTTCGTCCTGACTATGTCTTTCACTTGGCGGCATGGAGCGACGTGCGCGCCAGCTGGGACCAGCCCTGGGCTACCTATGAACTGAACATCAGTTGCCAGCTGAACTTGCTCGAGGCCCTGCGCCGCCATGCACCCGCCGCAAAAGCCCTCGTCGTGGCCTCATCGGAAGTCTATGGCCTGATCAGCAATGACGACCTGCCCGTAGACGAGGAAACACCTCTGCGGCCAAATTCCCCGTACGGCATCAGCAAGGTCGTACAGGACTTGATGGCCTTTCAGTATTGGCTCAACTATCAGCTGCAGACTGTGCGCGTGCGCAGCTTCAACCACATCGGTCCGGGCCAGTCCGACAGTTTCGCCGCCAGCGCCTTTGCACGGCAGATCGCCGAAATCGAGGCCGGTCTGCAACAGCCTGTTCTGAAGGTCGGCAACCTTGAGGCCAAGCGAGATTTTACCGATGTACGAGATATGGTCCGCGCCTACTGGCTGGCGACTTTACGCGGAAAGCCAGGTGCAGTCTACAATGTGGGCAGCGGCAAGACCTACTCTATCCGGCGCGTCCTGGAGATTCTGCTAGATTTGAGCGCTGCTGACATCAGAGTAGAGTTGGATCGGGACAGGCTTCGGCCCAGTGATGTTGCTTGTTCTGTTTGCCAACCTGCCAAGCTGGTAGAGGTCACCGAATGGCGTCCAACTATCGACATCCGCCAGAGTCTGGCCGACATGCTTCAATACTGGCGGCAGCGCACCGGCGTCCACCCCGCGCGCTATGCTGAAGCCGCGGATGGTTGAGGACTTCGGAGTCCTTGTATAAGTCGGATAGCCGCCTGTCGCGATCCTGGGACTGCTTCCACTTGATGCAACTATTGATGAGGCTAGGGAGGTTCGAATAGGACGATGCCAACAGCTCTAGTGACCGGGATTACCGGGCAAGATGGAAGTTACCTGGCTGAGCTTTTGCTTCAGCAAGGGTACACAGTAGTCGGTATGGTCCGCCGAACCAGCACGATAAACTTTGACCGAATCCGCCACATCCAGCAGGAGATCGAGATCGTGCAGGGCGATCTGCTGGACCAAATGAGCCTCATTAGTATTCTGCAGGACTACAGGCCGGACGAAGTCTACAATCTTGCCGCACAGAGCTTTGTTCCGACCAGCTTCACGCAACCTGTTCTGACCGGTGAGTTCACGGCGCTCGGCGTCACCCGTCTTTTGGATGCCATCCGCATCGTCGACCCTTCGATCCGTTTCTACCAGGCCAGTAGCAGTGAGATGTTCGGAAAGGTGCGCGAAGTCCCGCAGACCGAAGATACAGCCTTCTTTCCGCGCAGTCCTTACGGGGTGGCAAAGGTCTACGGCCACTGGATTACCGTGAACTATCGTGAGAGTTACGGAATCTACGCTTGCTCGGGAATCCTTTTTAACCACGAGAGTCCGCGCCGCGGCCTCGAATTCGTAACCCACAAGATTACGAACGCTGTCGCGAAGATCAAACTCGGCCTGAGCAATGAGCTGCGCCTGGGTAATCTCGATTCCCGCCGCGACTGGGGCTATGCGCCGGACTACGTGCGGGCTATGTGGCTGATGCTCCAGCAGGAAGAGCCTGATGACTTTGTGATCGCCACCGGCGAGACCCACAGCGTGCGCGATTTCTTGGAAGTAGCCTTTGGACACGCCGAACTAGACTGGCAGGAGTTTGTCGTCCAGGACGATAGTCTCTACCGGCCTGCCGAGGTCGACCTTCTGGTTGGCGACGCTTCCAAAGCCGGCCGGAAGCTTGGCTGGGAACCAACAGTGTCCTTCGCCGAACTTGCCCGCCTGATGGTGAAGGACGATCTTGAGTACTGGCGGCAGCAGGTGGAGCAGGGGCTGGCAAGTCCGGCCACATTGTAGGTTGTCAAGCCTTGAACGGGATGCCAGAACTATTCGCAAAGAGGTCACAGTTTTTGGTAGAATCGCAAAAGATCGTCGACAATAGGGCATCTTCAACTTCAACTTCAACTTGCGTCCCGGCAATCAGTCCACTTCGGGACATGCACTCCGAAAACCCAGCCTGAACTTCCCCTTCAGAGCAGAAACCCAGGATGGCTGAGAAACTTCGTATCTTCGTCAGCGCAACCAAAGACCTGGAACAGGAGAGGGCGCTGGTTGGCCGCATCCTGGCCGAACTACCTGTCCACGTTGGCGCAGAGATTCGCCGCAGCCCGGCCGAAGGGGTCGACTACGACACCCTGTTTGAACTGATCAGCAATGTCGATCGGATCTACTGCATGTTGGGCCGAGACATCACGGCCCCTTTCGGCGCAGAGTGGCAACTCGCAATTCGCCTTGAACGGACGATTGTACCCTACAAGCTACAGGGAATGCGCACACAGGCCGGACGCGAGTTCTTGCGAATCGCCCACGCCCCTTGGAAGACCTTTCACAGCAGCACGCATCTTGGCCAGCAGATAGGGCTGGATCTTGTCGACACGCTGCTCCACCCCGAGAATCGATACGGCCTGAATCTGGTTGAAGTTGAAGGATTACGAAAGGCCAGGCAAGACTTGGTGCAGGGGCTCGACCGGCTGATCGCCTCGCCGCAAATGAGGGCAAAGGGCGTCGGAGAGGCCGGCGGCGCGGAGGGAGGCGGTGTCATTCTCGATCCCGCCGAGGCACAATCCCTTATCGCCGAGGAACTCGAAAAGCGCTGAACCGGCCTCCTCCACGCATCGGTCAGGCGTTGCGGATTGCCGGAGACTAGAGCCACAACGGGAAGATCTCCACCTCGACCGAAGCGTTGCAGCGATGCCCGGATACTCCCTCGAAGCGACCCAGATAGATCCTAAGGAACTGAAGTCCCTGTCCGAGAGGTATGGGAGGCCGCTCTGCCGCCATTTCTGCATAGAGACGGACGCCTACATGCGCGAGTATCGCGGGCAAAAGGATCCGGACCGGCGTGGGGAGGTCGTCTTCGCCATCCGGCAGGTGAACGGCGAAATCCTTTTGCATACCAAGCACCGCTACGTGACGCCGATCTATCGTCTTCCTACCGGTGGCATTGAGAGGGACGAGCTGGTTGAGGACGCCCTGTTTCGCGAAATCGCCGAGGAGACGGGGCAGGAGGTCGAGTTGCGGCGCTTTCTGGGTGTTCTGGACTGCAACTTTGTTAGCAACGGCTCCGGCATTCCCTTTGTAAGTTACATTTTCTATCTGGACAGCCTCAGCGAAGAGTTGTGCCCGACAGACACTGAAGAGGTCTCGGGCTACCGCACCGTTCCGGTTGAAGAACTTTGCACGGTGGCGCAGTCGCTGCGGGCACTAGACCTTGAACGCAGTTGCTGGGGATTGTGGCGGTCGCTCGCGCACGACCTTGTTTACAATGCATTGATGGGCTGCGCCGAGCCGTAGCATTTCTGCCGGCTCAATGCTTTGTCTGTTAGAATGACCTGCAATTCTCTTGTCGACCCGGTTTCATGAAAGGTACCCATCAGCGCCCATAGTCCAGAGAGAGAGTGATGCTTGTCCCCTTGTCTTGGCTGAAAGAGTACGTGGATATAGTCCTGCCAACGACCAAACTGGCAGAACGGTTGACGCTTGCCGGTCTTGAAGAGGCGAGCCTCGTCAACACCGGCAGCTGGTGGGATGAGGACAAGCTCGTGGTCGGTCACGTGCTGGCAGTCTCCCCCCATCCAGACGCCGACAGGTTGGTACTCGTGGATGTCGGCCACCGGCTGCCGCCGGGCACCGACTCGGGCCCCTCTGACTCGCTCGCCGCAGGCGAGGATTCGCAGCGTGTTGTAACCGGCGCGCCAAACCTCTTTCAGTATCGCGGGCAATCCACCGCGGCAGGAGATCTACCCACGGTCAAGATTGCCTTCGCACGCGAAGGCTCCCTCCTGGTCGATGCCTACAGCGACGAGAGGCCCCGTCCCCACAAGAGGTTGAAGAAGGCTAAGATTCGCGGCGTAGAATCACGCGGCATGGTCTGCTCCGAGCTTGAGCTGGGACTGAGTGAAGAGCACGAAGGCATTCTCGTCCTGCCGGATGATGCGCCCGTGGGCGCGCCGCTGCGCCAATACCTGGGTGACGAAATACTGGAAATCGATCTGACGCCGGACATGGCCCGCTGCCTTTCGATGTGCGGCATTGCGCGCGAGGTGCATGCCCTGACAGGCGGGAAGCTACATCTGCCCAGCGACGAAGATGGTTCGCAGGGCGATGACGAGGCTTCAGCCTACCTTGACGCTGAGATCGACGACCCTCAGTACTGTCACCGCTTTACTGGGACCGTCATCCGCGACATCAAAGTCGGACCTTCTCCGGCCTGGATGCAGGAACGCCTGAAGAAGGCGGGAATGCGTCCGATCAACAACATCGTAGACATAACAAACTATGTCATGTTGGAGCTGGGCCAGCCTCTCCACGCATTCGACTATGATCTGCTGGCTGCGAGAGCGGAGCGTGTCGGCCAAGAGTCCCCGACCATAGTCGTCCGCACTGCTCGCGAGGGCGAGGAGATTGAGACCCTCGACGGTCAGAAACGGAAACTGGAAGGGTCGATGCTTCTGATCACCGACAAGGCAGGCCCGATTGCCATTGCCGGCGTAATGGGCGGCTCTGAAACAGAAGTACACCAAGGAACGCGAAACATCCTGCTCGAGTCAGCTACCTTTGACGGCATCAACAACCGCCGCACTTCACAGGCGTTGCGGCTGCACAGCGAGGCCAGCCACCGTTTTACGCGCGGTGTTCCGGCGACGCTAAACGATATTGCGGCCCGCCGCGCAGCCGACCTGATGCGCCGGTTTGCCGGCGGCCGCGTCGTGCCCGGAATCGTCGACAGCTACCCGGTCCCCCAGCCGCACGTTTCGGTCTACACGTCGTGCAGCGATGTGAAGCGCCTGTTGGGCATGGACCTGTCTCTGGCCGAAATCAGCGACGCCTTGCGCAGACTGGATTTCTCGGTAGTTGAACGGGCTGGCGTGCCGTCCGGGGCGTCGAAACGCTCGGCTTTCGGCCTGGCGCGCCAAGAAGATGAGCCGGTCGTAGAGGCCGTCGCCCCGTGGCACCGACTGGACGTTGCGGTGCCTGCCGATCTGACCGAAGAGGTCGCACGCGTCGTCGGATACGATCGGATTGGCGAGACACTGCTTGACACAGTGCTGCCGACCCAGCGCCGCAATGCCTTGATGGAGACGGAAGAGAATATTCGGGACATTCTAGTTGGGTGCGGGCTGCAGGACACCGTCAATCATACGCTGACGACACCGGAAAACCACTCCAAACTGGTCGCTGGAGCCGGCTGGCGCCCGTCCCCCGGCGAGCCCGACGGGTCCAACCAGGCAGGCAGCGCGGCGGGCTTCGTCGAATTGACCAACCCGCTGTCTCCGGACCGGCGGGTTATGCGCCGCAATCTGGTCGTAAGCGCATTGGAGAATCTGGCCTACAACCTCCGCTTCACCGGGCGGCTGGCGGCCTTTGAAATCGGGCGGGCATACCGTCCGCTGGCGACCGACTCCAGCCAGCGCACGGGCACTGTTGAAGACCTTCCGCTGCCAGCTGAGGTACGCCGGCTCTGCATCGCCTTGTGCGGTCCGCGCGATGCCAGCCTTGCAGCGGGGGCTCCTCCCGTGTCTGACGGTGTCGCCGACCAATTCGACTTCTTCGATCTGAAGGGAATCATCGAAACGCTGTTGGAACGGCTGGGCTATGGGCAAGACGATGCCGCCTACATCGCTCATCCCGAAAGCGGCGGCGACGGCGGGGAGGTGGAAGCCAGCTTCGGGCCTCGCTGCGCTTTGATTTCGCTCCAGGGCGAGCGCCTCGGCGTTGTCGGCGAGCTGCACCCAAGCGTTCGCAATGCCTTTGGCTTGGGGAGTGAACGCGTCGTGCTGGCCGAACTGGACCTGGATCCGCTCGTCCGACCCAGTTGGCGCATCTCGCAGATGGCGCCGATCAGCGTCTATCCCCCAGTTGTAGAAGACTTGGCCTTTATGGTATCGGAGGAAGTTACGCAGAGCCGGCTGCGCGCCGCAATCGTAGAAGGGGCGGGCCAGGACAGGGGTGCGATGCTTACCGCAGTAGAGCTATTCGATATCTATCGCGGGGCTTCCCTGCCATCCGGCCATAAGTCTCTCGCCTATCGCGTCACCTATCAGAGCATGGACCGCAGCTTGAAGGAAAAAGAGGTCGCCCGCCTGCGCAGGCGCATCATTCGAAGCGTCGAGAGTGCGACTGGCGGCCAACTGAGGGCCTGATCACCCCGCGTTTTCGGGTCAGCGAACCACATATTTGGGTCCTGCCCTTCTCTCGATTGGTTTTCCTCTTCGCACTTGAAAAAGGTCCAAATCGCCGGCGACCACAGTCTCCGGGAAGACGGCCTGCGCCTCCTCCAACACGGCCTGCGCATGGTAGCGCCGGCTGATGTGATGCAGAACGAGCTTCTTCACCCCGGCTTTCTGCGCCAGCCGCGCCGCAGCACGGGCGGTAATGTGCCCGTGGCCTTTCGCCAGCTCCCGCTCTTTCTCGAGATAGGTCGCCTCGATGGCAAGCAGGTCGGCCCCTGCGACGACTTTGTGCAAGGGACCGGTGCGGGCAACATCGCCCACGAAGCAAAGTTTGGCGCCCTTCTGCGGCTCGCCCAATACTTCCTCCGGATGAACAACGCGCCCGTTTGCCAGCGTCACCGGCCGCCCCGAAACCAGCTCGCGGCGCTCGGGCCCGGCCGGAATGCCGAGCGCCTCCGCCTTCCGATTGTCAAATGGCGAACGCGTTCTTTCCTCGAATGTGAAACCGAAACAGCCCTTGCCCCTGTGCGGGACGGCAAAAGCCGAAAGCGTGAACCCCTTGCCTTCAAATATGCTTCCCTCATCGATTGGATTCAGGCTGACGCCTGCCTTGGGAATGTTGCCGGCACCGAAGACGACCTCCATCAGTCGCTGGACTCGGGCAAGGGCCGGCGCGCCTCCGTAGATGTCGAGCCTGTCCAGCGCCTCCCAGTGTCCGAGGGTACTGGCTAGCCCTCCCAGCCCCAGTATATGGTCCAGGTGCCCGTGCGTGAGCAGGATCTTGTCCAGCCGGCGGAATCCCAAGCCGCTGCGCAAGATCTGACGCTGTGTTCCCTCCCCACAATCGATCAGAAAGCGATGCTCCTGCACCATAACCAGGGCAGCCGAAAGCCCGCGGTAAACTGTAGGAGCGGAGGCGGAAGTACCGAGGAAAACCAACTCAAACAAGGGAATTGCTCACTGTCAGGGGGCTCATTCTTCCAGAGCCAACGGAGTACTTGAAAAGTCCGATAGGCGGCCCTTAAGCGCCTAACGGCTGACGCGTATACCTGTGCGCCTCGGTATCGTAGAGGCCCCAACTCGGCTCGCCGAATCGACCCATCACTTCACCCGGGTTTACCAGGATACATTCTCCGATCTGCTCTTGGTTCGCTTGATGGTCGTGCCCGTAGCAGACGAGGTCAAAATGGCCGCACTGTGCGATCCGCCGCGCCGGCTCCGGATAATGAATAAGAGCAATATTTCGACTACCCAGTTCCAGTTCGGCATAGGGACCGTGCAGCGATACCTGGGAGAATTCGGCAGCCACCTGAAGCTGTAGACGTCCGTCGCCGTCGTTGTTGCCCTCTACGCAGTGGATGGGGCCGCCAAAGGCCTGCGCCAACTGCGCAACGATAAAGGGAGCAACCAGATCACCGCAGTGCAGCAACACTTCACAACCGACCTCATTGACGGCGGACAGCGCTTGATCAAGATTCCAGATGTTATCGTGGCTGTCCGAAAGGATTGCGACCTTCAAGAGTCCTCTCCTGCTTACGCCCGGATGCCCTGTCTTCCGCACACGCCGACGTAGTATATCCGACCCGATTGATGTCGGCAATGGCAGGGCGGTGTGATATAATACCAGCGCCTCAATCCGTTCGGCGCGCCGACGATGGCGAACCCGTATCCCTCTTCGATGGCCGAGTGGTTCGTTCTCGCATCTGACACCAAACCTGATGGCGTGGTTTTCTTCGAGGGAAATAGGGCTGGCTGGACTGGCGCTCGGATACGCCATTGCGCTCCTGCTGCTTTCCGCGTGCGGCCAAATCGTTACGCTGCCGCCGACGCCAGCGCCGCAAGGCACTCCGACTGCAACCATCGTCCCGTTCGCCGACCTAAAGCCGCCTGAAACCGCAACGCCTGCGCCGTTCATGCCGTCGCCGACTCCCTCGCTGACGCCGACGCCCACGCCGATTGTTTACAGGGTGGAACCGGGGGACAATTTGGGAAGCATCGCGACCCGTTTCGGCGTCTCCGTATCTTCCCTGCAAGAACGCAACAGCGTCCAGGATCCCAGAAACCTGCAGATAGGACAGGAGTTGGTGATTCCGCGCCTGGTTACATCCGGCGGCGTGCTTGTCGAACGTCAACCGACGCCGACGCCGTTACCGTTTGAGATGCAGCATCTTCACTTCAGCCATACGCCCCTAGGCAGCCTCTGGGTTATGGGCGAAGTTCTGAACACGAGCGTAGAGACGCTGGAACAGGTGCGAGTCGGCGTACAGCTTCTGGACGGGCAGGGCACAACCCTGGTCGAGGGGAACAGCCTGGTGATGCTTAATCTTGTCAAACCGGGTGAGGTTGCCCCTTTCGCCGTGCTGTTTGCCGAGGCCCCCGAGTCGTTCGAGAACTACCACATCTATCCGCTAAGCGCCTTGCCTGCCTATGAGGGTGGGTACTATCAGGGGCTTGAAGTGGGGAACTTGACGCAGGAAGGGGAACGATACTCCGCCTTAACGGTCCGGGGCTCGATTCGCAACACAGGTTCCGCCGAGGCGATCGACGTGCAGGTGGTACTTACCGCCTACGATCCCCTCAATCGAGTCATCGCCAGTCGCACGATCGTCCCCGACCACAACGTCGTGGCAGTAGGCGGAGAGACAACCTTTGCCGCTATTCTCATCCCCTTAGGCGGGCCGGTGGAGCGGGTCCACGTTGTGGCCCAAAGCCGCAAATTCCCGGCCGGCAACTAGCGCCTACTGTTGCTGACTTACATCGAATGTGACGCCTTGCGAAAGGGGAAGGTCGGGCCCGAAGTTGATCGTAACCGTCTGCCGCCGGGCATAGGCCTTCCAGGCGTCTGAACCGCTCTCTCTCCCTCCGCCGGAATCTTTCTCTCCTCCGAACGCCCCTCCAATCTCGGCCCCTGCCGTGCCCGTATTGACATTTGCTAGTCCGCAATCGCTGCCAACGACACTGAGGAAGGCCTCCACTTCGCGCAGATTGTTGCTGAATATGGCAGAGGAAAGACCCTGGGGAACACAGTTGTGGATTGCAAATGCCTCATCCAACGCCCGGTACCTCAACACGTACAGAATCGGAGCAAAGGTCTCGGTGCGTACCACCTCGGCGTCCGGCGGAACGCCGTCCAATATGGTGGGCGCAACATAGTGGCCGGCTTCGAGGCCGGGTATCGTCTCCACGGCGTTGCCTGCCAGGACGGTGCCGCCCCCGGCCTGCGCCTGCCCGATCGCCGCGCAGTAGGAATCGACGGCCCCGCGGTTGATCAGCGGCCCCACCAGCACATCCGGCTCCAGCGGGTTGCCGACCTTCACCGCGCAAAATGCGCTGACGAGACGAGGAATGAAGCTGTCACAGAGGCTCTCGTGCAGAATGAGCCGTCGCGTCGTTGTACACCGCTGTCCGGCCGTGGCCAGCGCGCCGAAGGCGACGCCGCGCAGTGCGATTTCCGGGTCCGCGTCCGGGGTGACAATGGCCGCGTTGTTGCCGCCCAACTCCAGAATCGTGCGACCGAGGCGCGCGTTGACCGCGGCGGCGACCTCTTTTCCCGTGGAGACAGATCCGGTGAAAGAGATCAGAGGCAACCGCAGTTCGCGGCTCATGCACTTTCCGATTTCGCCGCTCTCGTCCACGGCCAGAAAGAATATAGGCGGCAGGCCGTGATCGTCGAGCACTTCGTTCATGATGTTCGTCACGGCGATCGCGGTGAGCGCGGCCTCGGGGGACGGTTTCCACACGACGACATTTCCGATGACCGCGGCAATGAAGGCGTTCCAGGACCAGACGGCGCAAGGGAAATTGAAGGCTGTGATGACGCCAACAACGCCGTGGGGATGCCAATGCTCATAGAGGCGGTGGTTAAGCCGTTCGCTGGCCATCGTTTTGCCGTAGAGCTGGCGCGAGAGACCGACGGCGAAGTCGCAGATGTCGATCATCTCCTGCACCTCGCCCCTTCCCTCTATCGGCGTCTTCCCGACCTCAAGCGCAATGAGCAGCCCTAGACTGTCCATGTGCCGGCGCAGCCGGTCGCCGATCGCGCGCACGACTTCGCCCCGCTTCGGCGCCGGAATACGCGACCACTCGCGAAAGGAAGCCCAGGCGTTCTCGATCAGGCGACCGAAGTCTTCTTCCGAGGCAACTGCGACGTCGGCCAACTGCGCCCCGTCAATCGGCGAGTGCACTGCCAGCCGGCGGCCCTGCGCACCCATACCCCAGCGGCCGTCGAATAGTCCCGAGACCTCCTGGTAAAGGCCCAGGTCAGCGAATACCCGCTCTCTGATCGCCCGAACATCGTTTCCCGATCCCATTGCTCGTGCCTTCGTCCTCGTCCTTCAGGGGATGTAGGTCAGTCCAATTGCGTCTGCAGGCTATCGACCTGTGCTGCCGCCCAGGCCCGCAGCGGAACGTCGTCCGGGTCCTTTGTGATCCAATACTGGGAGGAGGGATGGACTTCCGGATCGTCCCCCAAGGGGTTACCGCTGCCGGGCAGGGCCCCGAGCAGTTGCTGACGGATCGGCGAACTGCGCTCGATTAGCGCCTGGTCCTGGCTGATGTAGTCGGTCGGCCGCAGCCAGCGGTAATGGTAGCCGACGTGCATGATCTTACGCGTGCGGAGGGACACATTGGGGCCGACGCAGTGCCAGACTGCGGTCCGCCAGAGCACGGCCGCACCGGGCCGCAGGCGCAGTTCAAGCGCTTCAGCCGGATCAACCCTCCTCCCCATTTCCGCCAGCTCGTCAGGCGACCGAAGGTGGCTTCCCGGCACCAGCCAGAGGTTGCCGCTTTGCGGCTCACTCAAATCGGAGAGGACGTAGAACACCTTGATCTCCATGAACGGCAGCCGTCCATCCAGGGAGGGCGCCATGAAGAGGTAGTCGCTGGCGAGGTCTGGGTGCCACAAAACGTTGCGGTACCCGACTTCATTGTCGGCGCCGTCGCCCAACCCCACCGCGCCCGCCTGCAGGTCTGCAGGATAGGGAGGCCGGCAATCGAGGTGCGTGGTACGGATCTGGATGTTCCAGCCGATCGCGTCCACGACCAGCGGCAACATGCGCGGATGATCGATCAGATCGAGAAAGGCCTCGTGGTGGGCCAGCGCGTTGCGCACGGCAAAGGGGTCGTTCGGCCCCAGCCCCTCCTGCCTCCTCACGCGGGCTGCAACCTCATCCACGGCATCCAAAAGCCGCGTCAACTCCTCCGCCGCAAGGAACTCCTCCAGTACGATGAACCCTTTGACATCGAAATCTTCCCGCTGCTGCGGCGTCATGGCGATGGACATGCAATCCCTCCTGGCGGGTGAGTTCCCGGACTCGTTTTCGACTTGCCTGATCTTTCACGTCACCTCTGGGCTGCGGCAAACCTGGACTCCGTGCGCCGCGCTCGCAACCTTACGGCCTGGACGCTCTCTCATTCAACAGGCAGCTGCCTCAATCTACAAAGCCTCGGAATCTGCCGAATGGCGCGAACTCTCTCAGTCGACCTCGATCCAGAGATCTTCAACGCCTCGGAGCACTATCTGGTCCCTGAATTCGGGCTCGGAAACAAGCTGAATCGAAGCAAAGCGCGCGAGCAGGCCGGCAAAGGCGGCCCGCGCCTCCAACAGCGCCAGCGGCGAGCCAAGACAGTAGTGAATGCCGCGTCCAAAGGAGATGTGACTCTCTTCTTCGCGGCCTATATCCAGCATCCCAGGGTCCGAAAAGACGGCAGGATCTCGATTCGCCGCCCCGACCAGAACCAGGACCTTCTGCCCTGCCCGAAACTGCCGCCCCTGAAACTCCATGTCCTCCAGCACAACCCGTATGATGAATTGGACGGGGCTGTCGTAGCGCAGCAGCTCATTGATGGCGCTGTCCAGGAGATTGGGATGGTCCCGCAGCCGTCGGAGCTGGTCCGGATTCCTCAGAAGCGCCAGCATCCCGTTCCCGATCAGGCTGCGGGTCGTTTCATTGCCCGCCACCAACAGCAGCATGAGCGTCCCAATGAGCTCGTCATGGGAAAGTCTGTCTCCCTCTTCTTCAGCGGCCAGCAGAGCGCTGAGAAGGTCGTCCTGGGGCTGCTGCCGCCTGAGCGCAATGATCTCCTCGAAGTATTCGACGATTTCGGCGGAGGACCGCTCCACCCGCTCTATTTCTTCGTCGTTGAGGACCGGTTCGACCGCCAGCGCAATATCGTTTGACCAGACATTGAACCGATCGCGGTCCTCTGCCGGAACACCCAGCATCTCGGCGATAACGATGACCGGCAAGGGAAAGGCAAACTCGCCGATCAGGTCGAATCGCCCCTTGCCGGCAAGGCCGTCCAAAAGGTCCTCCACAATCTGATCGACACGCGGGCCGAGCGCCGACACCGACCTCGGCGTAAAGGCCTTGGATACCAGTGAACGCAACCGCGTATGGTCGGGCGGATCGAGGTCCAGCATCGTCCTATACGGTGCATATTCAAGCTTGTTTTCCCCGCTTGAAAACCGCCTGTGGTCCCTCAAAACGGCCTCCGCGTCCTCGTACCCGGTCATGGCCCACGCGTTGATAAGCCTCATGCGGTGGACCGGGTCTCTCTGGCGCAAGCGCTCATACAGGTCGTAGGGATTTGCCCTGACGTCGCGTGACGTCAAGTCAAAACTAATGCCCGATTCCAGGTGCTCCCACGTCAGCAGAGCCCTCTTTGCAATCGGAGTCAATAGGTTGCGAATCATCCTTGATGCCGATTTCACAGATGCCTCCTCCGACCCCTAGCGCGGCTGTATCATGGACCAGGCCGCACTGATTCCGCGGCTCACGCAGTCACTTTGGTCGGGTCCGCCCCGATCCCAACACTCTCCGGCAGTGCGGGATGCAGGGATCGCGCCGCCCTGCTCCCCGGCCCTGCCATAGATTCCGATTTCATCAAGGGACTGGCCTATTCGGTAAGGCCCCAGTGGGCATCGATCGGGTCCTGGTAGGAGGAACGGGCCCCGCTCAGCACGTCTTCGTAACGTATCGCCTCACCGGTCAACGCAGACTCATAGATCGCGTCGCCCAGGGCGATCGAACGCATCCCCTCCCAGCCGTCGATTTCCGGCGCTTCGCGGTTGCCGCGCAGCAACTCCAGGAACTCCCAGATCTCCACCGAAAAGCCGTCTGTTGCGCCGCCAGGATAGAGGAACTCCTCTTCTTCGGGGGACAAAGTGGCGCGATGCATCTCTACGAGCCGCTCCATCGAATAGATCGTACCGTCTGCGCCGGTGAGGCGCGCCGTCTCTCTAAACTCAGAAGTGCGCTGAAAGAGGTGAAATATCGAGAACGGTGCGTTAGTCGTTTCCCGCAGCGAGCCCCGCGTCCCGTAGAACGTGACGTCGTAGGCCTCCTCGCCCGGGGCGGCTACGCTCCACGCCCAAGTGCCGGTTACGCCGCTCTTGAAGGCAAACGTGACGAACACCGTATCCTCCGGCGCCTCGGTAAACGGCAGCGGCTTCCCTGATTTCACCGCGCGTAGCTCCGCATAGACTTTGTCGACCTCGCCGAGGTAATAGCGCAATGAGTCGCAGTAGTGGAATCCGCTGTCCAACACCGGCCCGCCGCCGGACATCAGACGGTCCTGGCGCCAGCGGATGTGCTCTGGCCTCTGATCGCCGCCCGACCGCGACTTTTCGGCCCATAGCGATGCCGGATCCGGCCCTTTTGCCGGCTCCTGTTCGTGCCGCTTCAGAACTGTGGCGCTGCGAAAAGAATGGAAGAAACTTTGTGGGCTGCCAATCAGGCCCGACTCGTTGAGAATCCATCGCGCCGTTCGCTGGCCCGGGTGCCGGCGGTGCGGCGCGGCGGTCGAGAGCACCTTGCCTGTTTTCTCGGCAGTCTCGGCCATCAGCCGGCAGGCCTTGACCGTTATACCGAGCGGCTTTTCGCACAGGACATGCAGACCGGCCTCCATACTGTCCACGGCGACGCCGTGGTGAAGGCCGTGCGGCAGGCACAGGTCCACCGCGTCGACCTCGGCCTCGGCGATTACGGCCTGGTATGTCGGGAAGATCGCCGGACGGACGCCAAGCAGCTCCTCTAGCATATCGGCGCGCTCGGTCGCCGCCTCCTGGTTGGAGTCGCAAACTGCCGAAACGACAAAGTCGCCGCGCCCGCGCAGCTGCAAGTCCTGCATCGATAGAACATGGCGTCGCGAAATGCTCCCGCAACCGATCAATGCGAGTCGAATCGTCATCTGTGTATCCTCAAGTATGTTGACATCGCCTCCGCCGGGGTCATGAAAAGCAGGAAGCGGCTCTGGCCGGTCCGTTCATCTCTAAAGTATCTCAGATTTGCCGAACTGAGGAAAGTGCCCAAAGCGGCCGGCTGTGGGACCGGCTCAACCCTTGATGCCAGTCAGCGCAATGCCCTGTACAAAGGTTTTCTGCAGGAAGAAAAAGAGCATGATGATGGGAAGAGTAATCAGAACAGAGGCCGCCATCAACAGGCCCCACTCGGCCCCGTACTGCGTCTGATACTCGTAGATTCCCAGCGAAAGTGTGTACTGTTCCTGGTCGCTCAGGTAAATGAGCGGCCCGATATAGTCTCGCCAGCGAGCGATGAACTCAAAGATCGCCACCGTAGCCAGGGCGGGTTTGGAGAGAGGAAGGAGTATCGAATAGTAGATCTTGAGCTCATTTGCGCCGTCAATGCGGGCCGCCTCCGACAGCTCCATTGGGATGGTCATGAAGAACTGCCGCAGGAGGAAGATATACAGCGCGCCGCCGAACCAGTGCGGCACGATGAGCGGCAACCATGAGTTCACCCAGCCCAGGTTCTTGAATACGATGAACAGGGGAATCATCGTGACCTGAAAGGGCAGCATCAGCGTAGCTACCGTCAGAATGAAAAGAAAGGTCCGGCCCGGCCAGGGGATGCGAGCAAGGCTGTACGCCACCAAAGAGGAGGAAATCAGAACGCCGACGGTGGCCAGCACGGCAATCGTCAGCGTATTCCGAAGGTAGAGGAAAAATGTTATGAACGTTACCGCGTCGGGGTAGTTGGACCACTGAAACGGGCTTGGGATCAGGACCGGCGGATAGGCGTAAAACTGGACGTCCGGCTTTAGTGAGGTCGAAAGCATCCACAAGAAGGGCAAAGTGAATACAAATGCCGCGGGAATCAAACTTGCGTGGATCAGGACGCTGCGAACGATGCCGCGTATGCGCTTGACCATGATCCGCCTGGCGTGGTCGTCGGCCATCCGGACCGAACCGCTTTCTACCGCCATTCTACTCTTCCCCCCCGGCGTAAAAGACCCACATGCGCGCCGAAAGGAAGATGATCAGCGTTACGCACAGAGTAAACATGAACAGCAGCCAAGCCATGGCCGAAGCATAGCCCATTTCAAGATAATGGAA